>JANOSR010000275.1:0-1962 GCA_031415935.1 Steroidobacteraceae bacterium | reverse complement strand
CACCTGGACCGGGATCAGCAGGATCGTGATGAAGCCGACCAGGTTTGCGAGCAGCGCGACGATTGCCGGCAGGAACAGCAGCCGGAATGTGCGGCGCGCTGCCTCGTTGCTGTCGGAGCCCGACATCGCCGCGTCGCTGACAGCACTGATCTTCTGCACTCCGTGGCTGGTGCCGATTGCGAAGATGATGAATGGCACGAGGATGCCGAGCGGATCGACGCCGTAGCCCAGGATGACCAGCAGGCCCAGCATCCAGACCATCGCGACCAGCGACGAAATGACCGGCACCAGCGCGATGCGCAGCGACTGGATGTAGACCCAGACGAACAGCAGCGTCAGCCCGATCGTGACGATGGCGAATGTGATGACGGACAGTGCGCCGTCGGCAACGTCGCCGACCACTTTCGCGAAGCCGATCATGTGCACCGAAACGGGCACCACGACGGCCACTTCGAGCTTCGCGTTCTCGATGCGGTCGCGCACCTTTTGTTCGAGCTCGCGCGAAATCTCGATGTAGTCGACCGGCGCACCGGTCTCCGGGTCGGCGTCGAGCAACTGCGCACTGACCATCGAGCCCGAGAAGTCGTTAGCGACCAGCCTGCCGACGATGCCGGCCTTCAATATGTTTTCCTTGACGCGCGCGAGACCCTCGGCGTCCGGGCGGAAATCGGACGGAATCACGTCGCCGGCCTCGATGCCGCCCTCGACGACCTCGGTATACCGGGTGTTGGGCGTCCACAGCGACTGCACGCGCGAGCGGTCCACGCCGTCGATGAAGAACACCTCGTCGGTCGCGATCTTGAGGGCCTCGAAGAATTCCGGCGTGAACATGTTGCCGTCGCGCGCCACGAGCGCGATCAGCAGCCGGTTCGCGCCCCCGAACTCGGCCTTGTGGTCCAGATAGGTCTGGATGTACTCGTGCTTGAGCGGCAGCTGCTTGATGAAATTGGTGTCGAGCCGCAGGCCAGTGACCGCGATCCAGCCGAGCACGACGGTCACCACCGCGAACAGCCCGAGAATCAGCGTGCGGTGCCCGAATACATGGGGCTCCAGCCATACGGCAATCCTGGCGTCGCCGGATTCCTTCACGGGGTCGCTCCCGCGGCGGGCAGCGGCAGCCTGTGCACCCCGCCCTCGCCGGCCACGATCAGTTCACCATCGCTGGCCGGCAGCACGGCCGAGATCGCCTTGCGATTATCCTGCTGGGTCAATGTAAAGCTGCGGCCGCCGTCCCGGCTCACCAGCAGCACACCGGCCATGCCCGAGACGACCACGGTATTGGCATCGATGCGCGCGCCCGAGGTCAGGAGCGCAACCGTGCCGGTCGGGATCGCGGTCCAGGTCATGCCGCCATCCTCTGAGCGGAACAGGTTGCCCCGCAGGCCGAATGCGAGCAGCGCATCGCCGTCGAGCGGCAGGATTCCGTAGTAGGACCCGTCGTAGGGCGACGGCAGTTCGCGCCAGCTCGCGCCATCGTCATCCGATCGGAAGATGCGCCCGGCCTCCGCGCCCAGGTAAAGCCGCTTCTCCGGGCCGCGCGCGATGGCATTGAGATGAAACTCGAAACCGAGGTCCACTTCGGCTTCCATATCCTCGGGATCCGTCGGGACCTCCTCGGCATCCGCCAGCGGCGCTGGCTCGAACGGGATCTGGCTCCAGACGCCGCCACCGTCCGTGCTCGAGTAGATGACGCCATAGGCGCCGACAGCGAGCCCGCGATCCTGGTCCGCGAACCAGACATCGAGCAGCGGCTGCTGATTCTCGGGTGCGAAGTGCACGCGCTCCCAGGTGTCGCCGCCGTCACTCGTGCGCAGGATCATTTCGGCGTGGCCGACCGCCCAGCCGTGAGTGGCATCGGCAAAGTACACGGCATTCAGGCTGGCGCTGCCGGGCACCTGGACCTGCGTCCAGCTACGGCCCTCATCGGTCGAATACAACACGTGACCGCGCTCGCCGACCGCA
>JANOSR010000274.1:0-6204 GCA_031415935.1 Steroidobacteraceae bacterium | reverse complement strand
ATTGCGGGCGGCATCACCAACATGAATTTCAGCGTCGTCGACCAGGGCCGGCGCTATTTCGTCCGGATCGGAAATGACATTCCGGTGCACGGCATCGTGCGGGCGAATGAACTGGCGGCGAACCGCGCGGCGCACGCGGCGGGGGTGGCGCCGGCGGTGATTCATACGGAACCCGGCGTGCTGGTGCTCGAGTTCGTCGCCGGACGGACGCTATCGCCGGCCGATGTGCGCGACCCGCGCAATCTCGACCGCATCGTAGATCTCCTGAAACGCTGTCATCGCAGCATTCCCGAATACCTGCGCGGGCCCGCCGCGATGTTCTGGGTGTTTCATGTCGTGCGCGATTACGCCCATACGCTCACCGCGGGCAACAGCCGCCATGCCCCGCGATTGCCGGACCTGCTCGGCACCGCCGCACGCCTGGAGAAAGCGCTGGGCCCGGTCGATATCGTCTTTGGCCACAACGATCTCCTGGCGACCAACTTCATCGATGACGGCACGCGCTTATGGCTCGTTGACTGGGAATATGCCGGTTTCAACTCGCCGCTCTTCGATCTCGGTGGCCTTGCCTCGAACAACGAATTTCCCGCGGACCTCAGGCTGCGGCTGATCGAGACCTATTTCGGACGGCCAGTCGACGATGAGTTGAGCCGACGCTTCAGCGCGATGACGGCGGCGTCGCTGCTGCGCGAGACCATCTGGAGCATGGTGTCCGAGATTCATTCGAAGCTTGACTTCGACTACCCCGCCTACACCGCCACGAACCTGGCGAGATTCGAGTCGGCGCTCGCCGAATTCGACAATCTGGGCGGCGCATGAGCGCGCTACCCAGATCTGCCCGGATCGTCATTGTCGGCGGTGGCATCGTCGGCTGCTCGGTCGCCTATCACCTGGGCAAGATGGGTATCACCGACTGCATCCTGATCGAGCGCGGAAAATTGTCGTCGGGATCGAGCTGGCACGCCGCGGGTCTCGTCGGGCAGCTTCGCAGCAATGCGAACGTGACGCAGCTCCTCGGTTACTCGGTGGCGCTCTACGACAAGCTCGAAGCGGAGACCGGACTCGCGACCGGCTGGAAAATGAATGGGGGGCTCCGGCTCGCATGCAATGCGGAACGCTGGGTCGAAGTGAAGCGGCAGGCGACCACCGCGCGCAGTTTCGGCCTCGAAATGCATCTGTTGTCGCCAGCGGAAGCGCGCGATCTTTGGCCGCCGATGATGGTGGACGACGTCATTGGCGCGGCATTCCTGCCCACCGACGGGCAGGCGAACCCGAGCGATATCGTTCAGGCGCTCGCCCGCGGCGCGCGGGCAGGCGGTGTGCCGATCCACGAAGACGTCAAGGTCATCGGCATCCGCGTGGAGAACGGCGCCGTGCGCGCAATCGCAACGGATGGTGGCGTGATCTCCTGCGAGAAGCTCGTGCTGTGTGCCGGTCAGTGGACGCGCGACCTCGGCCGCCTGGCGGGCGTCAATGTGCCGTTGGTCTCGGTGCAGCATCAGTATCTGATCACGACCGCGATCGAGGGCGTGACGCGCGGGCTGCCGACGCTGCGCGATCCGGACCGGCTCACCTACTACAAAGAGGAGGTCGGTGGCCTCGTCATGGGCGGCTACGAGCCGAACCCGATTCCCTGGGCGACCGGCGGCCTGCCGTCCGATTTTCAGTTCACGCTACTCGATTCCGACTGGGACCATTTCACGCCGATCATGCAGCAGGCGCTCGAGCGCGTGCCCGCACTCGCGACCGCAGGCGTCAAGCAACTGGTGAACGGTCCCGAGAGCTTCACGCCCGACGGCAACTTCATCCTCGGGCAGGCACCGGAGGTGCGCAATATCTTCGTCGGCGCGGGCTTCAATGCGTTCGGCATCGCGGCCGGCGGTGGCGCCGGCATGGCGCTCGCCGAATGGGTGGTGCACAGCGAGCCTCCGAACGATCTGTGGCCCGTGGATATCCGTCGCTTCGGCCGCCATCATCAGGACAGCGACTGGGTGCGAATCCGCACGCTGGAGGCGTATGGCAAGCATTACACGATGGCGTGGCCAGGCGAAGAATATGGCTCGGGCCGGCCGCTCCGGAAGTCACCGCTCTATGAGCGCCTGAAATCCCAGGGTGCGGTTTTCGGAGAGAAACTCGGCTGGGAGCGCCCGAACTGGTTCGCGGACCTCGCGACGGGCGAGAAGCCGGAAGACGTCTACACCTTTGGACGACCGAACTGGTTCGAGGCGGTCGGACGCGAGCACCGCGCGACGCGTGAACGCGTGGCGCTCTTCGATCAGACGTCGTTTGCGAAATTCATGATGGTCGGCCGCCACGCCGAGGCCGCGCTGTCCTGGATCGCCGCCAACGACGTCACGAAGGCGCCGGGTGCGCTGACTTACACGCAGATGCTCAACGCGCGCGGCGGCATCGAATGCGACCTGACCGTTGCGCGCCTGGCGGACGATACCTTCTACATCGTCACCGGCACCGGCTTCGCCACTCACGATTTCGACTGGATCCGCCGCAACATCCCCGCCGGACTCGATGTCCGGCTCATCGATGTCAGCGACAAGTACTCGGTGCTCGCCCTGATGGGCCCTCGCGCCCGCGATACGTTGTCTGTCGCGACGCCAGACGATGTGTCGAATGGTGCCTTCCCGTTCGCGCAATACCGGCGGATCGCCGTTGCCGGCGCCGAAGTGATTGCGCTTCGCGTCACTTATGTGGGCGAACTCGGCTGGGAATTGCATGTGCCGATCGACTCCGCCGCGAGCATCTATGATTCGCTGATGGAGGCGGGCCGGGCGCACGGCATCGCGAATGCGGGCTACCGCGCGATCGAAACACTGCGCCTCGAGAAGGGTTATCGGGCCTGGGGCGCCGACATTGGCCCCGATCACTCGCCACTGATGGCGGGGCTCGGTTGGGCGGTGAAGCTGAAGCGCGAGATGCCGTTTCTCGGCCGCGAAGCGCTCGAGGAGCAAAAGAAGCGCCGGTTGCCGCGGCTGTTCGCCTGTTTCACGGTCGACGATCCTGCCATCGTCCTGCTGGGGCGCGAGACGATCTTTCGCAACGGCCAGCGCGTGGGGTGGCTCACCAGCGCAGGCTTCGGCCACACCGTGCGGAAATCCATCGGCTTCGGTTATGTGCGCGACCCGGAAAACGGTGTCGATGCCGATCACGTGTTGTCGGGCGCCTATGAACTTGAAGTCGCGACCGAGCGGGTACCGGCCTCGGTGTCCCTCACGCCTCTGTACGACCCCGGCATGACCCGCATCAAGGCTTGATGCCAGAACCGTTTGGTCAATTTTCGATTGCGAACGCTGGTAGCGAACGCTACGCTGAAAATGAAACAACGACACGTCGCATCCTGATCGATGAACCGTCGTGACAAAGGGGCTCAGTTGAGTGCCGGGGACGCGTTCGATCTCCTCATCGTGGGCGGCGGCATCAACGGGACCGGCATCGCTCGCGACGCGGCCGGCCGGGATCTGCGCGTGCTGTTGGTGGAGCAGGCGGGCCTGGCTCATCACACGTCTTCCTCGACCACCAAGCTGGTTCACGGCGGCTTACGCTACCTGGAGTATTTTCATTTTCGCCTGGTGCGCGAATCGCTGATTGAGCGCGAGCGGCTGCTCGCCATCGCGCCGCATCTGGTCAGTCGGATGCGTTTCGTACTGCCCTACGAGCACTGGCTCCGCCCCGCCTGGGCGGTCCGCCTCGGCCTGTTCCTCTACGATCGCCTCGGCAGCCGGACTAGTCTCGAACGGTCAGCGAACGTTCGTTTTGCAAAATCGGATTTTGGGCGGCCGCTGCGCCGGGACCTGCGGCGCGGCTTCGCCTATTCGGACTGCACGGTCGATGACAGCCGGTTGGTCGTGCTGAACGCCAAGGATGCCGCTGAGCGCGGCGCCACCGTGCGGGTGGGCCATCGTCTGGTCCGCGCGGTGCGCGAGCGCGGCCTTTGGCGGGCGGAGATCGAGTGCGAAGCGTCGCAGCAAACGTATGCGGTGAGCGCGCGCGCCATCGTGAACGCAGCCGGCCCGTGGATCTCGGAGGTGCTGACGCAGCGTCTGGGCAGCGGCAGCCGCCAGTCGGTGCGCCTCGTCAAGGGCAGCCACATCGTCGTGCGCCGCCTCTATGACGGCGACCACGCCTACGTGCTGCAGCATCCGGACCGCCGCATCGTCTTTGTCATTCCCTACCAGGATGACTTCACGCTGATCGGCACGACGGACGTGCCGTGGCAAGGCGAACCGGGACCGGTGGCGATCGAGCCGACCGAGACGGATTACCTGTGTCAGACGGTCAACCGCTATTTCGAACGGCAGATCCTGCCCGGCGACGTCGTTTGGAGCTACGCCGGGATTCGCCCGTTGTGGGACGACGCTGCCTCGCAGGCATCGGCCGTCACCCGCGATTATAAGCTCGACATTGACGCTCCGCAGGGGCAAGCGCCGGTGTTATCGGTGTTCGGCGGCAAGATCACGACCTACCGGCGCCTCGCGGAACTGGCCCTCGAGAAGCTTGAACCGTACCTGGAACCGGTGGCCGCTCCTTGGACGCTGACGGTACCGCTACCCGGTGGTGACATTCCCGGCGGCGATGTCGATGCTTTCATCGCTGCGGTGCGCCGGCGCTGGCCATTCCTCGACGTGCTGCAGGCACGGCGTCTTGCACGAGCTTACGGCACGCGCATTTCACGGCTGTTGGACGGTGTCAGTTCGCGCGACGGCATGGGCGAGGACTTCGGCGGCGGTTTGACGCGGGTGGAAGTCGACTTTCTGATTCGGGAGGAGTGGGCCAGGTCGGCCGAGGACATTTACTGGCGGCATTCGAAGACCGGCTTGAAAGCCTCGCTGGCAGATCAGCAGAGGCTCGTCGACTACCTGCAAAAAACGCGGCACGGCGAGCCGGGGCCGCGATGAATCGCCCTCGACACCTGCTCGCGATTGACCAGGGGACGACCTCGACGCGCAGCATCGTGTTCGACGACGCCGGACGGGTCGTGTCGATCGTACGGCGCGAACTCCGGCAGCATTACCCGGCCGCGGGCTGGGTGGAACACGATGCGGAGGACATCTGGCGTGACAGCCTGGCGACCGCGCGCGAGGCCATCGACCAGTCAGGGCTCGGCGCAGGCGGCATCGCCGCGGTCGGCATCACCAATCAGCGCGAGACGGCGGTCGTGTGGGAACGGAGCACCGGCAAGCCGATTCATCGCGCCATTGTCTGGCAGGACCGGCGCACGGCCGAGACCTGCGCACGCCTGAAAAGTGACGGCGCCGAGGATCTGGTCCGGCAGCGTACCGGACTGCTGCTCGATCCGTACTTCTCGGGCACCAAGGTCAGCTGGCTGCTCGATCAGATCGCTGGCGCGCGGGCGCGCGCGGAGCGGGGCGAGCTCGCCTTTGGCACCATCGACAGCTTTCTGCTCTGGCGGTTGACCGGTGGTCGGGTGCACGCCACGGACGTGACCAACGCCTCGCGCACGCTGCTGTTCGACATTCATCGCGGGCAGTGGGACGAGGAACTGCTGCGGCTGATCCGCGTGCCCCGCGCGCTGCTGCCCGAGGTGAAGGACAGCAGCGCAATCTACGGTGAGACCGCGCCGGGCCTGTTCGACCAGGCCATTCCGATCGGCGGCATTGCCGGTGACCAGCAGGCGGCACTGGTCGGCCAGGCCTGTTTTGAACCCGGGATGGCCAAGTCCACCTATGGCACGGGCTGCTTCCTGCTGCTCAACACCGGCGACGCGCCGGTGCTGTCGCGGAACCGGTTGCTGACGACGCCGGCGTATCGCATCAACGGTCGCACGACTTATGCGATGGAAGGTTCGATCTTCGCCGCCGGTGCCGCCATCAAGTGGCTGCGGGACGGGCTCGGGCTCATCAACGACGCTGCCGAGACCGCCGCACTGGCGACGCAGGTACCGGACAGTCACGGCGTGTACATGGTGCCGGCCTTTGTCGGGCTCGGCGCGCCGCACTGGGTGCCAGATGCACGAGCGCTGATTTGTGGACTGACCCTCGATGCCACCGGCGCACACCTCGCGCGGGCGGCGCTCGAATCGGTTGCGTTTCAGACGCTCGATTTGACGGCGGCCATGGCCGGCGACGGCGCAGCGAGCGCAGCAGCGATCCGCGTCGATGGGGGCAAGGCCGCCAAACACATGTTATTCCAGTTACAGGCGGATGTTGTCAAATCGCCAGTGGAGCGGCC
>JANOSR010000273.1:0-3837 GCA_031415935.1 Steroidobacteraceae bacterium | reverse complement strand
CGGCGCACCGGCGCGAGCGGCATGCGCTTTACGGATGTGATCAACATCGGCATCGGCGGCAGTGACCTGGGTCCCGCGATGGCCGTCACAGCGCTGAAGCCATATCACAGCGGCGGTCTGCGCTGCCACTTCGTGTCGAATGTCGACGGAACGCAATTTGCCGATCTCGCGAGCGAACTCGCCCCGGCACGCACGCTCGTGATCGTCTGTTCCAAGACCTTCACGACCCAGGAGACGCTCGCAAACGCGAAGCGCGCGCGAGCCTGGATCGCGGCGAAGCTCGGCGAGGCGGCCGTGCCGAAGCACTTCGCGGCCGTCTCGACCAATAGGGCGGCAATGGATGAATTCGGCATCGGCGTGGACGCTCGCTTCGCGATGTGGGACTGGGTCGGCGGCCGCTATTCACTCTGGTCGGCGGTCGGGCTTTCGATCGAACTCGCAATCGGCACGGCGCATTTCGAGCAGTTGCTCGCGGGCGCGCAGGCGATGGACGAGCATTTCCGCCGCGCCCTCTGGCGCGACAACCTGCCGGTGCTGCTCGGCCTGCTCGCAGTCTGGAATCGCAGCCTGATGGGTTGCCCGAGTCATGCCGTGCTGCCTTACAGCCAGCGCCTCGCGCGGCTACCCAGCTATCTCCAGCAGCTCGAGATGGAGAGCCTTGGGAAAAGCGTCACGCGCGAGGGCCGGCCGGTCGCAGGCGAAACGGGGGCCGTGATCTGGGGCGAGCCAGCCTCAAATGCGCAGCACTCGTTTTTCCAGTTGCTGCACCAGGGGACGGGCAGCGTAAGCCTTGATTTGATTCTGCCGCTCTCCGGCGCCGCCGACGCGGCGGCGGATGAACTCGTCACCGCGAATTGCCTTGCGCAGGCGCAGGCGCTGATGGCCGGCAACAATTCGCCGGACCCGCACCGCAAGCATCCGGGCAACCGGCCGCTGTCGCTGCTCGTCTTCCCGAAGCTGGATCCGGGCATGCTCGGGCGGCTCATCGCCCTCTACGAGCACAAGGTCTACGTCGAGTCGGTGCTTTGCGACGTCAACCCCTTCGATCAGTGGGGCGTGGAGCTTGGCAAGACGCTGTGCAGCCAATTGCTGGATCCGCGAAATCGCACGCCACCGGCGGAACTTGTGCCGCTGCTCGCCTGGATTACAAAGCGCCGCTGACCTTTCCGCACGTCCGGTCGCGGGCGTGGCGGGCCGCGCGACCGGAATAGACTCATGCGCACGACGTTGCTGATCAGAGGGGGTTGTCAGCGCACCCGGGCATCGAGTATAGTCAGTCTAGTCAGCCCATTATGAACAAACCAATGACGAAACCGAGTTGGCAATTGCAGGAAGCGAAGGCGCGCCTCAGCGAGGTTGTGAAACGCGCCGAGCGCGAGGGCCCGCAGGAAATCACCGTGCACGGCACGCCCACGGCGGTGGTGCTTTCCGCGCGCGACTACGCTCGGCTCGCCAAGCGCCAGCCGAGCCTCATCGAGTTCATCGCCCGGTCACCGCTAAAGGGCGTCGAACTTGATCTCACCCGCGACCGACGAATCCCTCGCGACGTCGAGCTGTGAGCTACCTGCTGGACACCAACGTGGTCTCGGAACTGGCGCGACCGAAACCGGAACCCAAAGTCACGCGCTGGTTGGCGGGAATCCCCGCGGAGTCGCTGTTCCTGAGCGTCATCACACTGGGCGAACTGCGTCGCGGCGTGGAACGACTTCCAGCGGGAGCGCGGCGCGAGAAGTTGCGTCGCTGGCTTGAGCAGGATCTTCGTGCCTGGCTGGGTTCCCGTCTGCTGCCCGTCGACGCCGAAGTCGCCGATCGCTGGGGCAGGCTGCTCGCTGCGGCGCCCCGTACCCCACCGGCGATTGACTCGCTGCTCGCCGCAACCGCGCTTGAACATGACCTGCGACTCGTGACCCGCAACGAGCGCGATTTCGACTACGCTGGTCTCAGCGTCATCAACCCATGGAGCGCTGTCTAGGCGCCGCGATTCACGGAGCCTTCTGATCCTCCGACGCACTCGCAGCCGCGTCGAGCGGCTTGGCCACGTCGAACACGATGCACTGAAGGCTGTTGCAGATCGTGCCCTGGAGCCGCGCAGGGGTTCATGACGGGCTGCGCGACGACGCGATCCGCGCCGAGCTGACAGCCAAGGGGCTCGATGCGGGGCGCGCTCTGGGACCTCAACCCCTTCGACCAATGGGGCGCGGAACTGGGCAAGCAGCTGTGCGGCGGGGTTCTGCTTGCGCTGCGTCACCCATCTCGAGCAGGGGAGGCTCCGGCGGGGCTGGCCGGGCTTCTGGGCTGGATCAACGTCCGCGATCAGCGGCGGCGCGCAGTCGGCACGCCGCTTGCCATCCCTGCAAGCGGTGTGACGACAAGCGCCGATCGCTGCATCGCATTAGGCCGCTGATTGCTCTTCGGACTCCCAGCCCGGGAACACCAGAACGGCCGGATGGCACTTCAACGCGCGAGCCAGAACCTTGGCCCTTTCAACCCCGAGGCGAACACGGCCGTTCTCAATAGCCGAAATGGTGGTCTGCGGGATGCCGGTAAGCTTGGCCAGTTGATTCTGGCTGAGCTCCTGCAACTCCCGGACAATACGAACAGAATCGCCAACCGATACTTTCACGCGGCGCTTGGCGGCACGAAATTCACTCATCTCAGCGCCTCCGATAGTCATGTGGAGTCACCTCAACCACCTGAAACAGAAGCTGTGATGCGATCACGCGATAGATGATGCGGTATTGCAAATTGAGTCGCGAGGAGCGGTACCCACTCCATTTACCGGCCAAGGCCTCGTCCCGAAATCCGCGGATAGCCCTTAGGCCCAGCGGACCGGAAATCCTCGCAATGTCCTTCCATTTTTCATAGCGCTTCTGAATCTCGAGTGGCGCGAAGTCAAGCTGCTTGCCGGTACGCGGGTGCTCCTCAATCTGCCACATGCTATATTATGCCTAGAACATATATGATCTGCCAAGGCGTTCGGATCAGGCGTTCGGATCAGTACTGAGCTCGGCGATGGTCCCTCGCAGTCGTTGATTCATTCCATGCCTCCTCTGTTTACTGGAAAACGGACCCCCACACTTCTCGCGACTCCACCATCAAGACTGGACCGCTTAATCTGAGGTCAGCGTCAGCGTCATCGCTGAGCTGTCCGCGCCTCCGGCCGCATTAGCTAGTATAGTATACAAACATACCTCCTTTAGATCTCCGCCATGAACGTCAACATTTACCTGCAGGACAAGCTCCTGGAGCACATCGACCGCCTCGCCCGGGAACTGGGGCAATCACGCAGCGCGCTGATCAGGCAGGCCGTTGAAGCCTGGATCGCGCGCCGGCCCGCCAGCGCCTGGCCCGCCGGACTCCGTCACTGGCGGGGCGAGGAAAGCTTCCCGCCCTTCGAACTGGGCCGCCACGACGAGTCCCGGCGCCCTGAGGACCCTTTCGAGAGCCCGCCAGGTGCAGGAGCGTGAAATACCTGCTCGATACGACTGTCATCAGCGACTTCGTACGCGGCCATCCGGGCGTGCATCAGCGCCTGTTGCGGTGTGCGCCGGCCGAACTCGCGGTGTCGGCGGTGACGGTCATGGAAATCGAATACGGGCTGGCGCGCAACGCGGCGCTGACCGCGCGTGTGCGTCCGGTTGTCGAGGCGCTGCTCCAGCCGATCGCGATCCTGCCATGCGGCGAGGACGAGGCGCGCGAAACCGGCCGCCTGCGCGGCGAATTGTCCCGTGCCGGCAAGCCGATCGGCCCGTTCGACGCGCTGATCGCTGGTACCGCACGATCGCACCGGCTGATCGTGGTGACGAGCAATTTATCGGAGTTCCGGCGCGTGCCCGG
>JANOSR010000272.1:0-3286 GCA_031415935.1 Steroidobacteraceae bacterium | reverse complement strand
TTCCTAAAATCGCGCACCTTTCCGGCCCGCCCCCAAAGCACGGGGACCGGCCGACTTGCTCAGGTTTATCCGGGCCGCCACAGGGCGGCCCGGTGTTTCATGCGTCCGGCAATCCGGCCGGCGCCAAGGTTGACAGGCTGTTATGGCAACGACAAACCAGTTGATTCGCGGCGGCCGCGTGGCGGCGACCTACAAATCGAAGGTCCCCGCACTGCAACGCTCACCGCAGCGCCGCGGTGTCTGCACGCGCGTCTACACGACGACGCCGAAGAAGCCGAACTCGGCCTTGCGCAAGGTCTGCCGCGTGCGGCTGACCAACGGCTACGAGGTCACGAGCTACATCGGCGGTGAGGGTCACAACCTGCAGGAACACTCGGTCGTGCTGATCCGCGGCGGCCGCGTCAAGGATCTGCCTGGCGTCCGTTACCACACGGTGCGCGGCACGCTCGACTGCGCCGGCGTCGGCGACCGCAAGCAGGGCCGTTCGAAGTACGGCGCCAAGCGGCCCAAGAAGTAAGGAACAGGGGAGGATTCAATGTCCCGTCGCACACAGGCACCGACACGCGTCGTGCTCCCGGACCCGAAGTTCGGCAGCCAGATGCTGGCCAAGTTCATGAACATGGTCATGGAGGCCGGCAAGAAATCGGCCGCCGAGAAGATCATGTACGGCGCGATCGACCGGATTTCCGAGAAGACCGGCCGCGAGGGCGAGGCCGCCCTCGAACTGCTGTCCACCGCGCTTGAAAACGTCAAGCCCGCGGTCGAGGTGAAATCACGTCGCGTCGGCGGCGCGACCTACCAGGTGCCGGTCGAGGTGCGCCCGACGCGCCGCCAGACACTCGCGATGCGCTGGCTGATCGAGGCCGCGCGCGCGCGCAGCGAGAAGTCGATGGCGCACCGTCTCGCGCATGAGCTGATGGACGCCGCGGAGAATCGCGGCACGGCCGTGCGCAAGCGCGAGGACACCCACCGGATGGCGGACGCCAACAAGGCGTTCGCGCATTACCGCTGGTAAGAAAGAAGGCTCAAGAGACGACCATGCCTCGGCACACCCCGATCGAGCACTACCGGAACATCGGCATTTCCGCGCACATCGACGCCGGAAAGACGACGACGACCGAGCGCGTGCTGTTCTACACGGGCGTGTCGCACAAGATCGGCGAAGTGCATGACGGCGCGGCCGTGATGGACTACATGGAGCAGGAACAGGAGCGCGGCATCACGATCACCGCCGCGGCGACGACCTGCTTCTGGAAGGGGATGGACAATCACTTCCCCGAGCACCGCATCAATATCATCGACACGCCGGGCCACGTGGACTTCACGATCGAAGTCGAGCGCAGCTTGCGCGTGCTGGACAGCGCAGTAGCGGTCTATTGCGCCGTGTCCGGCGTGCAGCCCCAGTCCGAGACGGTCTGGCGGCAGATGAACAAGTACCGCGTGCCGCGCATCGCGTTCGTCAACAAGATGGACCGCGCGGGCGCCGACTTCCTGCGCTGCGTGGACCAGATCCGCACGCGGCTAAAGGGCAATCCGGTCGTGATCCAGCTTCCGATCGGCGCCGAGGAGAATTTCACGGGCATCGTCGACCTGATCACCATGAAGGCGATCTGGTGGGACGATGAGACCCAGGGCATGCGCTTCGAGTACCGGGAGGTCCCCGAGGACATGAAGGCGCAGTGCGAGGAATACCGCTTGAAGCTGATCGAGGTTGCCGCCGAGGGCAACGAAGAGCTGCTGCACAAGTACCTCGAGGGGGCGGCGCTGTCGATCGAGGAGATCCGGCGCGGCTTGCGCGCGCGCGCGATCAGGAACGAGATCTGCATCGTCACCTGCGGCTCCGCATTCAAGAACAAGGGTGTGCAAGCGGTGCTCGACGCGGTCATCGAGTACATGCCGTCACCGGCCGAAGTGCCGGACGTGCGCGGCCAGACCGAGGACGGCGAGGAAATCACGCGCGCACCCACGGACGAGGCACCATTTTCGGCGCTCGCATTCAAGATCCTGAATGACCCGTTTGTCGGTAACCTGACCTTCTTTCGCGTCTATTCCGGCACGCTGAATTCCGGCGACCAGCTGTACGTGCCGAATCGCTCGCGCAAGGAGCGCATCGGCCGTCTGCTGCAGATGCACGCCAGCGATCGCGAGGAAATCAAGGTAGTCCACGCCGGCGACATTGCCGCGGCCGTGGGTCTCAAGGACGTCACGACGGGCGACACGCTCTCCGACCCCGACGAGGTGATCGTCCTCGAGAAGATGGAATTCCCGGAGCCCGTGATCTCGGTGGCTGTCGAGCCGAAGACCAAGGCCGACCAGGAGAAGATGGGCATCGCGCTGCAGCGTCTCGCCAAGGAAGACCCGTCATTCCGCGTCTCCAGCGACCAGGAATCCGGGCAGACGATCATCTCCGGCATGGGCGAACTGCACCTCGAGATCATCGTCGACCGCATGAGGCGCGAGTTCAAGGTCGAGGCGAGCGTCGGCAAGCCGCAGGTCGCCTATCGCGAGACGATCCGCAAGACCGTCGAGCAGGAAGGCAAGTTCGTGCGCCAGACCGGCGGCCGCGGCCAGTACGGCCATGTGTGGCTGCGTCTCGAGCCGCTGCCGGAAGGCAAGGGCTACGAATTCGTCAATGAGGTCGTCGGCGGCACCGTGCCGCGCGAGTACATCCCGGCCGTGGACAAGGGCGTCAAGGAAGCGCTGCTGTCCGGTGTCATCGCCGGATTCCCGATCGTCGACGTGCGCGTCGCGATCACCGACGGCTCGTATCATGACGTTGACTCGAACGAAATGGCCTTCAAGATTGCCGGCAGCATGGCTTTCAAGGCGGGCTTCGCAAAGGCGAAGCCGGTGCTGCTCGAGCCGATCATGAATGTCGAGGTGGTGACGCCGGAGGAATACTCGGGCGACGTGATCGGCGACCTCAATCGCCGCCGCGGGCAGATCACGGGCATGGATGAGTCGCCTTCCGGCAAGGTCGTGACGGCCGAGGTGCCGCTGGCCGAGATGTTCGGCTATGCGACCACGGTGCGCTCGATGAGCCAGGGACGCGCGACATTCACGATGGAATTCAAGAAGTACGTCGAGGTGCCGAACAACGTCGCCGAGGCGGTCATGAAGAAGGCCTCCTGAGGGAATTACGCCATGGCTAAAGAAAAATTCATTCGTTCGAAGCCGCATGTGAATGTCGGGACGATTGGGCATGTGGACCATGGCAAGACGACGTTGACGGCGGCGTTGACCAAGGTGATGGCGGAGAGGCATGGCGGCGAGTACACGGCCTACG
>JANOSR010000271.1:0-8136 GCA_031415935.1 Steroidobacteraceae bacterium | reverse complement strand
GCGTCCACCAGGATCACCGCCAGGTCCACGGTCGAGGCGCCGGTCGCCATATTGCGCGTGTACTGCTCGTGCCCCGGGCAGTCCGCGATGATGTACTTGCGCACTTCGGTGTCGAAGTAGCGGTAGGCGACGTCGATCGTGATGCCCTGCTCGCGCTCGGCCTGCAGGCCGTCCACGAGCAGCGCAAGGTCGACAGCGTCTCCGGTTGTGCCCCACTTGCGGCTGTCGGAAGTGACGGCCGCGAGGGTGTCCTCCAGGATCTGTTGCGTGTCGTGTAACAGCCGGCCGATCAGCGTGCTCTTGCCGTCGTCCACACTGCCGCAGGTGATGAAGCGCAGCAGGTCCTTCGCCTCGTGGCGGCGCAGGAAATCCTCGAGCCGTACGGCGGCCATCAGAAATAGCCCTCGCGCTTGCGCTTCTCCATCGCCGCCGCCTGGTCGAAGTCGATCGCGCGGGTCTGGCGCTCGGAGGTGCGGGTCACGAGCATCTCCTCGATGATCGCGGTCAGAGAATCTGCGTTCGAAAGCAACGCACCGGACAACGGATAACAGCCGAGGCTGCGGAATCTCACGGTCTCCAGCCGCGGCTTCTCGCCGTCTCGCAGCGGCATGCGCTCGTCGTCCACCATGATCAGCATGCCGTCGCGATCGACGACCGGGCGCGGTTTGGCGAAGTACAGCGGCACGACCGGGATTTTCTCCTGGTGGATGTAGAGCCAGACGTCGAGTTCGGTCCAGTTCGACAGCGGGAAGACCCGGATGCTTTCGCCCTGATGGATGCGCCCGTTGTAGAGATTCCAGAGCTCCGGGCGCTGGTTCTTCGGGTCCCAGCGATGCTGCGCATCGCGGAATGAAAACACCCGTTCCTTGGCCCGCGACTTCTCCTCGTCGCGGCGCGCGCCGCCGAAAGCCGCGTCGAAACGATGTTTCGAAAGCGCCGCCTTCAGCGCCTCGGTCTTCATGATGTCGGTGTACTTGGAGCCGTGCGTGAATGGCGTGACGCCGGCCGCGCGCCCTTCCTCGTTGGTGTGCACGATCAGCTTGCAGCCGATCTCACGCGCCATCCGGTCGCGGAACTCGATCATCTCCCGGAATTTCCAGGTCGTGTCGATGTGCAGCAGCGGGAATGGCAACGGCCCGGGATGGAAGGCCTTGCGCGCGAGGTACAGGAGGACCGAGCTGTCCTTGCCGATCGAATACAGCATGACCGGGTTGTCGAACTCGGCCGCGACTTCGCGGATGATGAAGATGCTCTCGGCCTCGAGTCGCTTGAGCTGCGTCATCCGTTCCGTGGTCTTTTTCAAAACGGCCAGACCCTCGGCACGACGATGAGCGTGATGATGGTGCAGATGATGTTGAGCGGCAGCCCGAAGCGCACGAAGTCCATGAAGCGGTAACCGCCGGGGCCATAGACCATCAGGTTGGTCTGATAGCCGATTGGCGTCGTGAAGCCGCACGATGCGGCGACCATCACTGCGATCACGAACGGCATGTAGCTCACGCCGGCATAATCCGCGATCGTGAGCGCGATTGGCAGCATCACTACACCCGCGGCGTTGTTGGTAATCAGCTCGGTCACGATCATCGTAACGATATAGAGCGCCGCCAGCGCGAGCCACGGGTCACCGACCGCGATGCGTAGCAGCCCCGCGCCGATCATGCTGGCCGCGCCGGATTCCAGCAGCGCGACACCCAGTGCGAATGAGGCCGCGATGCCGGCGACGATGTGGTATTCGATGCTGCGGGTCGCGGACTGCATCGTCAGGCAGCCGGTGGCGACCATCAGGCCCGCCGCGATGAACGAGGCCTCGAACAGTGACACCCATTCGAGCGTCGCGAAGACGATCATGAGGATCAGGATCGCGAGCGAAAGCGGCGCGCGCCGGAAGTCGGGCGGCGTAGAGTCCTGCAATGCGCTCACCAGCAGGAAGTCGCGGCTGTACTTGTGCTTGTCGGCGAACGCCGGGCCGGCCTCGACCAGCAACGTGTCGCCCGGACGAAACACGATGTCGCCTACCTTGCCCGGAATCCGGCTGCCCTCGCGTGAAATCGAGATGATCCCGGCACCGTAGAGGTCGCGGAAGTTGCTCTCCCGGACGGTCCGGTTGATCAGTGGCGCAGTCGGCGACAGCACGATCTCGACGAGTTGGCGCTGCGTATGCTTGAGATTCAGCGTATAGGCTTGTTCCTCCGCGATCGAAAGCCCCGGCATCCGGCGCAGGTCCTTGATCGCATCCACGACGCCGACGCAGGTCAGTCGGTCGTCCGCGCGCAGCACCTCGTCCGGGCTTACGGAAGTCAGCAGCCGCGCTCCGCGCTCGATCTCGAGCACGTAGGCGCTCTTCAGGTTCCGCAGACCGACCTCGGCAATAGACTTGCCGACCAGCGGCCCGCTGGCATGTATGCGCACCTGGAAGGCGTACTCACGCGCGTTTTCGAGCTGCTCCATCGGTCCCTGGCGGTCCGGCAACAACCGGCGCGAGAACGCGAGCGCGTAGGCAAAGCCAGCGAGCGTCAGCGGGACGCCGATCCAGACCAGGTCGAAAAGGCCGATGTTCGCTTCCGGTCGTGCCTGGATCAGGAGGCCGTAGACCGCGAGGTTCGTGCTGGTCCCGATCAGCGTGCAGAGGCCTGCCAGGATCACGACATTGTTCATCGGCAGCAACAGCCGCGAGATCGAGAGGCCATAGCGCGCCGACCATTCCTGGGCGATCGGGATGAACATCGCCACCACCGGCGTGTTGTTGATCACCGTCGATAACAGGCCACCCGCGCCCATCAGCTTGGCCTGGGCCGACAACAGGCTCTTCGGCCTCCCGAACACGAGTTGCGAGAACCAGGCGATCGCACCGGTTTCGCGCAGCCCCGCGATGACCACGTAGAGGGCGGCGATCGTCATGACGCCCGGGCTCGAGAAGCCTGATAGCGCCTGGCTGGGTGAGACGACACCCACGATGGACAGCACGATCATGGCACCCAGCAGCACGACCTCGGTCGGCGCCGGGGTCGTTGCCAGAGTGACCAGCACGGTCGCGACAATCGCGAGGGTGAACCAGATTTCCCAGGCCATGCGCCAGATTGTGCCGGAAAAACTTCTTAAAAACAGCTACTTGAGACTTAAAGTTGTTCGCGGTATCGGGTTCGATTGAGGGACAGGTTGGAGTGCTATAATCTAGCTGCATCTAGATTCAAAGGAGCGCGCGCATGAAGAAAATTGGCGCCTTCGAGGCGAAAAACCGGCTGAGCGAATTGCTGGACGCCGCGGAAAATGGCGAGGAAGTCATGATCACCAAGCATGGACGTCCGGTGGCAAAGCTGGTCCCGGTCGAGACATGCGATCGCGCCAAGGTTCGCGAGGCCATCGAATGGCTTAAGCGCACTCGCAAGGAGCGCAGCCTGGGTGGACTAAGCATTACCGACATGATCAAGGAAGGCCGCAAGTACTAATGTTGGTCCTCGATGCCTCAGCGGTGATCGCTTGGGCCTATGAGGACGAGGTCGGCCTGCCGGATGCAGTCATGGAACGCGTGGGCTCAGACTCGGTTGTCGTGCCGACTCACTGGATCCTCGAGGTGACCAACACACTGCTCGTCGGCGAACGCCGAGGTCGCCTCAAAGCCGGCCAGCGACAAGAAATTCTTGCACGAATCCAGATCTTACCTATCAGGGTAGACACCGAGACATCCTTCCATGGCTGGCAGCGCATTCCTGAACTGGCAATGCGATTTGGCCTGACGACATACGACGCGGCGTATCTCGAACTTGCTCTGCGCCTGGATGCGCCACTGGCGACACTGGACCAGGATCTGGCCCGCGCCGCACGCGAGGCTGGGGTGCCCTTGTTCGCGTGATCTACGACCGACGCTTCAGGCAAAGCCCAGGAAAGTCGCCAGCGCGCGGTTGACGGTCATCATGGCCTCGTCCTCCAGCTGGCCGATTCCCGCACCGACTTTCTCACGCGCCACGGTATGCGCCTTGTCGACCAACACCTCCGATACCGCGCGCAGTCCATTGGCCTTGCTCGGCTCCACGCGGACACGGAACAACGGCAGGTCGCGCAGTTCACTGGTCACCGGCAATACCGTGACCGACGGGTGAGCATCGAAAAGATCCGACTGGATGACCAGCGCGGGCCGGGGCTTCCCGTAGGCCCCGGGCAGCGAAATGGTCACCAGTTCGCCGCGCCTCACCGCCAGCCACTCAGATCCGCCAGCTTCCCGATCCTCTTGAGCGTTTGCGCCTCGTGCGGATCGCCTCGCAACGACTTCGACTGACGCCGACACTCGGCTGCGAAGCCGCGTCGCCGCGTATCCGGAACCCAAATCTGTACGGGTCGCAGACCGGCGGCGCGCCGCGCGCGCCGATACTTGGCTACCCGGTCTGTACTGTCAGAGTGCCCGCTCATTTTGCATTCTCCGCGATTCTGTTACATGTAACATTATACGTCCCGGCCGCGTTACATGGAAAACCGGCGCGAATGCGCCTTTTCGGGCGGGCAACCGCTCTCCCCGCCCGATCCCGTAGTAGCGAATCCCGAGGTTTGCCTCAGCGCTTCCTGAGCCGTTCGATGTTCTCGGTCAGAAAAGTGCGGCGGCTCGGCGACTTTACCAGCGCGGTGTAGCGTTTCAGCTGCTGCCAGCGAAAACCGCGGGGAATCTCGAGTTCCGGTAGCTTTGCAAACAAACGGCTGCGGCCGGGAGCAAGGTATAACGTGTCGAACAACGCCTTCTCAGGCGTCGCCATCTTGGCGTGATCACGCGGCAGAATCTCGAACCCGTTGAACAGCTCTGGCGGCATGCGATGAAACGACACCACGGCGAGTGGCGTCGATACGCGCCGTGGACGCGCCAGAGTGACTGCGTAGACAACCGCAGGGATCTGCTCGATCAGCCCGTGATGAAACAAGGCCGACTGCAGCGAAACATACGCCGGCGCGGGAGCCGAAATGAGCTCAGGCAATGCATATTTGCTCGCACCCTCACTGAAAAGCCAGCGGCCGCGGCTCACATGCGTGAGCAAGCCACCCGCCGCAAGACGCCGCAGTATCATATGCGCGTTGTTCGGCGTCACGCCCAACAACGCTGACGCATCGCGGGTTTCGAACCCAGGCGCTCCCAATTTTTTGAGCCGCTGCAATGCTTCAATTTGACTCATGTCTGCAATGCTCCGAGCGCATCTACCACTTGCTCTTGCAAAGCATTCCAGACCTTGCGTTCGTTGAAGTGCGACTGATACTCCGGTTCCAGATAAGCGACCACCTGACCGGCAAAGGCCGCAAAGTCCATACTTAACGCGTTCTCGATTGAGCGCGGCAATTTTGCCTTCACATCTTCACGCAGCGATTGGGGCCCCGCTTTTGAATCGATCAGCAGCTTGAGGTCAAAGATATCCCTGGCTTGTGTTTCGGATCGCAGTGCCAGCGCGAGCACTTTCTGCTCGAAAGCAGTTTCCGCCGAATAGTGACGCACGAGCACGGGGTAAAGCCGGTACCGCGCGATGATCTCCGGATCGACCGCCTCGTGACCCGAACCGGGTTCGAGCAAGCGGCGCGAAAATTCGATCTTGGTGGGGATCGCATTGCCCGAGTTGACAAGCCTCAGACTTATCTTCCACCGCTGGGTGGTAGCAGTCTGCTTCGGCGACGTGAACCGGATCGATTGAATCTGCTGTGCGCGCAAGGACTGCACGAACGACTCGGCGCCGAGAATCCGCTCGACGTTGCTTTTGAGCGTTTCAACCGACATCGTCTGGACGTCGAGATCCATGTCCTCCGAATAGCGAATGCTCTTGTGGAAAAACCGCAGGTTGCATCCGCCTTTCAGAGCGAACAATGCCTTGTCCACCCGCCCGCCAAAGGCGCGCAGAAAGATGAGGTGAAAGACTTCAATTACCTGATGATCGGACCACACGGGCAGATCCTCTATATTGCACGCAATCCACACTAATGTGGACTACGTGTAATGTCAACTCCCGTGCCTCTTACGCCGGCAGCCGCACTCCCCGTCCGATCCCGTAGTAGCGGATCCCCTGGCCCGCCATCAGTGCCGGGTCGTAAAGATTCCGGCCATCGAACACGACCGGTTCCTTGAGCGACGCCTTGAGCTTCACAAGATCCGGGCTGCGGAATTCCTGCCACTCCGTGCAGATCGCGAGCGCATCGGCACCCTCGAGCGCATGGCTGGCGTTCTTGCAGAACATCAGGTCCTTGCGCGCGCCGAAAATGCGCCGCGCTTCATTCATTGCGACTGGATCGTAAGCACGCACCGTCGCACCCGCCGCCCACAAAGCTTCCATGAGCACGCGGCTCGGCGCCTCGCGCATGTCATCGGTATTGGGCTTGAATGCCAGGCCCCATACGGCGATCGCCTTGCCGGCAAGCTTGCCGCCGAAATGACGCTCGATCTTGGCGAACAGCACCCGCTTCTGTGCCTCGTTGACGGCCTCCACGGCCGCCAGCACCCGCGGTTCCTGGCCGGCATCGCGCGCCGAACGGGCGAGCGCCTTGACGTCCTTCGGGAAGCAGGAACCGCCGTAGCCGATGCCCGGGTAGATGAACGAGTAGCCAATGCGCGGATCCGAGCCGATGCCGGTGCGAACCTTCTCGATATCGGCACCGACGCGCTCGGCGAGATTCGCCAGCTCGTTCATGAAACTGATCTTGGTCGCCAGCATCGCGTTCGCGGCGTACTTGGTGAGCTCGGCCGAGCGCAGGTCCATCACGATCATGCGCTGATGATTGCGCGTGAACGGGTCGTAGAGCGCCTTCAGCAGTTCCGCGGTGCGCGGATTGTCGGTGCCGACGATCACCCGGTCGGGCTTCATGAAGTCCGCGATCGCGGCGCCCTCCTTCAGGAATTCGGGATTCGAGACCACGTCGAAATCAACGCTGGCGCCGCGCGCAATCAAGGTCGCGCCGACCGTCGCCTTGACCGTGTCGGAGGTGCCGACCGGCACGGTCGACTTGGTCATGACAATCTTGTACTCGCTCATGTGCGTGCCGATCGTGCGCGCCACGGCCAGCACGTGGCGCAGGTCAGCCGAGCCGTCATCGTCCGGCGGCGTACCGACCGCGATCACCTGGAACAGGCCGTGTTCGACTCCGGCCTTCGCATCGGTGGTAAACGAGAGACGCCCCTGCACCTTGTTGCGGTGGATCAGGTCCTCGAGCCCGGGCTCGTGGATCGGCACCTCGCCGGCATTGTGGCGGGCGATCTTGGCCTCGTCGATGTCCACGCAGACGACCTGGTTGCCGGCATCCGAGAGGCAGGCGCCCGTGACGAGGCCGACATAGCCCGAGCCGAAGATGGTGACGCGCAAGTTAGTGCCCTGATTTTCTTCGGAAAAGTGACGCGCAGACTAACCGAAGGGAAACCAGCCGTAAACTATGTACAAGAAACCTGCATTTCTTGTACATCACGCCAGTTTTGGCTACGCTGCCTGCGCGGAATCGAGCCTAGCATCGAATGGGATGACAGCCGTGAAAACGCACCTGGATCTGGACGAAAGACTGCTGACCGAGGCGATGCGTCGCGGTGGGCATGACACCAAGCGCGCCGCGGTCAATGCCGCCCTGGCTGGGTACATCAACCTGTGCAAGCGCCGCGAGCTCTTGGCCTTGCGCGGCAAGATAACCTGGGATGGCGACCTGGAGCAGATGCGCCGCAGTCGGTATCCCTGATCTTGATCGTTGACACTTCGGTCTGGATCGACCTGCTGAATGGCCGCAGTACACCGGAGGCCACGCACCTTGCGCGAGCCCTCGACGACGGCGAGCCGGTGTTGGTACCGGGTTTGGTGCTGACCGAACTGTTGCAAGGCCTTCAGAATGAAGCCGCCGCGACGCGCATTGCAGAGCTCATGACTGCATTCCCGTCGCCGCCCGAACTCGAGACCGGGGACTACCGCCGCGCCGCCGGCCTCTATCGAGCCTGCCGTGCACGTGGCACTACTCCGCGCTCGACGATCGATTGCATCATCGCGCAAACCTGCCTGAAATTTGACCTGCCAATACTGGCGCGCGATCGGGACTTCGAATTGATAGCGCAAATCGCGCCATTGAAGATTGTAGCTGCGGTGCCCCGTTAGGCCAGAATGAACCAGCCGGTCAGGCGGCGTCGCGGCTCCCAATCGGCGCGGG
>JANOSR010000270.1:0-1544 GCA_031415935.1 Steroidobacteraceae bacterium | reverse complement strand
GACTTCCGCGAGACGCAGCAGGTCGTCGATGCCGAACAGGCCATCGGCGGCCTGTGCCGGCAACGCCAGCGCGTACAGCAGGACCGCAAGCCGGATCCGCCTCATTGCATGTTTCCGACCAGCGCCTCGTCGAGACTCCTGCGCAGCAGGATCACCGCCTCGTCCACCTCGGCCTCGGTCACGCAGAGTGGCGGCATGAATCGCAGCGTGCTGACGCCGCAGGACAGGAGCAGCAGGCCATTGTGGTAGCCGCGGTGCAGCATCGCATCGCAGAGCGGACGCGCCGGCGAGCCGTCGGGCTTGATCAGCTCGATGCCGAGCATCAGGCCGCGGCCGCGCACGTCACCGATGCAGGGATAGGCTGGCGCTAGTTCCTGCAGTCGCGCCATGAAATGGGCGCCGACTTTCGCCGCGTTGGCGGCGTACTGGTCGCGCACCAGGTCGAGCGTCGTGTTGGCGGCCGCGCAGCACAGCGGATTGCCGCCGAAAGTGTTGCCATGCGCGCCGCGTTTCCACTGTTGCATGATCCGGCGCTTCGCGACGACGGCGCCGATCGGCAGGCCGGAGCCCAGGCCCTTGGCGAGCGTCATGATGTCGGGGCGCACACCCGCATGCTCGCAGGCGAACATGCGGCCACTGCGGCCGACGCCGGACTGCACCTCGTCGAACACGAGGAATATTCCGTGCTCGTCGCAGATCTGCCGCAGGCCGGCCAGGAATCCGTCCGGCGGAATGAGATAGCCACCCTCGCCCTGGATCGGTTCGACGACGATGGCCGCGACCTCGGTTGCCGGCAGATTGCGCTCGAACAACATGCGGATGTAGTCGAGCACCGCCTTGCCCTGATCGCTGCCGGCAAACAGCGGT
The DNA here is from genome assembly GCA_031415935.1 of Steroidobacteraceae bacterium. Lineage (GTDB taxonomy): Bacteria > Pseudomonadota > Gammaproteobacteria > Steroidobacterales > Steroidobacteraceae > SCUD01. Next base: position 677 of record JANOSR010000270.1, on the reverse strand, counting down.
CGATACGTGTTCGGGTAGGGCACGTGCGTGACGCCCGGCATGACCGGCGCGAACCCCGCCTGTTGCGTGTATTTGCTGGATGTCAGCGCGAGTGAGCCCATCGTGCGGCCATGAAATCCGCCGAGGAAGGCGATGATGCGCTGCCGCCCGGTGACGTAGCGCGCGAGTTTCAGCGCGCCCTCGACCGATTCCGTTCCGGACTGGCAGAAGAAGCTCATGACCGGCTCGCCCATCGGCGCGAGCGCGGCGAGCCGCTCACCGAGCGCCGTCATGCCCTCGTGCCAGTAATCGCTCGAGATGTGCAGGAACTTGCCGGCAGCCTCGCGCACGGCAGCAACGACGACTGGGTGCGCATGGCCCGTGGCGCAGACCGCAATGCCGGCGGCGAAATCGAGGAAGCGGTTGCCGTCCACGTCCCAGGCTTCGGTGCCGCGGCCGTGCGAGATCACGAAGGGATAGTCGCGCGGGTAGGATGGCGAGGCGACCTGGGTGTCACGGGCGATCATCGCGCGTGCTTTCGGCCCCGGCAGCTCCATCTTGATGTGTGCATTCATATCGGCAGTCTCACTGGATTGCGATGCGCCGCCTCCGTGCGGGCGTCAAGTGCCCGAAGCGTGGCAAGCTCCGCCGCGGTCGGCGCCAAAATCGTCTCGATTTGCGGCGCAACGATGAGCTTC
>JANOSR010000269.1:0-3985 GCA_031415935.1 Steroidobacteraceae bacterium | reverse complement strand
GGGAAGCGTGATGATCGGCATAAAGTGTGGGAGTTTACCTTGCGGGACCGGCACCGCCTAGCGATCCCCTCGCCCTCCCGCAACCCAGGTAAATCTGCGGATGGACGCGAACGCGCGGGTCGGCGAAGCTCAAAATGTGGGCATGGCGGCATCGAGGACCCCGGGCGCTGGCACAGGCGGCTTCAGGATTGACGAGCTGCTCGTCGACGCAGCGTACCCGCACCCTGTCGCGCACCTCCAGCTGAAGCAGACTCACATATCCTGGGTCGTGCTCACCGGCCGTTTCGCCTACAAGGTCAAGAAGCCGGTGCGCTACGCCTTCATCGATGCCTCCACGCTCGAACGGCGGCGCTTTCTGTGCGAAGAAGAGCTGCGCCTCAACCGCCGGTTCGCACCAGACCTGTATCTCGACGTGGTGTCGATCGTGCGCGACGGCGGGCCGCTGAAAGTCGGCGGCCACGGCGAGCCGGTGGAATTTGCGGTACGGATGCACGAATTCGATCCGTCACAGGAGCTGGCGGCCCAGCTTGCGCAGAACGGTGTCACGGCCCAGGACATGAATGCCTTTGCCGCGCAGCTTGCAGACTGGCATCTCCGGGCCGCCGTGGCGACGGCACCAGGCCCGTTTGGGACCTTTGAAAGAGTACGGGCGGCAATGCTCGAGAATTTTGCACTGTTGCGCACACATCTGAGTGGCGCGCGGGAGTTAAAGCTGCTCGAGCGGCTGGCAACGTGGACTGACGATTCCCTTGCGAGGTTCGAGCCACTGATTCACTCGCGCCGGCAGTCCGGCATGGTGCGGGAGTGCCACGGTGACCTGCATGCCCGCAATATTGTGCGCTGGCGGCAGCAGTGGCTGCCATTCGATTGCCTGGAGTTCGACCCGGACCTGCGCTGGATCGATGTGATGAGCGACGTGGCATTCCTGTTCATGGACTTGATGTCCCGGCATCGTGAAGATCTGGCCCACGAGTTCCTGAGTCGCTACCTGGAAGAGACCGGCGACTTTGAAGGCCTGCGCTTGTTGTCGTTGTACGCCGCCTACCTGGCGCTCGTGCGTGCCAAGGTCGATGCGCTGGGCGCCGAAACCGCCGGTCCGGAAGAGCGCCAGGCACTCGAGACGCGCCTGGCGGAACGCCTTGCGACCGCGGTGCGCTTCATGGATGCGGAGCCTCCGGCGCTGGTCATCATGCATGGCGTGACGGCATCCGGAAAATCCTGGCTGAGCGAGCGGCTGGTCTCCGCAATCCATGCCGTGCGAATCCGTTCGGACCTCGAGCGCAAGCGCCTGGCAGGCATCGCGCCGCTCGCCCGGCGGGTATTCGGCGTCGGTGAAGGTGACTACACTGCCGCGACGACGCAACGCACCTATGAGCGGCTGCTGGAATGCGCCGAGTCCGCACTGGATGGAGCTTGCAGCGTCATCGTCGACGCCACGTTTCTGGACCCGGTTCACCGCGAAATGTTCCGGTCCCTGGCGCTGCGCCGGCGCTGCCGGTTCCTGATCGTGTCCTGCTCGACCGACGCTGCGACACTGGAAGCGCGCCTCGACTCGCGCGCCCATGGCGGCCTCGACCCTTCGGAAGCCACCCGAGGGGTCCTCGATCACCAGCTCCGATCCCATCAACCGCTGACCGCCGAAGAACTGCCGCATGCCGTGCAGATCGATACGAGCCGCTTCACGTCGGCCGATGCAGGCATCACGCAAATAAGGACGCGCCTGAACCATTCGGTTGCCTGAGGCGGTGACAAGGTTCATTCTGATACTTTGGCGTTTATCGTCATGACCTCTTCGCTCGCCGAACGCGAATTCAAGGCCTTGCTCGATGTCGCGGTCGATGCGGTCATCATCATCGACCATCGCGGAATCATCGAGACCTTCAATCGTGCCGCCGAGAAGCTGTTCGGCTACACGGCTGCCGAGGCCGTCGGTACCAACGTCAGCCTGCTGATGCCGGAACCGCACCGAGGCCAGCATGACCGGCATATCGAGCGTTACCTGACAAGCGGCGTTCCACACATCATCGGCATCGGCCGTGAAGTTGAGGCCTGCCGCAAGGACGGCAGTATCTTTCCGGCCTCCCTGGCCGTCGGTCGCATACGAGATGCTGATCCGCCACGCTTCGTCGGCTTCGTGCAGAACCTGACCGCACGCCACCAGGCCGCCGAAGAGCAAAGGCAGATGCAGCAACGCATGGCGCGGGTCTCGCATCTCGCGACGATGGGAGAAATGGCCGCGGCGATTGCGCACGAGATCAATCAGCCGCTGGCCGCCATTTCCAACTATGCCCTGGCCTGCGAACGGCTGCTCGAGGCTCCCGAACCAGAGCTCGCGGAAGTTCAGGACGCCATGCGTCAGATCTCCGGGCAGGCGCTACGCGCCGCTGAAATCATCCGGCGGGTGCGGGACTTCGTTCGTACCCGCACGCCCCGCCGCGAACTTGCCGACATCAGCGAGTTGGTCAAGGAGGTGGCAACGCTGACCCAAGGTGTTGCTCGCCTGCATGATGTACGCCTGTCTTTCCAGCTCGCGGACGACCTGCCGCCCATCAATGTCGATGGCATCCAGATTCAGCAGGTACTGCTCAACCTGATCCAAAACGGGATAGAAGCGCTGACCGGGTCCGATGGCAGCGGTCGGGAGGTGAGCATTCGCACGCGCCGTAGCGGCACCGGCGAAATTGAGGTCAGCGTCGTCGACTCCGGTCCCGGCGTCGATCCGGCGATCGTGCAGCGGATCTTCGATCCGTTCTGCACGACCAAGGAACAGGGCACGGGCCTGGGGCTTGCGATCAGCAAGTCCATTGTCGAAGCGCATCGGGGTCGGCTGGATCATCGGCCCAATGCGCCGCACGGCGCCTGTTTCGTCGTGACTTTGCCGGTCGCCGAGGAAGTTGCACCTTGACCGCCCGTGAGCGCGAACCAACAGTCTTCGTCGTCGATGACGATGAGGCGGTACGCGGCTCACTGCGCCTGCTATTGAAATCGCTGGGAATCCCGGCGGTCAGCCATGGTTCGGCCACCGAGTTTCTGGCGGAGTACGATCCGGAGCATCCCGGTTGCATCATCCTGGATGTGCGCATGCCTGGCATGAGCGGGCTCGAACTTCAGGACGAGCTTAACCGGCGGGGCGCCATCATCCCGGTCATTTTCATTACCGGACATGGCGATGTGCCGATGGCGGTGGAGGCCATGCAACACGGCGCCGTCGACTTCCTGCAGAAACCCTTCAGCGACAAGGATCTCACCGACCGCATTCACCAGGCGCTTTCCATCGACCTCAGGAATCGCGCGATGCTTGGCGAAAAGGACCGGATTCGTGCGCGCCTCGCAGCGCTGACACCGAGAGAGATGCAGGTGTTGCGGTTCGTGACGCTCGGCAAATCGAACAAGGTGATAGCTGGAGACCTCGATGTCAGCCAGCGCACCGTGGAACTCCATCGGGCTCACCTGATGGAGAAAATGGGCGCTTCTTCGCTGGCACACCTGGTACGAATGACGATGATTGCCGATTGATCCGCCGTGCCAAAGTTTGGCCGTTGCGAGTCCGCTTCCCTGAACTCTGCAAGCGGCCGGGTTGCGGTGTATATTCTGCGTTGGAGCGCTTACCCGCGCCCGGGCTGACCCTGCGAGGCAGCCACGGCATTACCGGGCAAGCGCGAGCGATGCCGCTGCAACTGCAGCCTGAACCAAGGACTTGATCCTTCAGGACAGGTACCGATGTCACACTACGCCCTGCTCGGTGGCGGCCGTCTGGCGCGCCACATGCGCCACTACCTGTCCCTGCTGAGCCTGCCGGTGTCCGGCTGGGCGCGCGACCCGAAGTCCGCGCTGAATGCTCATCGGATCGACGATGCCCGAGCGCGCCTGCGCGCAGCGATCGAGCCCGCGAGCCACGTGCTACTGCTGGTTTCCGATGCAGCAATCCCGGAGGTCATCAGGCGTTATCCGTTCCTGCACGAGAAGACACTGGTGCACTGCGCAG
>JANOSR010000268.1:0-16197 GCA_031415935.1 Steroidobacteraceae bacterium | reverse complement strand
CTGGCTGGCGGCCAATACACCACCGGACTCCGGCCGGACTGCGCTCATTCACAATGACTACAAGCTCGACAATGTCGTGTTCGATTCCCGGCATCCCGAACACCTGGTCGGCGTGCTGGACTGGGAGATGGCGACCATCGGGGATCCACTGATGGATCTCGGCTGCTCGCTGGCTTATTGGGTCGAGTCAGGCGATGGGCCAGAGATGCTGGCTACCCGCATGCTGCCAACGCAATTGCCGGGCTCGCTGAACCGCGCAGAAGTTCTTGGCCGGTATTCGCAGGCAAGCGGCCTGCCCATCGAGGACTTTCGCTTCTACCGGGTATTCGGGCTGTTTCGGCTGGCCGTGATCATCCAGCAGATCTACTACCGTTACTTCCACGGTCAGACAAAAGACGAGCGTTTCGGCGCGCTGGGGCCCATGGCCCATGTCCTGCTCCGCCGGGCCCTGGCCGAGGCGAGGGCATGAGGGGCACAGAATCCTCGTTCAGGCGGCATTCAGCGCCGTTGGCCGATGCTGACTGCATGGGTAATTGCGCGATGGCGCGCCATGCCCTATATACACGCGTGGCCCCTGGGAGCGATGGTCGATGAATGTCCGAAGCACAGGCTGGCTTGCAGCGTTGATTACTGGCCTCGTCATGACCGGTCCGGCGGTTGCCGAGGACGCGCAGCCTCGGACCGAAGAGAAATGCATTGAGCGCTGCGACGTCGAATCGGACAAGTGCATGGCCGAGTCCGATGGCGACCCGGACAAGGTGCAAGCCTGCGACGACAAGTACAGTGAATGCCTGCAGGCCTGCGACCTGCCCGGCTAGGCCACCGACAACGCCTCCCACCGGCTCGGGGTGGGCCCAGGCAAGCCCGTCAACCTGCAATATCGGCAGGGCAGTTGATAACTGCATCTTTTCGTATATATTGCGCAGCCAGAAGCTTGTCGGGTGTCTGGTGGATGTCATTGATTTCGCTAGGAATTCATCCGAATGAAAGAGCGCAATGATGAGTCCTTCGACCTCGAGGACGAGTTTCTCGGGGAGCCTAGCAGCGACCAGGATGGCGACCTCGACAAGTTGATCGTCGTCGAGCGCCGTCCCAAGGGGCCGCGCAGGCCGGTGCAGCAATCCGCCTGGAGCAAGGTGGAAGACGTGCTGGCCGAGAAGCGCCTGAAACGCGAACTGTCCGAGTACGACCCGGACGAAATCTGACGAAGCCTGCCGAGATTGATCAGGGCAGCTGGTGGCGCAAGGCGCGCCATGCGCTGATTGAACTGCTGCGCGACCGGCAGTGCGCCTACGTCTACGACCTGGCGACGGTTGCCGCGCAGGCGCAGCTTCTTGCCGGCATGCGATCAGTGTCGCGCGTGTTCTATGCCATCAAGGCCAACCCGCATCCCGCAATCCTTCGGCTGATCGCTGCCCAGGGCCTTGCCTTCGAATGTGTCTCGCGCGGCGAGATCGAGCGCGTGCTCGAAGCCGTACCGGGCATCGCCCGCGAGCGTCTGCTGTTCACGCCGAATTTTGCGGCGCGCGCGGAATATCAATGGGCGCTCGACATGGGATTGTGCGTCACGGTGGACAATCTCTACGTGCTGCGCAACTGGGGCGGCATGTTCCGCGGCCGCGAAATATTCGTGCGCATCGATACGGGTCTCGGTCACGGCCATCACCAGAAGGTCCGCACGGCCGGCGTGCATTCGAAATTCGGCGTGCCACTCTTTGAACTCGCCGACCTGCGCCAGGCGGCGGAGCAATGCAGCGCGACTGTCGCCGGACTCCATTCCCATACCGGCAGTGGCAATTTTGCAATCGACAGCTGGGTTGAGACTGCGCGCACGCTCGCCGATACGGCGACGCAGTTTCCCGCGGTCGACGTACTCAATATTGGCGGCGGGCTTGGCGTCCCGGACCAGCAGGGCCAGCGCCACCTGGATCTGGGGGAACTCGACGCTGCGCTTGGGCAGTTTCGCACGGCACATCCCGGTCTCGAGTTGTGGCTGGAACCAGGCCGCTATCTGGTCGCAGCCGCCGGCGTCTTGCTTGCACGCGTCACACAGCTGAAAGGAAAGGGTGCCGTGCAGTATGTCGGCGTGGCGACCGGCATGAACTCGTTGCTGCGGCCGACGCTCTACGGTTCGTATCACGAGATCGTCAATCTGACACGCCTCGACGAGCCTTCTGAAATGCTTTGCACAGTGGTGGGTCCGATTTGCGAGAGCGGCGATGTGCTGGGTCAAGACCGCCTGCTGCCACGCTCGGTCGAAGGCGACATCCTCTTGATCGCCAATACCGGTGCCTATGGCCACGTCATGGCCTCGCAGTACAATCTCCGCCAGCCGGCGGAGGAAATACCCTTCGACTTCCGATGACCGAGGTCAGCCAGCGGCACTTGGTCCAGCTGATGCTGATCAACGCGATCTGGGGCTTCAACCTCGTCGCGATCAAGCTGGGCGTCGACCGGTTTCCGCCGGTGTTCGTCGGATTTCTCCGGTTCCTGATTGTCGGGCTTGCGGTACTTCCCTGGCTGCGCGTCCGGCGCGGCGAGATGCGCTGGTTGTTGATTGCCGCGATCTTCGGCGGCGGTCTGCAATTCGCCATCATGTACACGGGTGTGGCGCTTTCGGGAAACATGTCCTCGGTCGCCATCGCTGGGCAGCTGGGTATTCCATTCGCGACGATCCTGTCGATCATCGTACTCGGCGAGCGCATTCGCTGGCGGCGATCGCTCGGCATCGCCCTGTCATTCGCCGGGGTCATCGTTCTCGGCTTCAACCCCGAAGTCCTGGAGTCCTGGCAGGGCCTGGCCCTCATTGTCCTCGGCGCATTTATCGGTGCGATCGGGTTAGTCGCGATCAAACGTGTCCGGGACCTGAATGCCCTCGAATTGCAGGCCTGGCTTTCCTGGGGAAGCCTGCCGGTCTTCCTGATGCTGTCTTTCTGGCTGGAGGAAGGGCAGATCGAAAGCCTGCGCAAGATCGACCTGGTTGGTGCGGGCGCGGTGCTTTACTCGGCGCTGCTTGCGAGTCTCTTCGCCCACACGGCCTATTTCGCATTGGTGCACCGTTATCCGGTGTCGAGCGTCGCCCCTCTGACGGTGCTGGCCCCGGTATTCAGCATCGCCTTTGCAATCCTCTTTCTCGGCGACGTGATGGACTGGCGCATGATCATCGGCGGCGTAATGACCCTGACCGGGGTGGCCGTCATCGTGATGCGCGAGGGCAAGGCCGCGGGCACCGGCAGCCTCGGCCCGACCTGACCCGATTGCGGTCCCGCCTCCGTTAGCAGTTCATGGGGGGAGCTTGCGGATGCGCAGCCCCGGGTCTAACGTGGTGACAACCGGCGGTTGAACGGAGGTGTTTTATGACACACGTCTATTCGGCAAGCGGGTCACGTCGGTCGGCCGTGTTCACGGCCATCATCGCGCTGCACTTTGCATTATTCCTGGTCGTGATTAACGACCAGGTACCTGCGCTAAGGGTCAAGCCTTACGACCCCCCGCGAGTCAGGCTGCTGCCGCCACCGCCGATTCCTCGCAACGTCGTGCCACCGGATGCGCCCGATCAGTTCGAATTTGGCGACGAGGTCGTGTCGGAACCGGTTATCCGTCTTCCGATATTTGATACGTCGGAGGCCGAGCCGAGCATGCCAACAGACGGCGGGGACTTCCTGCCGCGAGGCGCGCCCGTGGTGAGAGTGGCGGCGAGTTTGCAGGGTCGCAGCAGTGGCTTTGCGAACGTCATCCGGGCCTGCTATCCCGCTTCCGCACGCCGCGCCGGCGAAGAGGGAACAGTACTCACTGCCGTCACGATCGGCGCTCAGGGGCAGGTACAGTCCTGGCGCACGGTGCAGAGCAGCGGGTTTCCAAGCCTGGATTCTGCGGCGGCCTGCGTGCTGGACAAGCTGAAATTCAATGCGGCCCGCGAAGATGGCCGCGCCGTCCAGAGCGAGGTACTGCTGCCGATAATCTTCAGGCTGGACTGAGTAGAGCCCGGTGCGAACGGCAGGGTATGGGCCGCCGCTTGCAGTCGCATCGGCCAGCCGCTAAGGTGGCCATGCCGGATATCGGGCGTACGGAATCGTGCGTCGACTAAGAATTTTGGCGGGGGAGTGGCCCGGATTCCGGGCCAATGCGACCGGCGACAAAGACGAGGGGACGGACAGGGTCGGGTATGGCGAACGCGTATACGGCGGGCGGGTCACGTCGGGCGGCCGTATTGGTCGCGATCATCGTCTTGCACATCGGTTTCTTCTGGGCCTTGAAACAAGGTCTTGTCCGGACCGGCATTCAACTGGTCCAGGATTTCTCGATCATGGATCTGCCGCCACCGCCGCCACCGCCGGAAGACATGGAAGAGCCGCCACCGCCACCGCCGGTTGACGTGCCCCCGCCGGTCGTGCCGCCGCCGCTGATCGACCTGCCGGTATTTGAAGGTCCGTCCACGGCGATCACGGCCCGCGTCAGCGAGGCGGCGCCTCAGCGTGCGCAGACGGCGCCGCCGCGCCAGGTGCAGATCACGCCGCCGAGGATCAGGGCGAAAGGCGACCGCATTTCCGCGGCGATCAATGCCTGCTATCCATCGGCATCCCGCCGCCTGAGCGAAGAAGGCCGCGTGGTCGTGACCATCACGATCGATGCGATGGGCAAGGCAGGAACGATGAAAGTGTCGCAGAGCAGCGGATTCGAGAGGCTCGACGGAGCCGCCGACTGCGTGATCCGCAGGCTGCCATTCGATCCGGGCAAGCGCGATGGTCAGCCCGTCGAGGCGCAGGCCACGCTGCCGATCGTATTCAAGCTGGAGTGACGCAGCAGTAATCGTCAGGGACCGGGAAGCAGCGACACCGAGTGGGTTGGGCGCGAGAGTCCGGAAAACTAGTATCTGTTAGAGGAACTGCAGAATGGCATCTGAAACCGTGACCGGTAACCCCTACGGCATCGAGGCGCTCTGGAACACGAGCGACTATGTCGGCAAGGCTGTATTCGTCATCCTCATCGTGATGTCGGTTTGGTCATGGCTCGTCATGATCAACAAGTGGCTGGACCTGCGCACGCTGAGGAAGGTCGCAAACGAGGCCGAGAAGAACTTCTGGTCGGCCGGGTCGATACAGGAAGGCGTCGCCAAGCTGAAGGGCAAGGTGAATCCTTTCCGGGACATCGCGCAGGATGGCCTCCAGGCCGCTGATCATCACCGCAAGAGCACGGCCCGCGATATCTCCAGCGGGATCGATCTCGGCGACTGGGTGAAGTCGCACATCGACCGGCGCACCACCATGCTGCAGTCGAGCCTGCAAAGCGGCATGGTCGTGCTCGCGTCGGTCGGCTCGACATCGCCTTTCGTGGGCCTGTTCGGCACGGTGTGGGGCATCTACCACGCGCTGATCGCCATCTCGATCGCGGGGCAGGCGTCGCTTGACAAGGTCGCCGGACCGATCGGCGAGGCGCTGATCATGACGGCCATGGGCCTTGCGGTCGCGGTGCCGGCGGTCCTTGCATTCAACGGCCTGCTGCGCGGCAACAAGGCCCTGATGGAGCGCGCGAACTTCTTCGCGCACGACGTCGAGGCGGCGCTGCTCGCGGGCTCGCGGGTTGCCGGGAAGTAGCCGATGGCGATTTCGGTCGGCAAGGCCGAGAACGAACCGATGGTCGAGCCGAATGTCATTCCGCTCGTGGACGTCATGCTGGTGCTGCTGATCATCATGATCATCACGGTTCCGGTGATGATCCAGGCCGTCAAGATCGACCTGCCCAAGGAAGTCAACCGGCCGACCGAGACCAAGCCGGAGAACATCAATCTGTCGATCGATTTCGACGGCACCATCTACTGGAACGACAACGGAGTCGACCGCGACTCGCTGTTGAATTACGTGCTCCAGGAGGCCGTCAAGGATCCGCAGCCGGAGGTCCATATCCGCGCCGACAAGCGGGCGCGCTATGAGTACGTCGCCGACACCTTGTTCGTCCTGCAGCGTGCCGGCATGCGCAAGGTGGGCTTCATCGCGGAACGGCCCAAGGGCGAGTGACCGCGCCGTCGGCGCAGCCCGGTTGACATGACGGGGCCCGCCACGGCGGGCCCCGTTTTTTGGCGGGAGAAGCTGCTGAACTCGGGCTGAACCGGGCGATATGTTTCAGGCGCCGGAACCCGGTGCCACAGCCGAAGTCCACTTGCCAGGGCGGCGGCAAGACAGCCGGGCGGGTTTTGGGTTATAAACGCGCCCTCGCAGGGCAGCCTGCCGGATGACGATTCGAGGTAACGGACGATGAAGGGTCAGAGTTACGGCGCGCAATGGATCATCGCAGCGGTCTCGGCGGCCGTGCTGGCCGCCGCATTGCCCGCAACCGCGCAGGCGCAATACCAGTCGCCGCCGGCTCCGCGGGCCGACATCGACAAGGGCGCGACGAAGGACTCAAAAAAGAAAAAGAAGAAGGCTGAAGAGGCCGCGCCCGCGCCCGGTGCCGATTTCAGCCCGGAGTTTCGTAAGCAGGCGCCCAAGGTCCAGAAATCTGTCAACGAAAAGCAATGGGCGGAAGTCATCGCTGCACTGCCGGCGCTGGACGCCCTGCCGGGCCTGACCCCGGACGACCTGAAGGTGCTGGCGACCTGGCGTCTGCAGGCGACACAGGCGACTGGCGACACCGACGGATTCATGGCTGCCATCGAGACCTACCTTACGAAGGGATACGCGCAGCCCGAGCAGATCGGGCCGATGCACCAGCAGCTGGCCGCCTATTACAACGGGAAGAAAGACCGCGAAAAAACGGTGACGCATTACCGGCAGTTCATCGACGCGACGCCGGATGCCGACGCCGAGGAAATACAGACCCTCGGGAAGCTGTACCTTCAGAATGCGAATTACGGCGAAGCGGCGCTGTGGCTCGGCAAGGCCATCGACATCGCGAAGAGTCGCGGTGCGCAACCCGAGGAGGCCTGGTATCAGCTGCGCGACCGCTGCTACGTCGAGCTGAAGGACCAGACGGGACGCCTGAACAATCTGGAAGCGCTGGTCGGGTACTATCCGAACAAGGAATACTACAGCCGCATCGTCGCGGTCTATCAGACCGAAACCAAGGACGACCGCACGGTTATGTTGAATGCCTATCGAGTCGCGGTGGCGGATCCCAAGGGCGGGCTGGCGACGGTGGGCGGTTATCTGGGTTATGCCGATACCGCGCTCGTGGCCGGCAGTCCGGGCGAGGCCGCGAGGGGACTCGAGCGTGGCATGAAGGAAGGAATCGTACCCAGCGTCGGCAGCAACCAGGCAAGCTTGCAGGAAGCCAAGGCTGCCGTCGCACTCGACCGCAAGAGTCTGCCAGGCGAATCGACTGCTGCAGCCAGGAACCCGAAGGGCGAGTTCGCCGTCAAGGTCGGCCTCGGTTACTTCAGCACGGGCGACTATGAAAAGGCCGTCGAAATGGTTCGCCTCGGAATCACCAAGGGCGGTGTCGCAAGGCTCGATGACGCCAATATGATGCTGGGCGCGGCGCTCATGGAACTGGGCCGGCGCGATGAAGCCAAGGCGGCGTTCGAGGCCGCTGCTGCCGCCGCGGGCGCGAATGCGCACATGGTGCGGATCGCGGGCCTCTGGCTGTCCCGGTTGGGGCGCCAGGAAGCAGCTCCGGCGGGCGGCTGAAGCGGGGGAGGAGTGATGCTCAAGATGCCGAATCTTCGTGCCAGTTTGCTGGCGACCGTACTCGCGATTCCGCTTGCGGGCATCGCCGCGTTGACTCTGCCATCGGAGGCAGTCGCGCAGGCGCAGGCGCCGGCGCAGGCGCCGGTGGGCGGTTGGCGCAAGGAAGTCGCCGACAAGGTCAAGTCCGCGCAGGAAGCCGGCAACAAGGGCAATTTCAGCGAGTCGATACGCCTGTTGAAGGAAGCAAAGGCCAAGGCCCCGCTGTCGCCGCAGGAAGAACAGGGCGTCAACGAGTACCTGATTTATGCCGCGAGCAGTGCCAAGGACCACCGCCTGGTCCTGCAGACCGTCGATGAGCGCCTGGCGACCGGTCGCGTCACCGGTGCGGACCTGGTCCGCAAGCTCCGTCTCAAGGCGACCACGCATTACTTGCTCGGCGACTATCGTGGAGCCGTCGCGGCGTTCGACAAGCTGATCGCAGCCCAGGGCTCGGCAACCGCCGACGACCTGATACAACTGGGCAACGCGCAGCTCGTGTTGCGCGATTTCCGCGCGGCCATCCCCACGCTCGAGAAAGCCGTCGTCGCGGCGCAGAAGGCCGGCAAGCCGGCCACGACCATCGGCAAACTGCTCGAGGGCCTCAACTCGGCGTATCACGAGACCAAGAACGTCGCCAAGCGTGTCCAGACATTGCACCGGCTGATGGCGGTTGCGCCGAAGGCCAAAGTCTTCGAGCAATTGGCCAGCGCCTACGAGGTGGAGTCGAAGAAAGATCCGGTCGTGATGATCAATGTCTACCGGCTCGGCGCATCGCGCGGGCTACTGTCGGCCGGGCATTACGCGAAGTACGCCGAGGTGGCGCTCGACCTGGCAAGTCCGGGCGAGGCGGTGGCGATGCTCGAAAAGGGCATGGCGACCGGTGCAATCAAGAAGGACGACCGCAACAACCGCCTGCTGACGGACGCCAAGTCGCAAATCGACCGCCTGAAAAAGGGCCTGGCACAGCTCGAAAAAGAGACGATGGCGACCAAGAATGGCGAGGCCGAAGCCAAGCTCGCAATCGCGTATTTCACGCTGAAGAATTACGCCAAGGCGGCCGAAGCCGCCAAGCGCGGCATTTCCGAGGGTAAGTTGCGCCACCCCGATGACCTCAACATGCTGCTCGGCATCGCGCTGGTCGAAAGCAAGAAGCCGGCCGAGGCGAAGAATGCGTTCAAGGCGGCCGCGGCTGCCGATCCAAAGATCCGCGGCGTGGCGGACTTGTGGAGTTCGATCGGCGCCTGATTCCGCAATCGGCTGTTTACAGCAACGGCCGCGGCGCGAAATCGCCGCGGCCGTTTTGCGTATACAATCCGCAGGCATGAAACCGGCACGGCAAGTCGAAATCGTCGAAGTCGGGCCGCGTGACGGCCTGCAGAACGAGCCCGCTGAAATTCCTGCGGCTGTCAAGGTCGAATTCATCAATCGCGCGGCCGCCGCCGGTCTCAGGCGCATTGAAGTGGCAAGCTTCGTGAGCCCGCGCCGTGTGCCGCGGATGGCCGATGCCGAACAGGTGCTGGCTGCGCTGCCGCGCCGGGACGGCCTGCATTACGTCGGCCTGGTGCTGAACCGCGTCGGCTTTGACCGGGCTGCCGCTGCCGGTTGCGGCGAGATCGGCATGGCCGTCTTCGCGACCGACAGCTTCAACCAGCGCAACCAGGGTACGACCAGCGCCGGCTCGATCCGGGCCTGGCGTGAGATTGCGACAGCCGCGCATGCCGCGGGCATCCGCGCGCAGATTACGATTTCGGCCGCCTTCGGCTGCCCGTTCGAGGGCGAGGTCGCACCCTCACGCGTCGTCGAGATCGCGCGCGAGCTTGCCGAGGGAGCGCCATTCGAGATTGCGCTGGCCGACACCATTGGCGTCGGCGTGCCGAGTCAGGTGACCGACCTCTTCGGCAGGGTCGCTGACGCACTTCCCGGTATGACGCTGCGTGGACACTTCCACAACACGCGCAATACCGGGCTCGCGAATGCCTATGCCGCCATCGAGGCTGGCGCCCGTGTGCTGGATGCGAGTCTTGGTGGCCTGGGCGGTTGCCCGTTCGCACCGGCCGCGACTGGTAACATCCCGACCGAGGACCTGGTCTACATGCTCGGGCGCATGGGCATTGAGACAGGTATCGACCTCGACGCTGCGATCGCAACCGCACGCTGGGTCGAGCAACAGGTCGGGCGAACCGTGCCCGGCATGCTGGTCAAGGCGGGACCATTTCCAGAGAGGATGAGGACATGATGATCAAGACAGGCGACCGTATTCCGGAAGGAAAATTGAAGGTGATGGGCAAGGATGGGCCGATGAATGTCTCCGCGGAGGAACTGCTCGGCAAGGGCCGCGTGGTGCTCTTCTCGGTGCCGGGCGCATTCACGCCGACCTGTAATGCCAAGCACCTGCCGGGCTTCGTCCAGCAGGCCGGCGCGTTGCGGGCCAAGGGTGTCGGCAAGCTGGTCTGCCTCGCCGTCAACGACGTCTTCGTGATGGACGCCTGGGGCCGCGCGGGCAATGTCGGGGATGCGATCGTCATGGCCGCCGACGGCAACGGCGATTATTCGCGCGCGCTCGGTCTCGAACTCGACGCGCGTGGCCACGGCATGGGCATGCGCGGCCAGCGCTTTGCGCTCGTCATCGAGGGCGGTGTTGTGAAGCAGGTGCATGTCGAGGCGCCGGGCGAGTTCAAGGTCTCGAGTGCCGATTACATACTTGGACAACTTTCGTGATCATCAACACACCATCCTTCGTGTACGCGGCCCTGCTGGGGTTGCTGCTGATCGCCTTGTCCTTGAACGTGGTGCTTGCGCGGAGACGCTTTCGCGTGCGACTGGGCGTCGGCACTGAGGACGGCATGCAGCAGGCTGTGCGCGTGCAGGCCAACTTCACGGAGTACGTGCCGCTCGCGGTGGTGCTGCTCATACTGGCGGAACTGACGGACATGCCGATGGTCGCCGTGCATTTGGCGGGTCTCGTGCTCGTAACGAGCCGGCTGCTGCACGCCTGGGGGCTGTCCCACAGTCCCGGCAGGACATTCGGGCGCTTCTACGGCACGGCGGGCACCTGGCTCGTGATCATCGGTCTGTCGTTGTGGCTGCTGTTCGCAGCTATAGAAGTTTCTCCAGGTCCGGGATCAGGGTGAACAGGTCGCCGACTAGGCCGTAGTCCGCGACCTCGAAGATCGGCGCCTCGGCGTCCTTGTTGATCGCGACGATCGTGCGCGCATCCTTGATGCCCGTCAGGTGCTGGATGGCGCCGCTGATGCCGATCGCGATGTATAGCTCGGGTGCGATGATCTTGCCGGTCTGCCCGACCTGCAGTTCGTTCGGCGCGTAGCCGGCGTCCACCGCTGCCCGCGAAGCGCCGATCGCCGCGCCGATGCGGTCTGCAAGGCGCTGGATCAAGGCAAAGTTCTCGGCGCTGCCGAGCGCCCGGCCACCTGACACGACGCGTGAGGCCGTTTGCAGGTCAGGGCGGTCAGTTCTTGCCGCGGTCACCGAAACGAAGCGCGTGTGGGTGGGTAACGGAATGTCGAGGCTGACCGCCTCGATCGCAGCGCTGCCAGCCGTGGCGGCTGGCTGATACGACGCAACACGCACGGTCGCAACGATCGGCCGGCC
Organism: Steroidobacteraceae bacterium; assembly: GCA_031415935.1. GTDB lineage: Bacteria > Pseudomonadota > Gammaproteobacteria > Steroidobacterales > Steroidobacteraceae > SCUD01. Next base: position 4,927 of record JANOSR010000268.1, on the reverse strand, counting down.
GGCGGCTGCTTCGACGGTCACGATGGCATTGCCGGCGTAGACGGGTCGCCGGAAGCGTTGGGCGGACTCGACGCTCATGACGTCGCTGACCTGCGGCGCGTCAAGTAGCGCGGCGACGCGCGGCATCAAATCCTTGCCGAATGTGGTGGACGGTCCGAACACGTGGCTGTGGCCCTCTGCGAGTCGCGCGACCTGCGGCGCCAGGACGGCGGCGAGAGCGGGCTCATTGGCAGGATGATCCACGAGCAGCACCCGTGCGACGCCCGCGATGGCCGCCGCCGCCTGCGCGACGCTGGCGCCGTCCGCTGCAAGCACGGCGATGGTGATTTCCGCGTCCGCCATGCTGGCCGCGCAACTGACGCATTTGGCGACCGCCGCGTTGAGTTTGCCGCCGGCGTGCTCCGCAACGATCAGGATGCGATTCATCAGACGAGTCCTTTCTGGCGCAACGCCGCGACGAGCTCGGCGGCGTCCCTGACCATGACGCCTTTCTGGCGCTGCGGCGGCGGCTCATACTTGAGAACCTTGAGGCGTTGTGTCGCCTCGACGCCGATGGCCGCCAGATCGGTCACGTCCAGCGGCTTTTTCTTCGCCTTCATGATGTCGGGCAGCTTGACGTAGCGCGGCTCATTGAGACGCAGGTCGGTCGTGAAGACGGCCGGCAGGTCAACCTCGATGGTCTCGAGGCCGGCGTCGACTTCGCGCGTCACGCGCGCCGTCTGGCCCTTGATCTCGATCTTCGAGGCGCATGTCGCTTGCGGGCGATCCCAGAACGCGGCGAGCATCTGGCCCACCTGATTGCAGTCGTCGTCGATGGCCTGCTTGCCGAGGATCACGATGATCGGACTTTCGCGTTCAACGAGCTTCTGCATCGCGCGGGCGACCACCGGTGGCTCAACGCCAGGATCCGTCCTGACCAGGATCGCGCGGTCAGCGCCCATCGCGAGAGCCGTGCGCAGCTGCTGTTGCGTGTCATCCGGTCCGAGGCTGATTGCGACGACTTCGTCGGCCTCGCCGCGCTCCCTGATGCGGAGCGCCTCTTCGAGCGCGATCTCGTCAAACGGATTGATGCTCATCTTGACGCCGTCCGTGACGACACCGCTGCCGTCCGGCCGGACCCGGACCCGTACGTTGTAGTCGATCACCCGCTTGATCCCGACCAGGATTGTTCGCATGCCTCAGTCTCCCTGACTCTTGCGAATCGTAGCATCCGCAAGCGCTCTGCGCGCCGGGTGCGATTGTAAAAAACAACGTATGATTAGATGCTTAGAGAACATCATTACTGTGTATTCTCATCGCATGGATGGAGAGGGCTTGCTACCTCGCGCGCGTAGGGCTAGTTTCTCGCAGCAGCGCAGGGAACGGCATGCGCACCGAGGAAACCGCCCCACCGACAACGAGAACCAAGATGTGGGGTACGAGGGGAGCATCCGCATGACGCACGACGCGCGCGGATGCCTGACACAAGCGGCTTCGCATAAGCCGCTTCTTTTTTTGTGCCGGCAAGACCGGCCATCATGACGATGCTCGCGTACGCCGCCAGACGGCTGCTCGGCGCGATCCCGACACTGGCCGTGATCGTCACGCTTTCCTTCGTGATGACGCGTCTCGCGCCGGGTGGCCCATTCGACGAAGAGCAGGCGCTGCCACCGGAGATCCGCGCGAATCTCGAGGCGGCCTATGGCCTCGACCAGCCGATGGCCGTGCAGTTTGGACGCTACATCGCTGGCCTCCTGCACGGCGATTTCGGGCCGTCCTACAAGTTCCGCGACTTCACGGTCACCGAACTGATCTCGAGCGGACTGCCGGTCAGCCTGACGATCGGCGCCGCTGCGATCCTGCTCGCAATCGTTCTCGGCATACCGGCGGGCATCTGGGCCGCGCTACGCCAGAACCGGCTCGCGGATCGGTTCGTAATGGCACTGGCGGTCGCCGGTATCTCCGTGCCGGTGTTCGTCATCGCGCCGTTCCTGGCACTCCTGTTCGGTATCTGGCTGCACTGGTTGCCGGTGGCAGGCTGGACGCCGGGAAGGCCCGCTGATCTCGTTCTGCCGGTCGTGACATTGGCGCTGCCGGTGATCGCCTACGTCGCGCGTCTCACGCGCGGCAGCCTGCTCGAAGTGTTGCGCGCTCCATGGATCCGCGCCGCGCGCGCGCGTGGCCTGCCGCAGCACCGGATCCTGTTTCTGCATGCGCTGCCGGGCGCGCTGTTGCCGGTCGTCAGTTACCTGGGTCCCGCGGTCGCGGCCGTGCTGACCGGTTCGCTCGTGGTCGAAACCATCTTCGGACTGCCGGGCATGGGGCGCCATCTCGTGCAGGGCGCGCTGAATCGCGATTACACGCTGGTCATGGGCATGGTCATCGTCTACGCGACATTGATGATTGCGCTGAATCTCGTCGCCGATCTGGTCTACGCGTGGCTCGATCCGCGTATCCGGCGGGAGCGGCGTCTGTGAGCGGTCGCAGCGGTCTCTGGCGCGATGCGCTGAATCGCCTTGCCGGCAATCGCGTGGCACTCGTGAGTCTTGCGATGCTCGTATTGATGATCGCGGCCGCCGCCGTGGGGCCATTGCTGCTCGACTATCGCCAGGACGAGATCGACTGGGCGCACATGGCTGCGCCGCCGCTATCTGCGGAGGGGCATTGGCTCGGCACTGACCGGCTGGGCCGCGATCTGCTGGTGCGCACGCTGCACGGGTTGCGGGTCTCGATGGGCATCGCGCTGCTCGCGACGTTCGTGAGCCTCGCGATCGGGGTCAGCTGGGGTGCGGTCGCCGGTTACCTGCGTGGGCGCACGGACGCGCTGATGATGCGCGTCGTGGACGTGCTCTACGCGCTGCCGCAGGTCTTCTTCGTCATCATCCTGACGGTCGTATTCGGGCGCAGCCCAGCGACACTGCTGGTCGCGATCGGCGCGTTTGGCTGGCTGACCATGGCGCGCATCGTGCGCGGCCAGGCGCTGGCATTGCGCGAGCGCGAATTCGTGGAGGCGGCGATCGTCGGTGGCGCGGGGACCGCGCGCATCGTCACGCGGCACATCATTCCGAATTTGCTGGGGCCCGTGATCGTCTATGCGACCCTGACCGTGCCGCAGGTGATCCTGGTCGAGAGCTTCCTGAGCTTTCTGGGCATCGGCATCCAGGAACCGCTCGCGAGTCTCGGCAATCTGATCGCCGACGGCGCGGCGGAAATGGAAACCGCGACCTGGATGCTCGCCGTACCGGCCGGCTGCCTTGTGCTGCTCGTGTTCTGCTTCAACTTCCTGGGCGACGGGTTGCGCGACGCCCTCGATCCGCGGGATCACTGATGGCGCTGCTCGAAATCAGCGGCCTGACGGTCGATTTCGACGGGCCACGCGGGATTCGCGCGGTCGATCATGTTGACCTGTCGGTCGAGCGCCGGAGTTGCGTCGCCATCGTGGGCGAATCGGGATCGGGCAAGAGCCAGTTGTTGCTGGCCTGCACCGGGCTGCTCGCCGCCAATGGCCGCGCGAGCGGTTCGGTGCGCTTCGGCGGACTGGAATTGCTGGGAGCGGGCGATCCCGCAGCGCGGATCCGCGGCAGCGGAATCGGCTTCGTGTTCCAGGATGCGTCGGGTAGCCTGACGCCCCATCGGCGCATCGGTGAGCAGCTCGCCGAAGCGGGCGGCGCAACATTCGCGGAAGCGGAGCGCATGCTCGAGCGTGTGCGGCTGCCGGACGCGCGCCGTCATCTTGCCGAGTACCCGCACGAACTGTCGGGTGGCATGCGCCAGCGCGTCGCGATCGCGGCCGCGCTGATGCCGCAGCCACAGCTCCTGTTCGCGGATGAGCCGACCACCGCGCTCGACGTGACCGTACAGGCCGAGATCATCGTCTTGCTTGCCGACCTATGCCGCGAACTCGGCATGGCGATGCTGCTCGTGACACACGACCTCGGCGTGGTCTCGGGTCTCGCGGACCGCATCGCGGTCATGTATGCGGGGCGCATCGTGGAATCGGACGACGCCGCACGCTTCCTGGCGGGGCCCTGCCACCCTTACAGCGCCGGGCTATTGGCCGCCGTGCCGCGGCTCGATGATCCGCCAGGCTCGGAGTTGCGGACCATCGCCGGCATGCCGCCGCGCTCGGGCACGATCCTGCCGGGTTGCCGCTTCGAGCCGCGCTGCATGAACGCACGGGCGCGTTGCCGCGGCCAGGATCCGCTATTTGTCACGCAGGGCGCTGCAGGAATCGCCTGCCACTTTCCACTGAAACAGGGCGAGCGATGAGCGCGCTACTGGATCTGCGCGGCGTGACCGTGAGATACGCATTGACAGGCGGGCCACGGCGACGCGAACTGACGGCGGTCGATGACGTCAGCTTCACACTCGAGTCCGGAGAGATGCTGGGCCTGGTCGGCGAGTCGGGCTGCGGGAAGTCCACGCTCGGACGCGCGATCCTCCGGCTCGTGCCGCTGGCCGCGGGCGAGGTGCATTGGCAGGGCCGCCGCATCGACCAGCTCGGCCGCAAGGAATTCCGCGGTCTGCGGCGCGGGCTCCAGCTGGTGTTCCAGGATCCGCACGCCTGCCTCGATCCGCGCATGACAATCGTCGAGAGTGTCGCCGAGCCGCTGCGCTCGTTCGAGCCGGGACTTTCCAGCACACAGCGGATCGAGCGCGCAACGGCATTGCTCGACGAGGTCGGCCTGCCCCCTGAGCTTTCGCATCGATATCCGCACCAGGCGAGCGGCGGCCAGTTGCAGCGCGCGGTTATCGCACGCGCATTGATCGTCGATCCACGCCTCGTCGTGTGCGATGAACCGGTCAGCGCGCTGGATGTATCCGTGCAGGGCCAGATCGTCAATCTGCTGGCGCGCATCCGGCGCGAGCGCGGGCTCGCGAGCCTGTTCATCAGTCACAATCTGGCCGTGGTCGCGGGCCTCTGCGAGCGCGTAATGGTCATGTATCT
>JANOSR010000267.1:0-5135 GCA_031415935.1 Steroidobacteraceae bacterium | reverse complement strand
AAGGTTGAACACCGCCAACATCAGATTGATCCTGATTCCCCAGGCGGCCATGAGCTCAATCCACTGGCCCGTCACTCCGAGGTCCACGCGTTGGCTCACCATCATGAGGAAGGCCCAGCCCACGGCCATGGCCAGATTCGCGACAGGACCCGCGGCGGAGACCCACACCATATTGCGGCGCGGGTCGCGCATGTAGCGTGGATTGACCGGCACCGGACGCGCCCAGCCGAACAGGAATCCTCCCAGCCAAAACAACACTGCCGGCACCAGTATCGTACCGACCGGATCGATGTGCCGGATCGGATTGAGACTCAACCTTCCCTGCGACTCTGCGGTGCGATCGCCAAAGGACCGCGCGACCCAGCCGTGGGCGACCTCATGCAGGGTAATCGCGAATAGGACTGGGATTGCGGCGATCGAAAGGCCGGTCAGGAACGAGGCAAGATCCATGGAATTCCCAGGTGGCGCCCCGAGTCGATCCCCGGGATTCGCCGGCAATTATACGTGGTGAGCCATGGCTCTGTCGGTCATTGGAAAGGCCGCGGATCGCCCTTGCCGGCCCGCAGAACGAGCGGCGTTTCGCCTGACAGGTCCACGATCGTGCTGGGCTCCAGACCGCAGTTGCCGGCGTCGAGGATCAGGTCCACCGCGTATCCGATCCGCTGCTCGATGTCGCGCGCATCGGTCAATGGCAAGTCATCCCCCGGCAACAACAGCGTCGTACTCATCAGGGGCTCGCCATATTCAGCCAGCAGCAGGCGGACCACAGCATGGTCCGGGACCCGGATGCCCACGGTCTTGCGGCGCTCCTCCAGCAGCCGGCGCGGGATCTCACGGGTCGCCCTGAGAACGAACGTATAGGGTCCGGGCGTGAACGCCTTCAGCTGGCGGTATTGCCAGTTCTCTACGCGGGCGAAGCGCGCAATTTCCGACAGGTCGCGGCAGATGACGGTAAAAAAATGAAGTTTCCCGGTCTGCCGAATGCGCTGAATGCGCTCCATCGCTTCCTTGGCGCCGATCGCGCAACCCAGTGCATAACAGGAATCCGTCGGATAGACGATCACGCCGCCATCCCGCAGGCAATCCGCAGCAGTGCGCAGCATGCGTGCCTGCGGCGTCGTAGGATGCAACTCTAGACGCTCGGCCATGGTCCATTATGTACCGGCGGCGGGCCATATCCGCTTCCGCTATCATTGGCGCCCCTCAATTGCGGTTCCGCGCATGCAGCTGCTGTTCGACTTCCTGCCGGTCATCGCGTTTTTTATCGCGTACCAACTGGCACACGACATCTTCATTGCAACGACCGTGATCATCGTCGCGACCGTCTTGCAGGTCTCGATTCACTGGTTCCGGACCCGGCGCGTCAACCCGATGCACCTGGTTTCGGCGGGCCTGGTGCTGGTGTTTGGCGGCCTGACGCTCGCGATCCGCAATCCAGTGTTCATCATGTGGAAGGTAACTGTCGTCAACTGGCTGTTCGCGGCCGCTTTCCTCGCTAGCCAATGGCGGATATTTGGCGGGCGCCCGCTGATCCAGCGTCTGATGACCACGGCGGACGCGCAGCTCGACCTCGTGCCAGTGCTGTGGCGGCGCCTGAATCTGGCCTGGATAGGATTCTTCCTGCTGATCGGGGCCGCCAATCTCGTAGTGTTCCGCTATTTCGACGAAGCGACCTGGGTCAATTTCAAGTTCTACGGCTTGCTGGGACTGACGTTTGTATTCGTCATTGCGCAGGGTTTCTGGATCGCGTCGCGTGCGCGCACCGCATGAGCGAATCCAGGCTTACCCGCATCCAGACCCGGCTGGAGTCCGCGTTCGCCCCCGCGCGAGTTTCGGTGCGGGATGACAGCGCAAAGCATGCTGGCCATCCGGGCGCACGCGGCGGGGCCGGGCACTTTGCGGTACGAATCGAGTCTCAAGCATTCGCTGGCCGCAACCCGCTGCAACGGCACCGAATGGTCTATGAGGCCCTGGCGGAAATGATGCCGAGCGACATACATGCCCTTATCATTGAAGCGATTTCACCTGACGACGAGGAATAACCGAGGACATCATGAGACAGACACACGCATTGGCCATCGCGGCCACGATCCTTTTGCTGGCCGCAGGCTGCACGAAGACGGACACCGCAGGCGCAGCCGATGCCGCCCCAAAGCCAGTGGCCACGGTGGACGGAACCAAGATTTCGCAAGACGTATGGAATCTCTACGTCAAGGCCAGGCACAACGGCAAGGCGGCCGAGGAACTGACGCCCCAACAGCGTACTGAGACGCTCGACGAATTGATCGGCATGTACGCGGGCGCGCAGGAGGCCAAGAAGCAGAATCTGACGACCGGTGAGGAAGGCGCGCGAATCGAACTGGTGAACACCAGCTCGATGACCGAGTTGCTGTTCAAGAAGTTCGTGGATGGCAAAGAGCCGACCGAAGAGGAACTCAAGGCGGAATATGACGCGCGGGTCAAGGAATTGCCAAACATGGAATTTCGTGCCCGCCATATCCTCGTCGACGACGAAGCCAAGGCGAAGGACCTGATTGCGCAGATTCACAAGGGTGCAAGCTTTGAGAAGCTCGCCAGCGAGAACTCAAAGGATGGTTCGGCGAAGGAAGGTGGCGATCTGGGCTGGATCATGGCGTCGCAGATGGTCAAGCCCTTCGCAGATGCCTTGCAGCAGCTCGAGGTCGGCAAGTACACCGCCACGCCGGTGAAGTCCGATTTCGGCTGGCACATCATCAAGCTCGAGGAAACGCGCGCCGCGACCCCGCCGCCCTATGAGTCAGTCAAGGCGCAACTGGGACCGATGGTGCAGCAGAAGAAATTCGAGGCACACCTCAAGGAGTTGGTCAAGGCAGTCAAGGTCGAACGCACGCCAACTGAAGTTACTAAGTGACGCCGAAGTAGCGGGAATAGGTGCGGTTCATCGGATTGATGGGTGGCGCACTGATGTGTGGCTGCACGAGGCGCCGGGTCACGTAGAAATAGACCGGCAGCAGCGGATAGTCCTCGAGCATCAGCTGCTCAGCCTGTTGCAGCAGGTGGCGCCTTCGCGCGGTGTCGGTCTCCACGGCGGCGGCGGCCAGCAGCCGCGCGTACCGCGTGTTCGACCATCGGCCGAAGTTCTGCGGACTGCCGTCCGTCATCGTGTCGAGGAAACTCGACGCATCGTTGTAGTCCGCCGACCAGCCGACCCGCACGACATCCCACTGCGTGGGATCGGCGCGCGCCGCAAGATATGCGCGAAACTCCATTTGCACCAATTCAGTTTCGACGCCAAGTTCCTGCTTCCACATGGATGCGATCGCGACACAGACTCGCTGGATCAGGTCGTTTTCGTTGTACAACATCCGCAGGCGCAGCGGTTTGGTCGCGGAATAACCGGCGGCTGCATAGAGTGAGCGAGACTTCGAGAGGCGCGCTGTGACGGCAGATTTTTGCCACTCATATGCCGCCGGTGTGTAATTCCAGACGCCTTCCGGCACCAACGAATAGGCGGCTACCTGGCCAGCGCGCGTGATCGAGGACGTAATCGGCTCACGGTCGATCGCAAGCGACAATGCCTCCCGTAACGCGGGCTTATCGCTTAGCGGTCCCTGATCCGTGTTGAAGGAAAAGTAGAAAGTCGCCAGCACCGCGCGATGCTGAAGGCCGGAGTCCGGCTGTCTGGCAAGCTCCGCGAAGCGCTGCTCCGGGACATTGTTCGTTACGTCCAGTTCACCGGCGCGAAAGCGCGTGTACTCGGCGTTCTCGTCCGGCACGAGTTCATATCGCACTTCGTCGAAGGTGACGGCGCCGGAATCCCAGTAGAACGCATTGCGCACCAGACGCAGGCTGGCGCCCGGCACGACTTCCGTCAACGAATAAGGGCCATTCGAGACAGTAGCGCCCCCTTTCGAGAATCCACCAGTTGCCGTCAGAGATGAGTCGTGAACCGGCGATGCAACCGTATTGGTCAGGACATCCGGAAAGTAAGGGACAGGTTGTGACAGCGTGATTTCGAGCAAATGATCGTCGGCGGCGCGAACTGCCAAGCTGTCGGCAGGCAGCTCGCCTTTCAGGATTGCCGGCGCATTCTCAATTGCACGCAGCAGGTCCGCCCCACCCGAAGCTGTCGCCGGATCTACGGCGCGGCGCAGCGCCGTGACGAAATGGCGGGCGAGCACCGGGTCCCCGTTCGACCAGCGAGCGTTGTGGCGCAACTTGAATGAGTAGTGCGTTCCTGCATCATCCACGCTCCACGATTCCGCGGCCGCGGGCATTACTTCGCCGGATGGACTGCTGGCCGTCAAGCCTTCGTACAAGTCCCTGAGCACATCGAAGGAGAATGCATCCTCGGCACGCTGCGGATCGAGGGAGCCCGGCTGCCCGCCCAGGCCCCTGCGCAGGACCAATGGCGCGGAATCAGAATCCTGCTCGCTGTCCGGTGCACGAGATTCGCAGGACGCCGATGCGACCGCGAGAGCAACAATCAGAAGTGGAGCCGCGAGGCGAAGCAACTTCGCGGAGAAGGAATAACTCGGCAGACGCATCACATTTGCCCTGCACACGAACGAAGGTGGCAGGGCAAGCTTACGCCAGGTCAAAGGGAAAATAGGACTGCGAGCGCAATAGGCGCCCGTAAATTCGATCTAGTTGTCTATGAAACGAGGCGGTCTCGTCAACCGCATCAACAAAGTGCACGCACCCAATGGGATTTCGGCTGGAGCGAACGGAGTGACTGAGCTTGTGATCGACAACTGTTTTGCCAACACCCGATCAAGACCCACTGCGGCCGGTCCCCATCGATCCTTCTGGACTTCCGGTACCCAATGACCCATCCGGACTTCCCGTTCCCAGTGAACCGTCAGGTGCACCAGTACCTAGTGAACCATCGGGGCTACCTGTACCAAGCGAGCCGTCGGGACTTCCAGTGCCAAGTGAGCCATCCGGCCGGCCAGGTCCCAGGGAGCTATCAGGACTACCCGTTCCAAGTGAGCCATCAGGGCGACCCGTACCGAGTGAGCCATCGGGACTGCCGGTACCCAATGAACCGTCGGGGCGGCCTGTACCGAGTGAGCCATCCGGCCGGCCAGTTCCAAGCGAACCATCGGGTGCACCGGTACCAAGTGAGCCATCGGGGCTACCTGTACCAAGCGAGC
>JANOSR010000266.1:0-2741 GCA_031415935.1 Steroidobacteraceae bacterium | reverse complement strand
AGTGAGCACGCCGTTCACCGGGGCCGGCACTTCGAGCACCACCTTGTCCGTCTCGAGGTCGGCGAGATTCTCGTCGCGGTTGACCGGATCGCCGACTTTCTTGTGCCAGGTGACCAGCGTCGCATCGGCGACGGACTCTGGAAGCTGCGGGACACGGACTTCGGTGGTCATGAACTCTTCCTGGTCGATAAAGCGGCCCGGACCAGCGCCTGCTGTTCCTTGAGATGCAGGGCGTGGACACCGGTCGCCGGCGCCGCGGCGCTGTCACGCCCCGCATAGTGCAGGGAATGTCCCGGGCCGAGGGTCGCCTGCAGGCGGTGGCGAATCTGATACCAGGCGCCCTGATTCTGCGGTTCCTCCTGGCACCAGACGACTTCACGGGCATTGGCGTAGCGCGCGATGAGGGACTGGTATTCGTCGGTCGGGAACGGATATAGCTGCTCGACGCGGACCAATGCGACATCGCGCAATTTGTCGGCGCGACGTTGCTCCAGCAGGTCGTAGTAGACCTTGCCGCTGCAAAGGACGAGTCGCCGGACCTGGGCGGGCTGTATCGGATCCTGCTCGTCGATGATGTTGTGGAAATGACCCTCGGCGAGATCGGCCATTGTCGATGTCGAATGCTTGTGGCGCAGCAGGCTCTTCGGCGTCATGACAATGAGCGGCTTGCGCAGCGACCTCAACACCTGCCGGCGCAACAAGTGGAACATCTGTGCGGGTGTCGAGGGCACGCAGACCTGGCAATTCATCTCGGCCGAGAGCTGCAGGAAACGCTCCAGGCGTGCCGAACTGTGCTCGGGCCCCTGCCCCTCGTAGCCGTGCGGCAGGAACAGGGTGATGCCGGACAGGCGTCCCCACTTCGCTTCGCCTGACGTGATGAACTGGTCGATGATCACCTGCGCGCCATTGGCAAAGTCGCCGAACTGGCCCTCCCAGATCACGAGCGTATCCGGGTCGGCAGTCGAAAACCCGTACTCGAAGCCGAGCACGGCCTCCTCGGACAGTGTCGAGTCCGTGACCCGAAACCGCGCCTGCTGTCCGTCGAGATGCGTGAGCGGCACATGAGTCCGACCGCTCGCCTGGTCATGCAGCACGGCATGCCGGTGGAAAAACGTGCCGCGGGCAGAATCCTGCCCGGTCAGCCGGATGTGGTGGCCCTCGGTGAGCAACGCTGCGTAGGCCATGGTCTCCGCCGCACCCCAGTCGAGCGGCAGCTCGCCGGTGTACATGCGTTTGCGATCATCAATGATGCGCGCAACGCGCGGATGCAGCGTGTAGCCTTCCGGCACGCGCGTGAGCGTCTCCGCGAGAGTTGCGAGCCGCCTGGCTCCTACCGCGGTCTGCGACTTTTCCATCCAGTCGCCGTCGGCATGCCGGCTCCAGTCAACCGTGTAACGATTGCCCGTCGTGCCGGCAAACGCGCGCGCCTGCGGTCGGCCCTCGTCAAGACCGCGCCGGTATTCCTCCACCATTTCCGCAACCTGGCCCACGGCGAGGATCTCGTCCTCCTCGAGCCGGCGGCCGTAGATCTGGCGGGCGGTGGGATGCTGGCGGATCGCCTGGTACATCAGCGGTTGCGTGGCTGCGGGCTCGTCGGCCTCGTTGTGCCCGTGGCGACGGTAGCAGACCAGGTCGATGACGACGTCCTTGCGGAACTTCATGCGGTAGTCGAGTGCGAGCCGCGCCACGAACACGACGGCTTCGGGGTCGTCTGCGTTGACGTGGAAAATCGGCGCCTCGATCATCTTGGCGACATCGCTGCAGTAAAGCGTCGAGCGCGCATCCTGTGGATCGCTGGTCGTGAACCCGATCTGATTGTTGATGACGATGTGCAGCGTGCCGCCCGTGCAGAATCCCTTCGCCTGCGATAGCTGCAGCGTCTCCATCACCACGCCCTGACCTGCGAAGGCTGCATCGCCGTGGATCAGGACCGGCACGACCGTGCCGCCTGTCGTATCGTCGCGCCGCTCCTGGCGGGCGCGCACCGAGCCTTCGACGACGGCATCGACGACTTCGAGATGCGAAGGATTGAAAGCAAGCACGACATGCACATTGCCGCTCGCGGTGCGCAGGTCCGCCGAAAAGCCCTTGTGGTACTTGACGTCTCCGGAACCCTTCAGTGCGGCGAGGTCGACATGGCCTTCGAACTCGGAAAAGAGCGTGGACGGGGCCTTGCCTAGCACATTTACAAGCACGTTCAGGCGCCCGCGATGCGCCATGCCGATGACCATGTCCTCCACACCGGCAGCGCCGCAACGCTGTACGACATCATCGAGGAGCGGTATCAGGGAATCGCCCCCTTCGAGCGAAAAACGCTTTTGGCCAACGTACTTCGTGTGCAGGTAGCGCTCGAGTCCTTCCGCGGTGGATAACTGCCAGAGCAGATTCAGCTGCTCCTCCTTGGTGAAGCGATGATGCAGACGCCCGTCCTGAAAACGGTCCTGCAGCCACAGCCGTTCGTCGCTGCGCGATACATGGGCGAACTCGGCCCCGATACGACCGGCGTAGATCTGCCGCAACTGGGCAAGGATCTCGCGCAGCTTCATTTGTGTTTCGACGGCACTCGTGCGACTGCCGGTATAGAACTCGGTTTCCATGTCGGCGTCGGTCAGCCCGACATGGGACGGTTCGAGGACGTCCGGCACCGGTCGCTGCATCAGGCCCAGTGGATCGATATCCGCGATCAGGTGCCCGCGATTCGCATAGAACTGGATCAGCCGCGAGACGGCGGACTGCTTTTC
>JANOSR010000265.1:0-3719 GCA_031415935.1 Steroidobacteraceae bacterium | reverse complement strand
GCGCCCCGTCGAATGCCTGGCGCGCTACATCTAGACGGTAACACAAACCGGGGACGCGCCCCTTTTCCAACGCAAGTAAATGGGCCGCGTCCCCTTTAACCGGCAGCCTTGATTGCGTGGATCAGTTCGGCGGCGACCTTCTGGGCGTCGCCGTAGACCATGCGCGTGTTGTCGAGGTAAAAGAGGTGATTCTCGATGCCCGAGAATCCCGCGCCCTGGCCGCGCTTGATGATCAGCGCATTTTTCGCCTTGTCGGCATTCAGGATCGGCATGCCGTAGATGGGGCTGCCCTTGTCGGTGCGCGCGACCGGATTCACCACGTCATTGGCGCCGATCACGAGTGCCACGTCCGCCGTCTCGAATTCGGCGTTGATCTCGTCAAGGTCGGAGATCAGGTCGTAGGGCACGCCGGCTTCGGCCAGCAGTACATTCATGTGGCCGGGCATGCGCCCGGCGACCGGATGGATCGCGAAGCGCACCATGACGCCCTTGTCGATCAGGAGCTGGCACAGCTCCCAGACCTTGTGCTGGGCCTGCGCGACCGCCATGCCATAGCCTGGTATCACGATGACTTTTTGCGCAAAGGCCATCATGACGCCGGCGTCGGAGGGCTCGATCGGCTTCAGGGCGCCCTTGACGTCGCCGGAGAGCGCGGCCTCGCTCTCGCCGAATCCCGAGAACAGTACATTGCTGAGCGAGCGGTTCATGGCCTTCGCCATCAGCTGCGTCAGCAGCGTGCCCGCGGAACCGACCACGATGCCGGCGATGATCATCGCCGCGTTCTCAAGCACGAAGCCCTCGAAAGCGACCGCAAGCCCGGTGAATGCGTTGTACAGCGATATCACGACCGGCATGTCGGCGCCGCCGATCGGCAGCGTCATCGTGACGCCCAGGATGAGCGCGAGCGCGAAGAACAGCACGACCGTCTGCATCGTGGGGTGGCCGGCGACGACGATGGATGCGCCGATCGCGAGCGTCGCCGCGACGATCAGGAGATTGACGACTTGTTGGCCCTTGAACCGAAAACTGCGCTTGATGAGACCCTGCAGCTTGCCGAAGGCGATCAACGAGCCCGAGAAGCTGACTGCGCCGATGAAGGCACCGGCGGCCGCGAGCGCAGTGACTACCGGCCCGTGCGCTGCCACCGCCTCCGGCTGTGCCGCGGCCATGCGCAAGAGTTCCACGGCCGCGATGGCCGCCGCTGCACCGCCACCCATGCCGTTGTAGAGCGCGATCATCTGCGGCATGTTGGTCATCGCGACGCGCTTGCCGGACCACCACGCAAGACCGCCGCCGATGGCGATCGCGAGCAGCATGAGCGCGAAATTGCCCATGCCCGGATACAGGAAACTCATCAGGGTGCCGATCAGCATGCCGATGCCCGCGACGACAATGCCGCGCCGCGCCGTGACCGGCGAGCTCATGGCCTTCAGGCCCATGATGAAAAGGAAGGCGACCAGCAGGTAGCTGGCGTCGATCAGGAGAATCGCGACATTGTCCGGCAGCAGGCCCTCCATCACGCGGCCTCCTTCGGCTTCTTCTTCTGGCCGCTGGTCCGGAACATCTCGAGCATGCGCTCGGTCACGACATAGCCGCCGACCGCGTTGCCGGCGCCGAGCACGACGCCGATGAAACCGATGATCTGCTCGAGCATCGTATCGGCGCGGCCAAGTGCCACCATCGCGCCGACCAGCACGATGCCGTGCACGAAGTTGGAGCCCGACATCAGCGGCGTGTGCAGGATCACCGGCACGCGCGCGATCACCTCGTAGCCGGCGAATGCGGCCAGCATCACGATATAAAGCGCGATCACGCCTTCCATTACGCGGCCTCCACGGTCTTGCGGGTGGGTTCGTGGCGAATGCTGCCGGCGTGCGTGACGCAGGAAGCCGCGAACACTTCGTCATTCCAGTCGATGGTCAGGGCGCCGGCCGACAGGGCCGGCTTGATGAAGTTGAGCAGGTTGCGCGCGTACATTTCGCTCGCGTGGAAGGCGACCGAGGCGGGCAGGTTGACCGGCCCGATGATGCGAACACCGCAGTGATCGACGGTCTCGCCCGCGCGGGAGAGCTCGCAGTTGCCGCCATTCTCGGCGAGCAGATCCACGATCACGGCGCCGGTCTTCATGCGCTCGACGGCAGCGCGCCCGATGATGCGCGGCGCCGGGCGGCCTGGAACGCCGGCAGTCGTAATGACGCAGTCCGCCGCAGCGATGCGCGAATCGAGCACTTCCTGTTGTTTCTGCTTCTCCTCGGCGGTCAGTTCGCGCGCGTAGCCGCCCGCGCCTTCGGCGGTGACGCCGGTCTCGACGAACTTGGCGCCGAGCGACTTGATCTGCTCGCGCGTCGCGCTTCGGACGTCATAGGCCTCGACGACGGCGCCGAGCCGGCGCGCGGTCGCGATGGCCTGGAGGCCCGCGACGCCGGCACCGATCACGAGCACCGTAGCCGGGCGGATCGTGCCCGCAGCCGTCGTCAGCATCGGGAAGAACTTGTCGAGCGCCGCGGCGCCGATTAGCACCGCCTTGTAGCCGGAGACAGCAGCCTGCGAGGACAACGCATCCATGGATTGTGCACGCGAGATGCGCGGCACCAGCTCCATCGCAAAGCTCGTGATTCGGCGGTCGCGCAATGCGCGGATGAGCGCCGGTTGCGCATGCGGGGCGAGGAATCCGATCAGCGTGGAGCCGGATCTAAGGCGTCCGGCGACTGCAGGATCCAGTGGTTGTACCGCCAGCAGCAGGTCGGCTGACGCGAGGACGGCGTCCGCGGAATCGGCGAACGAGACATCCTTGTAAAAATCGTCCGGAAACCGGGCGCCGGCACCCGCGCCGCGCTCTATCAGCAGTCGCGCGCCCAGGGCAGCCAGCCGGGTCGCGACCTCGGGCACCACCGCCACGCGGTTTTCGCCTGGCACGGTTTCCTTCAGCACGCCGATCGTGACTGGCATCAAGTTCCTCCCGGGCTTGCTTGGCCGGCCGGTCGGCTGGACCGCGGCGCGTTGAAAAATATCACAATTGCCGTATTGTTTGCGGTTTCGGTTACCGTAGTCGGGTTGTGAACGCGAGAATGCACCCGTCGAAGCCGTCGGCCACGGCGGCAGCCACTGACTTGGCGATCCGGCTGTCGCAGCAGGTGTTGCGCACCGACGCCTCGGGCATGCCGCTGGAGTGGATCGACTACAAGGAAGCGGTCCGGCTTTATTGCCTGGGCCAGGTGGCGTACGCCTTTGGTAGCCGGCTGTACGAACTGCATGGCGGCACCAACGCGCGTAGCGGCCGCCAGACGGTCATCGAAGTCAATTCGATGATGGCGACGCAGGGCAGCTCCGGCAATCCGGGAAGCCTGCGCGGCGATTACGTGCCGCCACTCAACAACGAAACGCTGTTCCGGCGCGACGCGCACCTGTGCATGTACTGCGGCGGCCGTTTCACCTCGCAGCAATTGTCGCGCGATCATGTGCGGCCGTTCTGCAAGGGCGGCAAGGACGCCTGGAACAATGTCGTCGCGGCCTGCCGGCGCTGCAACAACGCCAAGGCCTCGCGCACTCCCGAGCAGGCCGGCATGCAGCTGCTCGCCGTGCCATTCACGCCGACCTACGCGGAATACATCTACCTGAAGGGCCGGCGCGTGCTGGCCGACCAGATGGAATACCTGCTCGCGCATTTTCCGCGCACCAGCCCGCTGCACGCACGCCTCCAGCGCTTCCGGCAGTGAGCG
>JANOSR010000264.1:0-2844 GCA_031415935.1 Steroidobacteraceae bacterium | reverse complement strand
GAAGCCGAAGCCGCCCTGGTCGCCCGCACGCTGCAGCGAAAAGGCGGCGAGATAACGGTCGACGTCGAGCACGGACAAGGACCCGAAGGCATCGTCGTAGCGCAGGACTCCCATGCGCAGCAGGCCCCGCGCCTGCCAGGCTCCATCGAAGCGATGGGTGAGACCCAGATCGCCGCTGGCTCCCCATTGATGCGATTCGCCGTCCAGCAGACCGTAGTGGCCGCCGACGCCGAGACTGAAGACCGTGGGGCCGTCGCCGAAATCGAATGTCGTATCCAGTGTCGCAATCGTCTGGTCCACAAAGCCTGCGTCGGCGTTCCAGCGATGGCCGATGCGCGCGACGGTCACGGCGCGGCTGCTCGCGCCTACGGGCCGGACATTTCCGAGCGCAAACGAGGCATTCGCGAAGGCGGAAGGCGTTTCGACATTGCTGGGATTGAGCGTGATGCCGAGAAATGTGGTCTCGCTCGTGGAGGCGTTCGCATTGCTGTCGTAGCCGGAGCCGAACTCGAATTCCCGTGTCCAGCCGCCGGCAGCCCGAGCTGGCGCGTCCATGGCCCGCAAGTAGGCCTGCGCTGCATCCCGTATGGATGCCGGCGGATTGCGGGACAGGACCCAGTTGAACTGGCGTCGCGCGGCGAAGCGATCGCCGGATTCGTACAGGGCGCGGCCGAGTTCCAGCCGGGCGCTCGCGGAATCGGGCTCGCCGGCGAGCACCCGCTCGAATGCGGAAATCGCCTCAGCCGGATGTCCGCTGTCGAGGGCCGCGATGCCGTACAGGTAGTCGAACAGGGGCTGGCCCGCCATTTCGAGCTCGCGCGGCGCCAGCAGGCGATGCGCTTCGGCGGCGCGGCCGTCGGCGATCAGGCGGCGGGCCTCGTCGAGTACCGCGGATGAGGGCTCGGCTGCCAGCGCAGATGAGGCGCCGAGGATTGCGGAGGCCAGCAGGATGCTGCGCACAAGCTTGAATCTGAACTGCGAACAATGTCTGCTCACGGGCCCCCCGCAGGACGCGTCACTGCGCCGGTATTATTTCGTTTCAAAGGTGAAAACACCATCCCAATCCGCGGGCGGCGGATTCGCGCGGAAATGCCGGATCCGCTCCAGATAGAGCGCGTGCAGCGGCGCCCCATCGATTGCAGCGAGTTCCGCAAGGATCGTCTCGGCTGCATCCCAGGCGCGGGCGCGATAGTGCGCCAGCACCTCGGCAAAACGCGCCGCCGCGAGCAGCTGCGATTCCGTGAGCCTGTCGCGTGGCCCCAGGGGCTCGTAGATCGCAACCGGCTCCTGCTTGCCCTTCACGCGCACGCGGTCGAGTTCGCGGAATTCAAGATCCGGGACGAGTGCTGCGGTCGCGGCGCTGACGACGATGTCCACGCCGTATTTCTTTGTCAGTCCCTCGAGCCGCGATCCCAGATTCACGGTGTCACCCAGCACGGTGTACGCCGTCCTGAAGCGCGAGCCCATGTTGCCGACATTCATTTCTCCGCTCGCGATGCCGACGCCGATCGCGATCGCGGGCCAGCCGCGCTCACGAAATGCCGGGCGCAGCGATTGCATCTCGGCCACCATGTCGAGCGCCGCCCTGACCGCGTTCCCCGCGTGATCCGCGTCGGGCAGCGGCGCTCCCCAGAAGGCCATCACGGCATCGCCCATGTACTTGTCGATGGTGCCGCGATGCCGGTGGATCACCGCCGTGATCGGCGTCAGGAACTCGTTCATCAGCTGCGTCAGCTCGCGCGGGCCCAGACCTTCGGAAATCGTCGTGAATCCACGCACGTCCGAGAACAGCACCGACATCTCGCGACTCTCGCCCTCGAGCGACACCTCGGCACCGCCGGTATCCAGCTCGCTTACGATCTCCGACGGCACGTACTGACCGAAGATGCGCGAGAGTCGTTGCCGCCGCCGGGTCGCAGTGACGTAACCCCAGGTCAGTTGCAGCAGGGCGGCGATGGTCGTGTACGCGAGCAGCGAGCCGAGCGGCAGCACGAGGCCATAGCGCGCCCAAAGTGTCAGGTTCAGCGCGATCGCAGCGCCAACCAGACCGAGGAACAGCGCAAACCCGGCCAGCGGCGCCAGTCGGGGCAGCAGCAGCGCGGTCACCAGCGCGATCGCGATGAGCGCCAGGACCTCCGTCAGGGCCGATTCCCGCGGTCGCGACGGAATCGTACCGTCGAGCAGTCCCGACACGAGATTCGCATGTGCCTCGACGCCGATGTACTCCTTCGCGACCGGCACGGCGCGCACATCCTGCAGCCCGGGCGCACTGGCGCCGAGCAGCACGATTGCGTCCTTGAGTGCGCTGGCGGGCGCCTTGCCCTTCAGCACGTCGGTCGCGGACACGTAGCGGAAACTGCCAAGGGGGCCCCGGAACGGAATCAGCACGGCACCCTGCGCGTCGAGCGCGATCCGCGTTTCGCCCAGCGTCACGTAGACGAGCCGATCGGGCCGGTCCTGGTCGAATGCGAAACTGACCGCCGGCGATCCCTGCGCAAGCCGCGCGACGCTGAAGGCGAGTGACTCATAAAGCTGCCCGCCGTAGGACTGGAACAGCGGCGCGCGGCGCACGACGCCGTCCTCGTCCGTGAGTGGCGTGTCGAAGAACCCGCCGCCCGCGGCCGACTGCTGCAACTCCGGCAGATTGGCCACAAAGCCCTTGGGTCTCAGCCAGCCATGGTCCTGGATCCGCGCGTCGTCGAATACGATCGCCGGCGGCAGCAGGCCGACCTCGGCGCGTTCGAGCCTGCCCGGTTTGGGCTTGAACACGTATCCGAGCACCGTGTCGCGCGCGATCAGCGATTCGGCGAGGATGCGGTCACCCTCGTAACGCGGCCTCAGTTC
>JANOSR010000263.1:0-4847 GCA_031415935.1 Steroidobacteraceae bacterium | reverse complement strand
TCGTATTCGGGCTCTTCGAGCAATGGCCCGCGCGCCTGCCCCGCTGGCTCGCGCGCTGGGTGCTCCAGGTGCTGGGTGAAGCTCTCACCGTGCCATTTATTGTGATGGCAATTTACATGGCCACCACGGGCGCTGATCAGCCGCCTTTCTATCAGGATGAGTTGCGCATGGGCGGCTTTGGACTGCTAACCGGAACCGGCGTGCTGTTTGCGCCGTGGATCGCCATGTCGGCGCTGCTGCGTCAGCGCGATAGCATTGTGCGGAGCCAGGCGGCGGCCTTCGAGCGCGAGCGCAGCGAAATGGAGCGCAAGGCGCTCGATGCCCGTCTGCGCTTGTTGCAGGCGCAGGTGGAGCCGCACTTCCTGTTCAACACCCTGGCGAATGTGCGCGAGCTGGTGGACTCCAATTCACCGCAAGCTTCCCCGGTCCTGGGCAGCCTGATCGCCTACTTGCGTGCTGCTGTGCCCCGCCTGCAACAGCCGGCAACCACCATGAGGCAGGAAGTGGAGTTGGTGCGTGCTTACCTCGAGCTGATGCACATGCGCATGCCCGATCGCCTGCAGTTCGAGGTTCACGCCGACGAGGCGGCCCTGGCGCTGCGCTGCCCGCCGATGACGTTGTTGACGCTGGTCGAGAACGCAGTGCGGCATGGCATCGATCCGAGCGAGGTAGGCGGCCGCATCGAAGTCCGCGTGCGAGTGCGGGACGGACGCTGCCGCGCGCAGGTCATCGACACGGGCGTGGGACTGAAGCGTGCCGGCGATGGGCTGGGCACCGGCCTGTCAACGCTGCGCGAGCGCCTCGAATTGACCTTTGCTGGCGATGCGCAGCTGCGACTCATAATGGTCGAACCGCACGGCGTTCGTGCCGAAGTGGACTTTCCGGCCCAACGGAGCCCGGCATGACAGCCCGACGTCCGACCGCACTGATTGCCGACGACGAGCCTCTGCTGCGCAAGTCTCTGACGCGCCTGCTGGCGCTGGCCTGGCCCGAGCTGGATATTGTCGTGCAGGCGCGCAACGGCCGCGAGGCGGTCGAGAAGTTCGAGGCAGAGCTGCCCGATATCTGCTTTCTCGATGTGCACATGCCGGGCATGTCGGGTGTGGAGGCGGCACGGCATATCGGTCGCCGCGCTCAGCTCGTGTTCGTCACGGCCTACGACAAGTACGCGGTGCAGGCCTTTGAACAGGGGGCGCTCGACTACCTGGTAAAACCGGTGGAGCCACTGCGCCTGGCCGACACGGTGGCGCGTCTGCAGGAGCGTCTTCGCGCCGCGCAACCGCTGCCCGAGATCGAGGCGCTGCTGATGCAGCTGGCGGCGCGCATGCAGAAGAAAGCCGGCCCGGAGCCGCTACGCTGGATCCGCGCGTCTGTCGGGCAGACGCTGCGCATGATCTCAATTGACGAGATCGACTTCCTGCGCTCGGAGGAGAAGTACACGTTGATCGCCTGGCGCGGCGACCAGGGCAAACCGGGCGAAGCCGTGATCCGTACGCCGTTGAAGGAACTGGCGGCACAACTCGATGCTGCACACTTCGTGCAGGTGCATCGCTCGGTGGTCGTGAACCTGCGCGCGATCAGCCATGTCACGCGTGGCCTGAACGAGACCGCGCAGATCCACCTGAAGGACCGCGCCGACCTGCTGCCCGTGAGCCGCACCTACCTGCATCACTTTAGGCAGATGTGAGTGACGTAGACTGTTGTTCCACCGTCATCAGAGAGCGCCTGACATGAAAAACAAAGTGGCGTTGGTCACCGGTGCCAGTTCGGGAATCGGTATAGCCATTACGCGCCGTCTCGCAAGCGACGGTTATTCGGTCATGGCCGCTGGCAGAGATGCTGGTCGCACTGCGGACCTCGGGTCCGATTTGCCATCGGTGCAAACCTGGGTCGGCGACCTGACCTCATCGGAGGCCTGCGATAGCCTGATCGCCGCGTGCGTGAAGGCATTCGGGCGACTCGATGTGCTGGTGAACAATGCTGGCATCTACCATCAGGCAGATGCCGAACAGACGACCGACCAGGTCTGGCAGCAAACCCTGGCGATCAACTTGAGCGCCCCGTTCTATCTCAGCCGTGCGGCCATGCCGCACCTGCGTCTCAGCAAGGGTGCCATTGTCAATATTGCGTCTGACTGGGGTTTGGTCGGCGGCCGCAATGCGGTTGCCTATTGCGCGAGCAAAGGTGGCGTGGTTCTGATGAGCAAGGCGATGGCACTGGATCATGCCGCCGAAGGCGTCCGCATCAATGCCGTGTGTCCAGGGGACGTCGAAACGCCGATGCTCTATCGCTCCGGCGCAGCTCACAGACTCGACGAGCCAAGCGCGCTGCGCGAAGCGAACGAGTCCAGCCGAACGGGTCGTGTCACCACACCCACGGAAGTAGCGGCGCTCGTGGCGTTTTTGGCGTCTGACGAAGCCGCGCAGATTACTGGTGCTGCAATCCCGATCGATGGCGGCAATACGGCTGGGTAATCCAGCTAGATGGGCCGGTCGATCGATTTGGCCAACGGCGTGAAGAGCCTCGGCCCTGCATCGGTCATGTACCAGCAATCCTCCATCCGGATGCCGAACTCTCCCGGGATGTAGATTCCGGACTCGTCGGAGAAACACATGCCTGCCTCGAGCGCCGTGGTGTCGGCGCGCATCAGGTAGGGCGGCTCATGCCCGTCCATTCCGATCCCGTGTCCGGTTCGATGCGTGGTCCCCGGCAGGCCGTAGTCCTTGCTCCATCCCCTGCCCTCGTAGTACGCGCGCACGGCCTTGTCGATCGCGCCGACGGGGACGCCGATTTTCGCGGTCTCGAGCGCAATTTCCTGGCCGCGCTTCACCGTGTCCCAGATCTCCCGTTGACGGGACGAAGGCTCGCCGAAAACCCAGGTGCGGGAAATATCCGACTGATAGCCATGTACGGAACAGCCGGTGTCAATGAGCACGATCGACCCCTTGCGCACCGTCTGCGGTTTCTCCGTGCCATGCGGATAGGCGCTCGCTTCGTTCAGCAGCACCAGCGAGAATTCGTGCTTGCCGCCCAACGCTTCGGTCGCCGCGACCATCATTTTCATGATGTCGGGCCCGCTCATGCCCGCTTCGATTCGCCCGTGCACATGTTTCAATGCCGCAATCGTGACGTTGTTAGCTGCCAGCATCAGGGCGAGCTCGGCGGGAGACTTGATCATGCGGCAGGCATTGACCAGGTCTTCGCCTGAAACAACGCTCCCTGCGCCCGTCAACTTGCTGACGCGATCGATAATGAAGAACCGCGTGGTCGCTTCCACCGCAAGCGCGGCTTCCGCCGGCGGCCGATCACGCAGGGCATTGCCGATGAGGTCGAACGGACTCTCGTCCTCGTTCCATGTCCGGACGTCGGCAGTGATCTTCAGCGTCTCGCGGACCGATGGTTCTTCGAAGAAAGGCGTGACGACAACGACTCCGCCATCAGCGGGGATCAGCGCCGCGGTCGTGCGCTCAGAGCGGCGCCAGCGAATTCCGGTGAAATACTCCAGGCTGGATCCTGCCTCCACCAGTAGCGCCGCGATCTTCTGCTGCCGCATCAAGGACTGCAGCTTGACGATCCGCGCGGCGTGCTCCTGCGCGGCAATGGGCTGGGCGCCTTTGGTAAGCGAGCTCAGGCCCTGCCCTCGCGAGTAGGCCGAGGAGACGCGCGTGCGGGTGGCGAGCGCAACGCCCGCGGCCGTCATGCCAAAGAAACTGCGCCTGGAGATAGCCGTCATAGGTTCCTCTACGAAAAGAATCTTAGAATCGCCGCCTCAAGTATGGCATTGCGTGAAAGCGCCGCATTCAGCTGGCGCCCGGATAGACTCGAACTCCCGCCCTCTCACTGCTTTTCGCCAAGAGTTGCCACAGTTTGCCGAGGGTGTGTTTGAAACTACGCTCGTCCACAATGGTTATCGACATGAAAATCGTGGTGAAACGGCGCCGGATGGTTCTCCAATATCCGACCCGGAGGGCGTTTCCGCTGGCACGCTGGGATCGATACAGGATTCCACGAAGTCAGTCGGTAACTCGTTAGCGAAAGCCGCATGGGTTGAATAGACGGACACGAAGATCGCTACGAACATCTCGGCGTCATCGACCTGGAGAGTTGATGTTCCCTTCATCTTGAAGACGTCCCAGTGCTGAGCGTCAACGTGATGGGTTCCAGGCTGCAGCAGGCGTGTCGCGAATTCTCGGGCACCCAGCCGGCACTCTTCTCCTCCATCGAGTGAGAACGTCACGGCGCCCTTAGAGTCAGCGTTGTAGAAGACGACACGGGACTGGGCCGTTTGCGCTGGCGCCGCGCTTCCGGGCTGCAATTCTACGTGCAGGGAATTTGGCACCAAGTTGAGTCGCGGCGTTTTGTCATGCGGTATTCCTCGCCTTCAATTTAGCGGCCTTCTGGCCGCTTTCTCTTGCTGCCGCGCGGGCCTGGCGGCTTTTTTACCCGATAGCTAGCTTTGGGTTCGGCGATCGACTTCCGCGGGGCACGTACCGCGACGCCTTCCGCAATGATTGTTGTCAGGAGCATGTTGGCGCTGACGCCCTCGGCAGCCGCCGTGGCCATCATCCGGAGATGCAATGAGTGCGGCATGCGGACCACAAACTTCGAGGGGTCGATGTCATCATCCGCGCTCGGGTGCGGAACTTTCCGGCCCATCTCCTGCCAGCCTTCGACCCATTCGTAGAAGGTCTCGCGACCATTCGCGATGACCTCTTCGTACGTATCCCCATCCGAAAAGCAGCCTGGCAGATCCGGGAACGAGATCATCAGTCCGCCGCCGTCCTCAGCGGAAAGCGGTCGAATTTCGAACCGAAAGTCCTCGAAGCGTGGTTTGTTCATGTCGCCTT
>JANOSR010000262.1:0-1807 GCA_031415935.1 Steroidobacteraceae bacterium | reverse complement strand
GGACCGCTGTGATGACGGTTCTCGATGAATGCCTGGGGCCCACGTGGCGCGCTCCCGCCAAGGACGCCCGAGAACAGTTGGACGAAGCCGCGGCCTGTGCGCTCGCCCTCGGCCTTCGCGCCTGACGGCAGGGAAACCGTGTGCGGGGTCCCGAGTTCAAATCTCGGCGCTCCGACCAATCAATTCGACATCTTGCAAAGGCAGTGCGCTTTCGGCGCAACAACACGCGCCGCTCAGCGGATGAGTTCGACCTTCGCCTCGTGGCCGTGCGCGCGACTCAGCCGCGCATCGCACGTAATGAGGTGCGCCTCCAACGCTTCGGCGAGCACTACATACGCCGCGTCGTAAGCAGTTAACGAATCTCGAAGTTGGCAGATGCGTTCAAGCAGTTCGCCGTGCGGGTAGCGTTCGATCGGCAGCGACTCAAAATCGGCAAGAGCCTGATCGCCGCGGCTCTCGTCAAGAATCCCCGCCAGCGCGTAGCGACGCAAAACCTGCGCGACCTCGACATCCAGGAGATGTGGGGCGTGAAGTGTTTCGCCAGGCGAGCTCAAACGTGCAGCCACCTTGCTGCCAGTCGGTGTGTTCAGGAGAATTTCCAGGATCGCGGAAGCATCGACGACGATCACCGAGTGTCGCGCTCCCTGCGCACGGCGTCCGCGGGTGAAATTCGTGGCGAGATGCGCGAACGATGCGCCAGTCGCTCGAAGATCTCCTCACTGGTGGGCCGCTCGATGATCTTGCGAGCCTCCCGAATCAGGTAATCTGACAGTGAAAGGCCGGCCAACGCGGCGCGCGACTTCAGTTTCTGGTGCAAGAAGTCGGGCACGTGGCGAAGCTGGATCATCTTTGACATGTGGCCATGCTAATTGCATGTGGGTCACATGTCAACCAGCATGGGGTGCAAGGGGTCCCGAGTTCAAATCTCGGCGCTCCGACCATTAATTACGACGGCCCAGAAACGTGGTCTCGTCCATGATCCCTGGGCTGAAGGAGGATTCGGGGGCCGCCTTGTCATGTGACCGGAAGCACGGGCCGAACACGCCGCATTTGGCGCGTATTGACTATGGGGCGCAACGCCCTAACATCGGTTGCAACGATTACTTCCTCCCCGCCGGATATGCCCCATAGGGCCCCGGCGGGGTTATCGTTTCTGGGGTTCGAAAATTAAGGGCAGCGCGTGCCCGAAGAACCCAAGAATAAGCGCGCCGTCGCCTTCTTCGACGGCCAGAACTTGTTCCACGCTGCGAAGGTAGCCTTCGGCTACATCTTTCCGAGCTACGATCCTGCAAAGCTTGCGACCGCGATCTGTGAAGCGCGCGGGTGGAGTCTTCAGCAGACCCGCTTCTACACTGGCGTGCCGAGCGCGGATGACAGCCCGCACTGGAACCTCTTCTGGAGCCGCAAGCTCCTCGCAATGTCACGCGTCGGTGTCCATGTGTACTCGAGACCGCTGCGCTACAGGAACAAGGTCAGCAGCGATGGCTCCCCAGTCTTGGTCGGCGAGGAGAAGGGCATCGACGTGCGCATTGCGATCGACATTCTCTCATGTGCGATCCGTGGCGACTGCGATGTGGCGCTCGTCTTTAGTCAGGATCAGGACTTGTCCGAAGTCGCGGACGAAATTCGGGTAATCGCCGGTGAGCAGGGTCGCTGGCCCAAGATTGCGAGCGCGTTCCCGGTAAGCCCTGCGTCCCATAATCGCAGAGGCATCAACAAGACCGATTGGGTGAAGATCGAGCGCGCGATGTACGACGCCTGCATTGATCCGTGGGACTATAGGATGGGCGCATGAATGCACTGGCAT
>JANOSR010000261.1:0-19911 GCA_031415935.1 Steroidobacteraceae bacterium | reverse complement strand
GATCGCAGGACTCGCCGCGGGACAGTACCGCGAACCGGACGGGGATGAGTACGACATCACGCTGCGTCTGCCGATCGGAGCGCGCCCCACACTCGACATGCTGCAGTCGGTGCAGGTCTCGTCGCTCACCGGCCGGCAGGTGCCGCTGGCGCAGATCATCGATCCGCAGTTCCGCAGCGCGCCGAGCGTCATCAAGCGTTTCAACCGCGAGCGTGCCGTTGCGGTCACCGCGCATCCAGCCACCGGATACGCGACCGATGAGTTGACGGGCCTGGTCATGGAGAAGCTCGAGGCAATGACCTGGCCGCAAGGCTATCGCTACGTCGCCGCCGGCGAGATTGAGGCGCGCGAGGAAAGCTTCTCCGGCCTCGGCGTCGCGATGCTGGTCGCGGTGTTCGGGATCCTCGCGGTGCTGGTGCTCGAGTTCGGCAGTTTCCGCTCGATGCTGATCGTGTTCGGCGTCGTGCCGCTCGGGATCACCGGCGGACTCGTCGCACTCTTCCTTACTGGCTACACGCTGTCGTTCACGTCGATGATCGGCATGATCGCGCTGGTCGGCATCGAGATCAAGAACTCGATCCTGCTGGTGGATTTCACCAATCAGCAGCGCGCAGGCGGCAGAGCGCTCGACGATGCGATCGCCGAGGCCGGCGAAGTGCGCTTCCTGCCGATCCTGCTCACGTCGCTGACGGCGATTGGCGGCCTGACGCCGCTTGCAATCCAGGGTTCCGGCCTCTACTCGCCGCTCGCAATCGTCATCATCGGCGGGCTCATCAGCTCGACGCTGCTGGCCCGTCTGGTGACGCCCGTGATGTACAAGCTGCTGCCGCCCGCCATCGAGCCGCGCAAGGCCGCGGCGTTCGCGTCCATCGAAGCCGCGCAGCCCGCCTAGCCCGACCTTCCCGCGGCGGCGGCATCGTCCAACCTGGTGTAACGGTCGACGACAGTCGTCGTCACGACATCGGATCCTACATTGACCATGGTCCGGGTCATGTCGAGGATGCGGTCGACGCCCAGAATGATGCCGATGCCCTCCGGCGGGATACCGAAAGCGACCAACAGGCCCGCGATCAGAGGCAGCGAGCCGCCCGGAATGGCGGCGACCGCGACGGCGCTCAACACCGCGAGCAGCAGGAGCGTCATCTGCTGCGCAAAACCCAGCTCGATTCCGAACACCTGCGCAACGAATAGCACGACGCAACCTTCGTAGAGCGCCGTGCCTGCCATGTTCATCGTCGTGCCGAGCGGCAGCACGAAACCCGCGACCTGCGGGCTGACGCCCAGCTGCTCGCGCGCCGCCGCAAGCGCGGTCGGCAAGGTCGCCGCGCTCGAGCTGGTCGAGAAAGCCGTCACCAGCACCGGTCGCATCAGCCGCCAGAATTCCAGCGGGTTGCGCCTTGCCAGCAACCGGAGCCACAGCGACATGGTGCCGAACAGGTGCAGCATCATCACGACGAGGCAGCCCAGCACGAAGATGCCGAGCGCGACCAGGATATCCCAGCCGATCTTGACGATGACGCTGTAGATCAGCGCCGGCACCGCGAACGGCGCGAGCATCAGCGCGAAGTGCACGATGCCGGTCATCAGGTCATTGATCAGGGCCAACCCGGAGCGCAGCTTTCCGGCCTCGTCCGGCGGCAGCCGGGTCGCCGCGGCGCCGACCAGGATCGCAAACAGGATCAGCGGCAGCACGTCGCCCAGCAGGTCGCGGTTGTTGCCGACGAAGGCGCCGAACAGGTTACGCGGCATGAACATGTCAACCAGGGTCATCGGCGTCACGTCGGGCTGCGCGGCTTGCCGCTCGACGTGCTGCTGTGCGGCCCCGCCGTATTCCTCCATCAGCCGGGTCTTGGCCTCAGGATCCATGACCGACCCCGGCTCGATGGTGTTCATCATGATCAGGCCGAGCGCGACCGCAATCGCCATGTTCAGGAAGAACAGTATGAATGTCCGGATCGCCAGCGGCCCGAGCTGCCCGAGCCGATCCAGCTGGGCGACGCCCATCGCGAGCGACGCGAAGACCAGCGGAATGACCACGAAGAACAGCATTCGCAGGAACACCTGGCCCAGCGGATCGAACACCAGCGTCGAGATCCGGCGCGCCGCAACCAGCAGGTCCGGATAGAAGCTGCCGGCCACCAGCGTCAGGCTGCCGGCGACGGCACCCAGTGCGAGGCCCCACAGAATCCGGTTGGCGAGGCGCGAATTGATGTCAGCGGTCATGAATTGGCTCCCACGGCGCAAGCTGGCACGGGGCAATGGTAACCTCTCATACAGAAATTCGG
This sequence comes from Steroidobacteraceae bacterium, assembly GCA_031415935.1. GTDB lineage: Bacteria > Pseudomonadota > Gammaproteobacteria > Steroidobacterales > Steroidobacteraceae > SCUD01. The sequence goes on along the minus strand of JANOSR010000261.1, from coordinate 17,626 downwards.
AGAGTCATGATCGTGCGTACGCGCGCTGCAACCGTTGCGATCCTGCTGTTCGCGATGGCGCTCGCCGGCTGCGCGACCCACCCGGCGCCTGACCTCGCGCGACTTTACCAGGCGCATGCTGCGGATCGCCACCAGGTGCCGGTGATCATCATCCCGGGGCTGCTCGGTTCGCGGCTGGCCGATCGGGAAACCGGCGTGGAAGCCTGGCCCGGCAGCACGAGGCGGCTGCTGACCAGCGGTTACCTCGAGCTCGCGCTGCGCATCGATCCTGAGACGCTCGAACCGAAGGACGACGGCCTCGTCGCAAGCGGCCTGTTCGACAGCGCGGTTGGCCTGGATTTCTACGGCAAGGTCGTCGAAGCGCTGCAGGAAGTTGGCGGCTACCGGCGCGGACAGCCCGGCCAGCCGGCCACCGGCCGGGAGGCGCAGTTCTATACCTTCGCCTACGACTGGCGCCAGGACAACATCGTGACCGTCCGCGCCCTCGACGCGTTGATCGAGCAGATCCGGCGCGACTACGGCGACCCGGATCTGCGCGTGGACGTGATCGCGCACAGCATGGGCGGGCTGGTCGTGCGCTATTACGAGCGCTACGGCACCGACGACGTGCTGGACGGCAATTCCTTCCCGGTCACCGGCGCAGGCGCGCGCAAGCTGCGTCGCGTCGTGTTGCTCGGCACGCCGAACCAGGGCTCGGTGACCGCAATCCATTCCTTCCTGAATGGCTATCGCGTCGGGTTGTCGCGGCTGCCCAACGAAGGCATCGCGACGATGCCGTCCATGTACCAGCTCTTCCCTCACCCGCTGGTAACATGGATCGCGACCACCCGCGGCCAGCCGCTGCGGCGCGATTTATTCGATGTCGAAGTCTGGCGGCGTTTCGAATGGTCGGTGTTCGATCGACAGGTGCGGCGCCGGATCGAGAAAGAGTCTGGCGTCTGGCCGAACCAGAAAGTCTTCGAGCGCTACTTCGAGAAGCGCCTCGAGCGCGCGCGGCGCTTTGTCTGGTCGCTGGATGTGCCGACCGGCGACGTGGAACTCATCGAACCCCAGCTGTTCGGCGGCGACTGCGTGCCGACGCCAGCGCGGCTGATCGTCGAGGAAGTGGATGGCGATTCCGTGGCCCGGCTGATACCCGAGCAGATCCTGAAGCCCGTGCCCAGGGTCGACTACGACAAGCTGATGTACGAGCCGGGCGACGGAACCGTCACGAAGTCATCGCTGCTCGGCAGGCAGGCACTCGACCCGTCGATCCCGCGGCAGGAGTATGGGAATGTCGAATTCGACAAGGCCTTCTTTGTCTGCGAGGAACACGGTACGTTGACCGGAAATGTCCATTTCCTGGATAACCTGCTGCATTACCTGTTGCGCGCGGACTGACCCGCGGCCCAGCGGTCAGGAGTCGGCGGCCCCGGCCTGCCCGACATAGCGGCACCATTGGCAGTCTTCGCCGGCTTCCGGGACAAGGCCCCCGCCGACTGTTGCGACCGTGCGCCGGAATGCATCAAGCACCCAGGCATCGTCGCCGTCGTAGGGAATCATGTGCGTCGAGAATCGGAGCGTGCCGCGGAATTCGCCTGCCCTGGCGTCACCGTTCGCATAGACAAACCAGCCACGATCGCTGACTTCGAATCCCTGGTGGCGCACCAGGAACTGGTAGACCTCCATCTGCCGTTGGTAGGACGGATAAAGCCCCGCGGTCGTCGGTGTCTCCTTGCGCGCCGTTGCCTTGTAATCCGCGACGATCAGCTCGCCGGTCGCCGCCTGCCAGAGGTCGTCGATGGCACCAAACAGCGTCCAGCCGGTCTGTTCGTCGATCCAGCGCACGCCGGTGAAGTTCTGGCGCCATTTATCGAGTTCCGGGTGCGCAAATGGCACGGCATCGAGCCCCGCCTCCTCGAACAGCGGATGCGGCTCGCCGGCCGCGCGATAACGGTCGAACTCCGACTTCAGCAGCGTATCCACCGCATTATTAAGCGTGAACGGCGGGCCGCCAGGCCGGGGGATGCCGAGCGCGACGTCGAGGTAAAGACAGCGCGGACACTCGACGAAGAGATCGATCTTCGAGCGACTCAACTGGCGGCGCTGCAGCGAGCGACTGGGCATCGGAGCCTCTAAGAGGAGGCCGCCGCGCCGCGATAGTGTGCTGGACTAACCCGCTGTGGGATTGGATTCACCCGACCGTGGCGCGGCGGGCCTTGCTAACAATGCCGGTTAATGCTCAGTGATTTCAAGTGGCGCGATGCACAATCGCGCGAATGTGATCTCGCCGGCGCCGATCAGCGCCGCGCCGGCACCAGCAGGACCGGCACCGTCGACGCGCGCACGATGCCCTCCGACACACTGCCGATCAGCAAATCGTAGACGGCGCCATGGCCGTGGCTGCCGAGCACGATCAGCGAAGCCGAGAGCCGTCCGGCCTCCTTCATGATTGTCTCGACGGTCCGTCCCTGAAGAAGCAGCGCGGTTGTCTCGACACCGGCCGAGCGCAGCCGATCCGCCAGGCCCTGCAACTTCAGGTGGCGCTCGTGATGCTCGACGGCGACCTGGCTGCGAACGATGTCAGGGCCTGCTTCATAACCGACAAAATCGGGATCCGGCGGGGCTATATGCACGAGCCAGACCTGGGCGGCTGACATTGCCGCAATCTGCTCGAGCGTCTGCAGCACCTGTTCGGTCACCGGTGAAAAATCGACCGCTGCAAGGATTTTCATGATTCCGCCTCCGAGCGCAGGCGCGACCGCAGCCATGGCACGTCCCTGGCCAGCACGCCGACGTAGGCACGCGTGAAGCGCGTCGCGGAAGCACGTGACAGGTGCGACCATTCCGGCACCTCGAGCCCTTGCATCTCCGGGTAGTCATCGAAGTGGATGCCATGGGCTCCGGTCTCCCGCAGCAAGCGGTCCCAGGTCTTCGCACGCGTCGCGTTGTGCTGTTCGCTCTCGTAGTACAGGCCCGCGGACGGTGCACGGACAAACACGACTTCGCCGCCGCGGGCGCGGATCTTCTTGACGGCATCCACGGCGTCATTACAGGCCCTGGTGATCGCGGCTTCATCCATCGGCTTGCCATCGTAGGGCCCCCAGGCCAGGCGCGCGTGCTCGCGCAGGCGCTCGTTGACTTCAATCTGACTCCACAGGTAAGTCTGGCGATCGTCGCCGGTCTCCCACAATTTCCAGACGTCCAGATAAGGGCGCACGATCTCGCCGCGATTCCGCAGGTTCACCTGGTCGATCAACGCCGTCAGCGTGTACGAACTGTCCAGGAATGCGAGCCGGCGCGACAGGAACAGTCCGACCTGGTGACCGAAGCGTTCTGAAGGCGACTGCTCCTTCCAGTAGTCGAGCACGCCGGCGAATTCGGGGATGCCCAACCAGTCGCCGAAGAAAATGTCAGGCGTGACACCGACCACGAGCAGACCCTTGAAATCCGGATCGGCGGCGAAATCCGTCAGGAAGGGCCTGGGATTCGTGCCCGCCAGCGCGAGCTGTATCGGCCGCCGGCCCGTCATTTCCTCCCAAACGTCGAGATCCGTGTCGAACAGGATGCGCGAGGAACCGACGATCACGACCTCGTCGTAGTCGCCCGCTGCGATCTTCCGCCGCTCGACCGCCCAATGCGCCTTGCTGTCGTCCAGGTCCCCGGCGACGAGGCCGAGGGAGCGCATCTGGAGTTCCCATGCGATCACACCCGCCGTCACCAGCACGAACACCAGCAAGCAAATCGCCACCAGCCGCGTCTTCGGGATTTCCCGTACGGTGACGTTCTCGGTCCACAAGTTCGAATTGCCCATGATCTTCGCCTAGAACTGGAAGTAGATGAACGCCGTGCCGGCGCCCTGCGTGACGATCACGGCAAACAACATCGTCGCGCAGACGAGACCCGTGAGCCACCAGGGCGTGCGCGACACGACCCGCTCGAGCTCGCGGTCGCGCATGAACCAGTGGGTCGCAACGATGCAAGCAATCAGAACGCCGACCTTGATCATGTAGATCGTCGCCAGCACTGGTTCTGCATCGGCGGCAAGGCCGAACATGCCCTGCAGGATCCGCGCGGCCCCGCCAAACGTATGGGCTCGGAAGAACACCCAGGTCACATTGACGAGCGCGTAGGTGAGGAGCCCCAGCGCGAGCCGGTTGATCCAGCGCACCGGCTCGCCGCGGACACCCGTGCGATCCCGTATCCAGCGCTCCGCGGCGAGATAGAGCCCGTGCAAGCCGCCCCAGACGACGAAGGTCCAGTTTGCGCCGTGCCAGAGGCCGCCCAGCAGCATCGTCAGCATCAGGTTGACGTAGGTGCGCACCTCGCCCTTGCGATTGCCGCCGAGTGGCACGTACAGGTAGTCGCGCAGCCAGGTGGACAGCGATATGTGCCAGCGCCGCCAGAAGTCGGAGAAGCCGATCGCCGCATAGGGCATCCGGAAGTTGTCGGGTAGCGCAAAACCGAGGCATAGGCCTGCGCCGACCGCGATGGTCGAGTAACCCGCGAAATCGCAAAAAATCTGTCCGGAAAACGCAAGGGTGCCGAGCCAGGCATCCGCGAATCCGACGGACTTCTCTGCCGCGAATACCGCATCGGCCGCGCTTGCGAGTCCACCGTCCGCGATGACGACCTTCTCGAAGAGGCCCAGGGTCATCAGGCCGAGGCCCCACAACATCTGGTCGCGCGTCGCGTACTTCGGCTCCGCGAACTGCGGCACGAGCTGGCCGGGCCGGACGATCGGGCCGGCGACGAGCTGCGGGAAGAATGTCACGAACAGCGAGAAGTCCAGGAACGACTTCAGCGGCTTCGATCGTCCGAGATAGACGTCAAGCGTGTAGGACATCGTCTGGAACGTATAAAACGAGATGCCGACCGGCAACACGATATTCCAGGCGGGAGGCACATACTCGATGCCGAGCGATGCCATCAGCATCTGCCAGTTCTGCATCAGGAATTCGCCGTACTTGAAGAACCCGAGGAAGCCGAGGTTGGCTCCGACCGAGATCAGCAGCCACGCGCGCCGATGCGCGGCGCCCTTGTCACGAGCAGCATAAATTCCGCGCGCGATAAACCAGTCGGCAATTGTCGAGATCCACAGCAACAGCACAAATGGCGGATTCCAGGCCGCATAGAACACGTAGCTCGCGATCAGCAGGTTGGCCTTCTTCGTGGTCCATGACAACGGCAGCCGATGCAATAGCAGCACGATGACAAAGAACACGATGAACGTGAGCGAGTTGAAAACCACTGTGTGGGGCCTTCAGGTTCTTGATTCTAGGCGGGCTGAGTATAGCGATTGTTGCTACGGTGCCCATGCGGGGCGTAGATTCGCTGCCTTGTGCCGCTCGGGGGACAACCAATGACCAGCCGATTTGCCGCCGCGCTCGGATGCGCTCTGCTCTGCCTCGCACCGATTTCGACCCTGGCTGACAACCGTCATCCGCTCGATCCGCTCTCCTGGCAGGAACAATGGGCCGTGCTCGAGGTCCTGCTGGATGCCGGCAAGCTCGACGAGGACACGAGCTTCAATCGCATCGCGCTGAAGCCGCCCGCAAAGGACAGCGTGTGGTCGTTCAAGCCCGGCATGGCGATGTCGCGCCAGGCGGAGGTTTATGGCCGCCAGGGCACTCAGGTCTTCGAAGCCGTCGTCGATCTCGATCGGAAGAGCGTCGCCGCGTGGAAGGAAATGAGCGGCGTGCAGGCTGCCTGGCTGGAGAAGGATTTTGGGCCGAGCATGATCGATGAACTCAAGAAGCAGCCGGAGTTCCTGGAAGGGCTGCGCAAGCGTGGCATCGACAATCCCATGTTCGTGGACTGTTTCGCGATCCCGGTCGGCTACCTGGGAGAACAGGAGTTCGCGGGCCGGCGCATCGCGATGGTGTTGTGCAACCCGGCGCAAGGCATCCGCAACGACTGGGTCCGTCGTGTCGATGGCCTGATCGTCGTCCTGGACATGGACAGCGAGGAGATCCTCGAGATCACCGACGATTCAGCGGTGCCCGTCCCGCAAACCACTGCCGATCTTGACGATGCGACGATCGGCCCGCTGCGCGAGTTTCCGTCCCCGATCGAGATCCGCCAGCCGCTCGGCCCGGGCTTCAAGCTCGACGGCCACGTCGTCAGCTGGGACCAGTGGCGTTTTCACCTGCGCCCGGACGCGCGCGTCGGCACGATCATTTCGACGGTCAGCTGGCGCGACGGCGACAGCGAACGGCCGGTGCTTTATGAAGGCCACCTGTCTGAGATCTTCGTGCCGTACATGGACCCGAGTCGCGACTGGTACACGCGCGCCTTCCTGGACGCCGGCGAGTATTCGGCCGGCGGGCTCGCGGACAGCCTGACACCGGGTATCGACTGCCCGGACAATGCGGTGTTCTTCCACGGCATCGTGATCGGCGACAACGGCCGCCCCAAGGACAAGCCACGCGTCGCCTGCCTGTTCGAGCGCTATTCCGGAGACGTCAACTGGCGGCACGGCGAGGACGGGCGCCCGAAGCGCGAGCTGGTCGCGCGCTGGGCAGCAAAGCTCGGTAATTACGACTACGTGGTGGACTGGATCTTCGAATCGGACGGGCAGATGCGCGTGGCGATCGGCGCGACTGGCATCGTGCAGGTCAAGATGGCGCGCGGAAAGGATGCGAACGCGGCAGGCACCGGTGCGGCGCGCGAGGATGCACATGGCCGCTTCGTCGACCAGCACCTGGTCGCCGTCAATCACGATCATTTTTTCAGTTTCCGACTCGATCTCGACGTGGATGGCGTACGCAATTCCTTCGTCCGCGACCTGATCAAGGAGCAGCGCCTCGCCGCGGACCATCCGCGTCGCAGCATCTGGGTCACGCAGCAGAAGCTCGCAAAAACAGAGCGCGACGCCCAGCTTCACACGGACATGATGGAGCCATCGTTGTGGCGCGTCGTCAGCGAGGACCGCAGCAATGCAGTCGGCTATCCGACCAGCTATCAACTGATGCCGGGCATGACGATGCCGCCGGTGACCGGCGAGGACGATTACGCAAGAAAGCGTGCCGGCTTCACCAGTTATGCCTTGTGGGTGACACCGTATCGCGCGGGTGAACGCTACGCGGCGGGTGACTATCCGACGCGCAGTCCAGCCGGCAGGGGCCTGCCGGAATGGACTGAGGCCAACCGGTCCATCGAGAACGTCGATCTGGTGCTCTGGTACACCATCGGCATGCACCATGTCGTGCGCGCCGAGGACTGGCCGGTGATGCCGGTGCTCTGGCATGACTTCAAGCTGCGGCCCTTCGATTTCTTCGACCGCAATCCCGCGATGAACACGAGCCGCGAGCCGTGACCACCGGCCGGACTTCCCATTTCCCGGCGGAGGTCTAAGATAGTTGCCCCGCGAGGGCGGGCAGAGTATCCGCCGCGTGGCGGGATTCGGCTTGACAATCAATAACGTAAGGGGGTATCCATGCGTGGACGAACAATGATCCTGATTGCGGCGGCTTGTGCCGGACTGGTTGCGGGTTGCGCGAAGCCGGCACCGGAAGCACCGGCGGTCGATCTGGCCGCGGAAGCCCAGGCCGTGCGCGATCGCTCGGCCGCATGGCTGCAACTGGCAGTGGCAAAGGACGCCGCCGGCATCGCCAACGACATGTATGCGGCCAATGCCGTGACGCTGTTCGACGGCGATATCAGCCACGGCACGGCCGAGATCCTGGCGCGCATGGAAGCAGAGAACGCCGCAATGCCGAACGCGTCGATCGAATTTGCCACGACCGATGTGCAGGTCGCAGGATCCGGCGACCTTGCCTACGAGCTCGGCACGTTTACCTTTGATCCGGATGGCGCCGGTGTAGCGCCGGCGAACAGTGGTGAGTACGTCACCGTCTGGACGAAGGCGGACGGCACCTGGCGCTCGGTAGCGGATGCCGGCACGGCACGCAAGGCAGCCGAGGCGGTTCCCGCCGGCTGATCCGCGTTTCCCCGGCTCGACGCACGGCCGGAGTCGTGACGAGTCCTGATCCCGTCGCCCCGCCCAGGCTGTATCGCGGCCTGCGGCGGTTCGACGTGATCTCGCTGACGGTCAACTCGATCGTCGGCGCTGGTGTCTTCGCGATGCCCGCCGGGCTCGCGATATCTTCCGGGCGCTGGAGCCTCGCGGTCGTCCTCGCGGCATTCGCCGTGGTCGCACTGCTTGCACTGTCGCTCGCCGAAGTCGCGAGCCGCTATGACGTCACCGGCGGACCGCAGTACTACGCGCAGGTGACCTTCGGGCCGCTGACCGGCTTCACGGTCGGCTGGCTGTTCGTGGTATCGCGCTTCGCGTCGTATGCGCTGATCGCGCACATCATGCTCGATTACGCTGCGGCACTCTGGCCCACGCTCGCGGCGCCCTGGCCGAGGGCCGTTGCACTCACCGTATTCACGGCCGTGCTCACGGCAATCAATGTGCGGGGCGTCACCCGCGGCGCCTGGATCGGCAACCTGCTGACGATCGCGAAAATACTGCCGCTCACGCTCATTGCGCTCGCGGGCCTGTGGTTCGCGGGATGGAATGACGTCCCCACAAATGCACCGCAGGAACCCGATGGCCTGGCCAGCGGGCTGCGGTTGGCATTGTTCGCCTGCTTTGGCTTCGAGGTTGCCGCGATCGTCGCCGGCGAGATGCGCGACCCGCGCCGCGACCTCGCGATCAGCATCCTGGGAGGGCTCGCCATTTCCTGCGGGCTCTACCTGCTGCTGATGCTGGCCTGCTATGCGGTGCTGCCGGATACGGCTGCATCCGCCCTGCCGCTAGCGGATGTCGCCGAGGCCTTCCTGGGGCCGGCGGGCGGCACCCTGATGGCGATCGCGGCCGTCGTTTCCTGCGCAGGCGGCCTCGCGGTCGCGATCCTGGTCTCGCCGCGAAACATGTTCGCGCTCGGCGAAAGCGGCGACCTGCCGCCTGCGTTTGCCGCCGTGCATCCCGTTTGGCAGACGCCGCATGTCTCCATCATCGTCTACGCGGTCCTTTCCTGGCTGTTCGCCGTCACCGGCACCTTCGAGTACCTCGTCACCGTATTCGTGATCTCGCGCATCCTGGCCTACGGATCGACCAGCGCCGCCCTGATCGTGTTGCGCCGTCGCGAAGGGCCGGCGCCGGTGCCCATGCCAGGCGGGCAATGGATCGCCGTCGCTGCGCTCCTCTGCTGCGCTGCGATCGTGTTCACCACATCCTGGACCGCCGTTCGCGACGTAGCGATTGCACTCGCCATCGGTCTCGCGATTCGCGCCTGGGTGCGACGCCGGACCGAGGGGAGTAGAGTCGCAAGCTTGCGTTAACCACGATTCCGGGGAGGCAGCCATGAAGAGGCGTCAATTCATCGGCGCGGGCCTTGCGCTCGCCGCCACATGGCCGTTACGCGGCTTCACGTCGGTTCTCAAAGGTGTCGGCGACCTGCCGGCGAAAACACTCGCCGGTGGCGACGTGCTGCTGCGCGGCTCGTCGGTCGAGACTTTCGCGGCCAGCCTGCGTGGCGACCTGCTGCTGCCGGGGCACGAGGGCTACGAACGGGCTCGGCACATCTGGAACGGCATGTTCGACAAGCGCCCTGCGCTGATCGCCCGCTGCACTGGCGCGTCGGACGTCATTCAAGCCGTCAACTTCGCCCGTGAACATCAGTTGCTGACCGCAGTTCGCGCGGGCGGCCACAGCTTCTCTGGAAAATCGACCTGCGATGGCGGGATCATGATCGATCTGGAGCCGATGCAGGGTGTGCGCGTCGATCCCAAGGCGCGGCGCGCCTACCTCGAGACCGGATCCCGGCTGGGTCAGTTGGACCGCGAGTCCCAGGCCTTCGGGCTTGCGACACCCGCCGGCACGGTGTCGGACACCGGGGCCGCCGGCCTGACACTCGGCGGCGGGCTGGGCAGACTCGGGCGGCGGTTCGGACTCAGCTGCGACAATGTCGTGGGGGCGGATGTCGTTACCGCCGCCGGTACTCTTGTGCATGCCAGCGAGTCCGAGAATGCCGACCTGTTGTGGGGTCTGCGCGGAGGCGGTGGCAACTTTGGCGTGGTCACCTCCCTCGAATACCGGCTGTACCCGGTCGACCCGATCGTGCTGGCGGGCGACATTGCCTGGCCGATCGAGCAGGCGCGGGACGTGCTTCGATACATGGTTGAATTCGCGGACAGCATGCCGGACGAGCTCAGTCTGGTGGCCGCGCTGGTCTGGACACCGGACGGCAAGCCCCTGATCAGCGTCGAGGCCTGCTGGTCGGCGGACCATGCCGCCGGCGAGAAGGTGCTTGCGCCGCTGCGTCGGCTTGGAAAACCGATCAATGACGCGATTGCCCCGATGCCCTACGTGGCGCTGCAATCGGCTGCCGATGCCAGCCTGCCAGCGGGCAACAATTACTACGCCAAGAATGGTTTCCTGCCCAAACTGGACGAGGCAGGAATCGACCTGATCCTGGCCACGTTCCGCGAGGCGCCGACAAAATTCATCATGTTTGTCGAGGGGTTTGGAGGCGCGTATGGCAGGGTTGCGGTTGAAGCGACCGCGTTCCCAAATCGCAGGGAGAAATTCTTCGCCCTGATGATCTCGCAGTGGAGCGGCAACGAGGACAGCGATCGCCATCTCGCCGATCTGCGTGCCAGCTGGAAGCGCATGGAGCATTTGGCCCGCGGTTTCTATACGAATCTCGCGGATCCGGACACTGCCAGTGCCGTCATTCACGACAATTACGGACCGAACTTGCCGCGACTGGCCGCGCTGAAGGCCAAGTATGACCCGATGAACCTGTTCCGATTGAACGCGAACGTGCCACCAAAGACCTGATGACGGGCTGGCGCCTGGCTCGCCGACGGTTTCTCGTCACCGCGGTAGCGCTGCTCGCTCTCGGTTGTACGCCGGAGCCGGCAGCGCAGAAGGCGACGCCGGCCGCAGCCGCCGTGGCAATGCCCGATCGTTACAGCGCGGATACCGCCGCACATGTGCTCGCTGATGGTGGCAATGCCGTCGACGCCGCAATTGCCTCGGCCTTCGTGCTCGCCGTCACGTCCCCCGAGGCTGGCAACATCGGGGGCGGCGGATTCATGCTCGCACGGTTCGGTGACGAGGCGACGTTTCTCGACTTTCGCGAGGTGGCGCCCGCAGCCGCGACGCGCGACATGTATCTCGATGCGCGCGGCGAAATCATCGGGGGCGCAAGTCTGACCGGTCACCGCGCCGTCGGCGTGCCGGGCACGGTCGCCGGTCTCTGGGCCGCCCACCGGAAGTATGGAACAAAACCCTGGGCCGAACTGATGGCGCCGGCGATCACGATCGCCGAGAACGGATTCCAGGTCCCGCCGTTGCTCAAGAAGTTCATGCGCGAGGAATTGCCACGACTCGAAGCCACGACGAACTTCGCACGGTATTTCGGCGGCCTGCGCTCGGGGGATACCTTCCGGCAACCGGAACTCGCTGCGACGCTCCGCCGCATCGCGGCAGATGGCGTCACCGGATTCTACGGCGGCGAAACCGCGCGACTTTTGCTCGCCGAGATGCGCCGCGGCGGCGGGCTCATCGACGCCTCCGATCTCGCGGGCTACCAGCCGCGCTGGCGCGAGCCACTGCGTGCTAAGTGGCGCGAGTACGAAGTACTTGCCGCACCGCCGCCTTCCTCTGGCGGATTCTCGGTCATCCAGCTCCTCAAGATGAAGGATGCGCTGGCACCCGCGTTCGCGGGGCTTGCGCACAACTCGCCGCAGTACATCCACCTGACCGCGGAGATGGAAAAGCGCGTGTTCGCCGATCGCGCCGAGTACCTGGCCGATCCGGATTTCGTGCCGCAGCGGGTTGACGAGCTGATCGCGGACAATTACATCGCCGCGCGGGCCGCCAAGGTAAATCCGAAATCCGTAAGCCCGGCACCTTCCGTGCGGCCCGGCCTCGAGCCGCATGCCACCACGCATTTCTCGATCGTGGACCGTTCCGGCAATGCCGTTGCCTTGACCTATACGCTCAACACCAACTTCGGAAGTGGCGTCGTGGTCGAGGGTGGCGGATTCCTGCTCAACAACGAAATGGACGACTTCAGCGCCAAGCCCGGTGTGCCGAATTACTACGGCGTGGTCGGCGCCGACTCAAATGCGATCCAGCCCGGGAAACGGATGCTGTCATCCATGTCCCCGACAATCCTCGTCGCCGATGGGGAAGTCAGCATGGTGCTCGGATCGCCAGGAGGGTCGACGATCATCACATCGGTGTATCAGGCGATCGTCAATGTGCTCGACTTCCACATGTCGCCGGAAGCAGCCGTTTCGGCGACACGCTTTCACCACCAGCTCTGGCCCGGGGATCTGATCACCTACAGCGTCACGCGTCCGCTGCCTGACGATGTGATCCGCGCGCTGGCTGAACGTGGTTACCGTGCAGAGCCGCATGCCTGGGAATTCGGCGACCTGCAGCTGATCTGGCGCGACGGCAGCAAATGGCGGGCGGCTTCCGACCCGCGCGGACGCGGCGAGTCGCGGATCATCCACTGACAGCCGCTCAGTCCGGCCAGTGGCGATCCGGAAATGCACAAGCCTCTGCGCCAGATCGCCCTTCAGTCTCGATACTCGCGCGGGTCGCTTCGATCGTTGCTGACAGCGCGGTGCCGGCCGCAAGCGCGAGCGCACGCTCGAGTTGCCGGCGTGCCTCATCGACGCAGCCGGCATCCGCGAGTATCTGCGCAAGATTGTTCCGCGCCGCCGCATCGCCGGGCGCGAGTGTCGCAGCCCGCGCGTAGGCATCGGCGGCGGCGGTGCGATCGCCATCCGCATAGGCGACATTGCCGCGACCGAACCATGCAATCGGTTCATCCGGCCAACGTGCGATCGCAGCATCGTAGGACACCGCGGCGGCCTGGCGATTACCCGCCGCCTCAATGCCCGCGACAGCCTCCATATAGCGTGCGGGATCGGCCTCGCGAGGAATGACGCCTGGGGCGAGTATCGTCAGTGCCCATCGCCCCGCGCGATGCCAGGAACGGGCGAAGCGTTGCCAGCGCATTTCATGACGCTCGCGGCGACCTGAGCGAAGCACCGCGACATTGCGGTCCGTGTCGTATCCCACGAGCACCGCGTAGTGCCAGATCGGTATCTGCCGGACGCCCAGATTCTGAAGTAGCAGGACCGGCCGGCCCTCGGCTAGTTCCGACAGCAATGCGTCGCCATTGCCCGGTAACTGATAGGCCAGTCGCCCCTGCCGGCGGGTTGCGCCGATGAGTTCAGCTTGCAGGCTGCCGCGGCGCTTTGGCAGGAAAACCTGCGGCGCAAGCGAATCGGGATTTACCGCGACACCGCTTGCGCGCAAAACGGTTGCGAGCGCCGCCGGACCGCATTGATAGTCTTCCTGCGGGAAGAATGGCGTATCGCGCAATTCGAGCGCACGGGGCATCTCCGGCGGAAGCCCGTCCGCCAGCGGCGGTGAAGCCGCGCATCCCGCGAGGCTGACGAACAACGCCGCCGTCGGCAGCGCAGTCCGAATCACGCCTTCTTGAAGATATCGATCGTGCCGGTCAATTCGAGGATCAGCAGCACCACGAACACGATGCCGATGACGGCGAGCGCGTCGCCGCCGGCCGGCGCCTGTTCGATATTCCCGGCGAGCGTCGCGAGTTCGCCCTCGGTCAAGGCGGCGAGGCGGCCTTCGACTTCGGCCGGATCGACGCCGAGCGCGACCATCTGCTCGCGCACATCGGCGCGGGCGAGCGCGTCGCGTACGACCATGAGATCATTCTGTTGCTGGGTGACGGCGATGGCATCGGCCGTGCCGACAATCCCGGCGGCTGCCGGTGTCTGCAGTCCCAGCGAGATGAGGCTCACGCTGAGCAGCGCGACACAGCTACGACGGAAACGTTCGATGTGCATGAAGCACCTCCAGGTCGATGAAAAGATTCACACGCAACCTTACTTCAGGCGCCATGTGCACTCCGTACGGTACCGCACACAGGCCTGAATCGCCACATATTTACCTTCCGAAGAAATACCAGACGACGGCCGCGACCAGCAGCAGGTCGATAATCAGCACCCACTTGATCAGCCGGCGCTTCATCCGCGACTGCTGCTCCGCGAGCTGCGCCTTCAGCGCCGGATTGCGCGCTACATGAGCGTCCACGCGCTGCTTCGCTTCCATCAATCCGAGACCCTCGGCCTCGCGCACGCACTTGATCGCGTCGACCCTGTGGCCGGTGGAGAGAGCGGCGGCAGCGGCCGCAAGTAAGGGTCGATCATCGTCGGGTGTGGATTGCATTGGCCGATCCTGTACCCGGGATGGCGCGATTTCAAGCACCGGACCTGCGTCGTAAAAACGCCGTTAGTCGGCCATGCGCGGCCGCCCGTCGCCGGGCCCCGCATGTGTGTCGGCATCGCGGGCCACTTGGCGTTTAACTCCCCGTACACACCCGAAAATCCGGGTGCGAGCAAGGAGATGGACATGAAACCGAAGTTCAGAACCCTCGTGGCGATCGCCGTCGGCACGGCGATCCTGGTCTCGGTGTCGGCCGAAGCGAGCAATCGTGGATCCGGCATCACGCCGAACGAAGCGCAGCGCATCGCCGGATCGGATGGAACGATCTCGCGCGCCGAATACGCGCGGCTCAAGAACAAGCAGCAGCAACTCCGCCGCTTGATCCAGGCGGCCAAGACCAACTGAGTCCGGCAGAATCGCCCCGGGGCCGTTCCGGCCCCGGGCGCGCCGAAGTAGACAGCTATCGGGCCGGTTTCCGCTCTGCGATCGCGAAGGTCGCGAGCGTTTTGTCGTAGGTCTCCACGTCGCGCACGAAGTAATGCAACACCGACCCGCTATAGCCGACCAGGAAGATGCCTTGCGGCGAATTGGCCCCGACGACAATGCCCTCGTAACGCACCGACCCGGCATCCACGGCGGTGCGGAAGCTGACATGAACCTTGAACGCCGGCCGACCCGCAAGCATCGTCGGCTCGTTCGACAGCAACTGCATGTTCTGGAGCGACCCGGCAGCCTCCATTTCCGCTACGATCTTCTCGGCGAGTTCCTGCGGCATCATCTCCGGCGTGGCGTCCTTCCCGAGCGCGCGAAACGCCTTCTTGTGCTTGCGGAAATCGACATAGATCCGCTGCATGCACGCCCCATCGCGCGTAGCGACGGTCTCATCGCCGAATTTTATGTAGCGCCAGCCGGCCGGATACTGGATCGTGTAGCCGCTGCCCTTGTGAGTGAACGGCTGACCCTCCATCACGACCTTCCACGCCATGGCTGGCACGGCGACAGCCATTCCAGCCAACAGCACGAGGACGCGGATCCCTGCCTTGCTCATGGCGCAAGCTCCTTGCTCAGCATTTCGATGTACTGGCGTGCGTAGCCACTCTGTTTCGGGTCCGGATTCAGCTCGACATAGCGCTGGAACAGCTCGAGCGCGCGGGTCTTGTCGCCATTGCGGTAGTAGTGCATCGCAAGCGCCTCATAGGTCGGCGCAAACTCCGGTGCCTGTTCCAGCGTCAGCCGGTATTCCTCGATGGCGCGCGCAGCGTCGGAGACGCGCTGCGCTTCGATCTCCTTCTCGGAGCGATGGTCCTTCCCGGGGCGGCGAGCCTTCTCGGCACGCAGGCGAAAGCCCTCGGCCAGGTAGTACCGTGCCTCTGGTGGTAGCGACTGCAGCAACTTTTCGTCCTCAAGTAGAAACACGAGCACCTTGCCATTGCCGCCGCGGTGTGTCTGCGCGAGCGCATCGAGCCGCGCACGCAGCGTGACAGCGCGGTAGCGCTCGATATTCCTCTGGCCTTCCAGTGGCGACTCACCACCGAACTCGGTCAGGTTCGCCACGCGTGCCTTGACGTTCGGGTGGCTCGCAAAGAAATAAGGGCCCTGATCGACGTGACGGGCGAGCAACTCCCGCTCGAGCCGCGCGAAAGCCAGGGCGCCGGCGCGCACGTCATATCCCGCCTGCGACATCCGGTCAAAGCCGCCGCGATCCGCCTCGCGCTCATACGAGCGGGAAAACCCCGCCATGCTCGAGTAACCGACGATGCCGACGAGCTCCGGCGGGATCCCGTAGCCGGCCGCAACGATGCCCGCGATCAGCGTGACGACCGACGTGGTCTTGGCGCCCTTGACCGAGCGATAGACATGATCTGCCGTTACGTGTGTACCTTCATGCCCAAGTACCGAAGCGAGTTGCGCCTCGTCATCAAGCCGCAAGAGGGTCCCGGTGTTGAAATAGATACCGCCGGTCGCGACAGCGAAGGCGTTGAAGTTCGGGTCACTGAAGGTCCGGACGCGCAGCTTGCTCTTCATGTCCGGGAACATCCGGTCGGTGACTTCCTGGAGATAAGCATCGAGCTCGGGATCCTTGAACAGCAGTTCGGTGTGCTCGATCTGGCGCTCGAACTTGGTCGTCTCGAACTCGATGCGCGCGCGCTGCTCCTGTTCCTCGATGGCATGGGCGGCGCTCACGTGCAGCGCCAGCAGCAGCACACCAGCACGAATCATGCTCATCGACTCGATGGACATCAGAACGGCCGGAATGTGATCAGCTTGCTGCCCGGGTATTCTTCAAACATCTTGCTGACCACGGTCAGTGCGGTGGCAGGGTCGCGAACGTCGCTACCGGTCACGCCGAAGACCTCGGCGCCTCCCCTCCAGTTAAACCAGGCCAGGTCGCCAGTGTGTAGATCGACGACACCAGCAACGACATAGGTGCCCCCGCCAGGTACTGCATAGCCGGCGGCCGCGGCCAGGACCTGCATGAACACGCTGCCACCGGTCTGCTTGATTTGCGCCCCAGCCAGGATCAACGCGTAATCGGCCTGCGTCGCTTCCGCCAGAAATTCGAGTCCAGTGCCGAGTGAATAGTCGAAGTTGGTCCGCTTTTCCTGCCAGGCCTTGCCGCCGAATTGAATAACGTTGGTCACGCAGTCGGCGACGATCTTGAAGAATTCAACATGCTCGCGCAGCAATCCCTCTGCCTCGCCTTCGAAAGTCGGTATCGCCACGATCTCGAAGCGATTGTCGAGCCGCAGCATCTTGCCGGCCGCATCCCCGAGCGCATATTGCGCGGACTCGGACCAGTCTGGCACGGCCTCGAGGCCGGCTACGGATTTCTCGTAGACGGTGAATTCGACCGGCAGAACGACGATCCGCTTGGCCCCCGGTTTCGCTGTCGCGCCGAGCTCGATTGGCGCCTGGGTATCAGCGGCAGGAGTGGCTTCCTGCGACGGGGCCGCATCCTGAATCGGTGCGGTTTCCGGTGCTGGAGCCGAATCCGTGACTGGTGCTGATTCCGGCGCTGGTGCTACTTCCTCGGCTACGCCGGCCCCAGGCGCCGCGGTTTCAGGTGCCGTCGGCGCTGCCGGCGCTTCCGATGCCGTTGCTGGCGTTGGAGCAGGTAGTTCCTGTGCGACCGCGACTGTCGCCCACAGGCATAAGACAGCCGCGGCGAAGAGCCGGGCCCAAGGGTTCGTGCTCATGCTGGTGTGACCCCCCGTACCAGCCCAGCCTACTCAAACCAACGTCTTTGTCCAGAGTCCGACGCCAGGCGGTCGAAATGCTCAGTCGAGCAGGTCGTACTTGCCGCCGCGCTCCAGCGCGCGCTGGTAGGCGGGCCGCGCATGAATGCGCCCGAGGAAATCCATCAGCAGAGGGCGGCCTGGACCGAGGCCTGCGCGCTTCACGGCGGCCTCCAGCGGA
>JANOSR010000260.1:0-5933 GCA_031415935.1 Steroidobacteraceae bacterium | reverse complement strand
CGGCCAGTAGCTGTCCGGCGCCACGATGCCATTGCTGCCCGCATTCGATTCCATCAGCACAGCGGCGACGCGATCCGCGCCTTCCGCATCGATGCAGTCCGCGACGGCGGCTGCGGCCATGCGCCCGCAGTCATGCGGTGAACTGCTGCCGAAGGGACAGCGATACGAATAGGGTGGCGGCACGTGGCGCACGCCCCAGGCCTCGGAATCCACCTGGTGTGCCGTGCGGCTGTCGCCCGAGAGCGCCATGTCCATATAGCTGGCGCCGTGATAGGAGCGGTCGCGCGTGACGACGAGACCACGCGGCTTGCCTGAAGCCTGGCGCGCGATGCGCACGGCATTCTCGTTGGCATCCGCGCCAGCGAGCGTAAAGAACACGAGCCCGCCCTGGAAGCCGGAGAGTTCGAGCAGCCGCTCGGCGAGCGCCTTCCGTGGCTGTGCGCCCCAGGCGCTGGTCACGAAGCTGAGCTGTTCCGCCTGCGCGCGAATTGCGGCCACGAGGCGCGGATGCTGGTGCCCGAGATTGCTGCATTCGACCAGGCTGCTCATGTCGAGCAACTCGCGCCCGTCCTCGAGCAGGAGCCTGGCGCCACGCCCGCCGACCACGGTGGGCGCATTCCAGTCGGCCGGCACGCACCAGCTGTGCAGAACGAAGTCGCGTTCGGAAGACATGTGCGTGATTGTCTCAATCCGCCGTGTGCCGCGCCAGCACGCCCCCACAGGCCTTGTACTTGCGGATGCTGTGGCGCACTCTTGCATCGTGCGACGCGATTCCCCGCCGACAGCCCGTCTGCTATTTCATGCTCTGCTCGCGTTGACCCTGATGCTGAACGGTGCGGCGGTACCAGCAGCAGGCGTTGCTGCGTCCGCGCCTGACGCCGCCCTGCACGTCCAGCACCACGGGCAGGACAGCATGCCGGACCAGGTGCCGGCCGACGTTCCGGCGAATGCGCCTGCCCCCGACTGCTGTGACGGCAAGACCTGCGGCTGCGGCTGCGCGGTGCCGCAGGCCGCTGCGCTGCAATTGAGCGCTGCGCCACGGCGATTGGCGAATTCTCCGGCAGGGCCCGCCCTCGTCCAGGCGCGCCGCGCTTCAGGCCAGATCGCCACGCCCTTCCGACCCCCGGCCTAGCAGCCAACGCGAAACACACTGCGTTCGGCGCGGGTCGTGCACCTGCGTCGTCATCGCACGATTCCGGGTTGTCCGCGAACTCCCCATCAAGGGTCGATAAATGAAGGCTTTGATACGAGTGGCCACTTTGGCGGCCGCGCTCGGCGCCGGCGCCGGTTGTGCCGTGACGCCGCTTGACCGGTCGGCTGATACTGCTGCCGGCCGGGTCGTCGAGAGAACGGCCGTCGGCCCCGAATGGCCGCCGCCCGCGGGTGACGCCGTTACCGCGCCGGAAATTCGCGAGCCGCTGACGCTGCCAGCGGCCCTTACGCTCGCTTTCACGCGGAATCCGGACATTCGCCGGCAGTACGCGAGACTCGGCATCGGCCACGCGGATCTACAGGATGCCGCGCGCATCGCGAACCCGACGCTGTCGCTCGCCTGGCTGAATCCAAGTAACGGCGGGCGGGATCAGACGACGCGGGGAATCTCGGCAAGTTTCACCGACCTCCTGCTGCTGCCGACGCGCCGGCGCCTGTCGGCGGCGGAATTCCGGCGAGTGGAACTCGCCGTCGCCGCCCGCCTGGTGGCGCTGGCGCACGAAGTCGAGACTGCCTGGTATGCACATGTGGGCGCCCTGCAGGTCGCGGCAATGCGCGATGTCGTGGCAGAAGCGGCGCAGAGCGAAGCGATGCTGGCGCAGCGCTTTCACGAGGCTGGCAACATCAGCCGGCTGCAGCTCGACCTGCAGCGGGGGGCGGCGGCGCAGGCGCACATCGATGCGCTGCGCGCCCGGTCCGATGCCGCCGGCACGCGAGCGCAACTCGCCAACCTGCTGGGACTGCAGGCGAGGGCGCCCTGGCGGACCGTCGATCGACTGCCGGCGCCGCCGGATGCGCCACTGCCCCGCGACGAGCTGCTGCGGCGGGCGCAGGCGGAGCGCCTCGACCTTGCCGCCGTGCGCGAGGAAGTCGCGATGCTCGAGGACGCGCTTGGCGTCACCGAACGCTGGCGGCTGCTCGGTTCCGTGGCGGCCGGATACAAGCTCGAACGCGAGACCGACGGCTCGAAGCTTCGTGGACCCACGCTGAATCTCGAGTTGCCGCTCTTCAATCAGGGCCAGCCAGCGGTCGCGCGCGCCGAAGCGCGGCTGCTGGATGCCCGTGCGCGCCGGGAGGCGCTGACGCTCGCCGTGGAAAACGAGGTCAGCGCCGGCATCGAGCGGCTGGCGCTGGCGCGGGACATCAGCGAGCGCTATCGCGACGAACTGCTGCCAAGCACGGCGTCGGCGGTTGCGCGTCAGCAGGAGCGGGTCAATTTCATGTTGGTCAGCGTGTTCGAACTGATCCGGAGCAAACGCGAGGAATTCGACGCCTGGCAGGGCTACTTCGAATCGGTGCGCGATTACTGGATCGCGCGAACCGCGCTGCGAGCCGCTACCGGCGGCCTGCTGCCGGGCGACGGCGAAGAGTGGCCGCTGACCATCGGTGCGGACGAAATCACAGGAGAGAGGCCATGAACATCACCCGACGCCACTGGTTCCGGTGGGTGGGCGCTGGCAGCGTGCTGCCGCTCGCCGCACTGGCTGAACGGGCCATGGCGCAGGGGCACGAACAACATGTCATGCCCAAGGAATCCCAACGCGACCCCGCACCCACACCGGCAACCACACCGGCACCCGTACCCGCGCCCGGATCGGGCGGACGCGGCTACACGCCGGTGCGAACCCTTAACGGCTGGACGCTGCCCCATCGCATGGTTGGCGGCGTCAAGGAGTTCCACCTGGTGGCCGAGGAGGTCGAGCATGAGTTCGCTCCCGGCTCGCGCGCGAAATGCTGGGGCTACAACGGCACGACGCCCGGGCCGACCATCGAGGCCGTCGAGGGCGACCGCGTGCGGATCTTCGTGACCAATCGGCTGCCGGAGCATACGACGATCCACTGGCACGGCATCCTGCTGCCTTCCGGCATGGACGGCGTCGGCGGTCTGTCGCAGCCGCACATCAGACCCGGCGAGACCTACGCCTACGAGTTCACGCTGCGCCAGAACGGCACCCACATGTATCACCCGCATGCGGACGAAATGGTTCAACTGGCGGTCGGCATGATGGGCATGTTCATCATCCACCCGCGGGGCGGCGAGCGGGAGCGCATCGATCGCGACTATTGCTTCCTGTTGCACAACTGGGCGCTGCACCCGGGCACCTACCGGCCGGATCCGGCGATCATGCAGGACTTCGATCTGTGGACCTTCAACAGCAAGGTTTTTCCGGCGATCGAACCGCTGATCGCGCAAAGCGGCGAGCGCGTACGGATCCGCATCGGCAACCTGTCGATGTGGAATCACCCGATCCACCTGCATGGTGTGCAGTTCCACGTCACGGGCTCCGATGGAGGCCGCTGGCCGCGTTCGCTGTGGCGGCCGGAATCCAGCGAAATCGTCGCTGTCGGCCAGACCCGCGATCTCGAGTTCGCCGCGGTGCCGGGCGACTGGGCGCTGCATTGTCACATGTCGCATCACACGATGAACGCGATGGGCCATGCGCTGCCGAGTCCGCTCGGCGTCAAGCAACGCGATCTCGAGGCGGCAATCCGGCGGATGCTGCCGGATTACATGGCGATGGGCGAGGCCGGCATGGCGGAGCACCAGGACCACGTGGATATGGGCCACATGCAAGGACCGGAGAACACGCTGCCGATGATGCTGGGTAAGGGCCCGTTCGGAAACCTCGAGATGGGCGGGATGTTCACAGTAGTGAAAGTGCGCGACGACCTCACGCGTGGCGATTACCGGGATCCGGGCTGGTACTCCAACCCGCGCGGGACGATTGCCCGCCGGGTCAGCGATGACGCGGCCTTCGGATCGCCCGCGCGGCGCGGACCGATGGCGGAGTTCGCGGCGCCAGGCGAGACCGCGCCGGTCGATCATTCCAAGATGATGAAGCATGGAACCTGAGCAACATCCGATGAAATCAATTATCTGGTTGCTGGGATTGCTGTTGCTGTTCATTGTGGGCGCGGGCGCTTTCATCTGGTCGGGCGTCTACAACGTCGCGGCGGACGATCCGCACTGGCCGGTGACAAGGCTCGCGATGGAAAAGGTGCGCGAGCGCTCGATCGCGGCGCGGGCCTCCGACATCGATGTCCCCGAACTGGACGATGAATCGCTGATCCGCGCCGGTGCCGGAAATTACGACGCAATGTGTTCCGGCTGTCACCTGCAGCCCGGCGTGGAGCAAACTGAATTGAGCGACGGCCTCTTTCCGGCTCCACCGAATCTGGGTCGGCGTCGTATCGCCGATCCGTCGGCCGCGTTTTGGATCATCAAGCATGGCATCAAGATGAGCGGTATGCCGGCATGGGGGAAAAGCATGCAAGACGAGTACATTTGGGGCATGGTGGCTTTTCTCCGGCAGTTGCCGGACATGTCGGAGGTTCGCTACCGCGAACTGGTCGACACCAGCGGCGGGCATGCGCACGACCCGGCTGACAATTCCGCTGCCGGAAAAGCGCCGGCTGGGGACGCCAATGCCCAGGACCACGGGGATGCCCCTCCCCATGACCACTGATCATCACTCAAGGAGTTGAACATGAGCCGCTTCCTGTCGTTGATGTTGTTTCTTCTGTCCATGCTCCCGGGCCCAGCAATGGGTGAGGGACCGCAGATCGACGTGCCCGATGCGGCAAAAGCTGCCGCCGCGACCGTGGACCGCTTCTTTGCCGCACTGTCCGCAGGCGATCTCGATCGAGCGGGTGCCGAACTCGACCCGGATGTCATCATCCTGGAAAGCGGCGGCGCGGAGCGTTCGGCTGCCGAGTATCTCGGGGGGCACGCCAAAGGCGACGCAGAGTTCCTGAAGACCGCGCACCACAAGCTCAGGCATCGCACGGCCAGGGTCAGCGGAAAGCTGGCGTGGGTTGCGAGTGAGAGCGAGTTGCATGTGCAAAAGGACGGGAAACCCGCGGTCATTGTGAGCACCGAAACGATGGTGCTGCGATCCACCGACAAGGGCTGGAAGATCGTTCATATTCACTGGTCATCGCGGGTCAGGAAATCCGAGAAGGCCGGCGCCTGAACAAATGGTCTGACAATCGGGCGCGCTTCATCGGGCGCCAACTTAACTTTGGGGGATGGCATATATGAACAGCAAATTTTTGACAATCTGCATTGCGGCGAACCTCGGCACGTTGATTCCAACAGCCTTCGTGGCAGCCCAGGAAGCGGCAGACGAAGAAGCGGCGATTGATGAGATTCTGGTAACGGGTAGTCGGATCAAGCGCATGGACATCGACGGCGTGGGTAAGGTGAGTATCCTCACCGCCGACGATTTCGCCAAGATTGGCGCAGTTTCGATTGACCAGTTATTGAAATATTCGCCCTTCACGGCTGGTGCTCAAGCGGGCGCTTAATCCAATTATCTTTCAGCGTAGGAAGGATACGGCACTGCCAGCGTGAATCTGCGTGGTCTGGGTCAGAACAGAACACTGGTGCTTGTCAATGGCCGACGGTTTGTCGCGGGTGGTTCCGGCGCCAATTCTGTGGTCGATCTCAATGGCATTCCGGTCAACATGATCGACCGCATTGAAACACTGCTCGACGGATCGTCCGCCATCTATGGCGCGGATGCCGTGGCCGGCGTGGTCAACATCATCACCAGGCGCTCGTTTGACGGTTTTCAGCTTGACGCATCCTATGGTGTCACCGAGGAAAGCGACGCGGAAAACAGCGAAGTCAACCTGGTCTTTGGCCGGGAGATGGAAGACAGGGGTTTTATCATCAGCGCCAACTACACGGACCGTAAGGAGGCGCGCTCCAAGGATCG
>JANOSR010000259.1:0-6518 GCA_031415935.1 Steroidobacteraceae bacterium | reverse complement strand
GTCGAGCCACGCGTCTACTATCATCCCGCCCCGCGCGGGCTGGAATTGCGCCTGCTCGAGGCGCTGAAGCGGAAGGGCGATCATGCTTGACGCCCGGCAATTGCGCGGCGATCCGGATGCCGTGGCACGAAATCTGGCGCGGCGTGGTTATCGCCTCGACATCGCGCGATTCACGGAACTGGAGAAGCGCCGCAAGGACGCGCAGGTCGCGGTCGAAGCGCTGCGCAATGAACGCAACACCCGTTCGCGCACCATCGGTCAGGCCAAGTCCCAGGGTCAGGACATCGCGCCACTGCTGGCCGAGGTGGAAACGCTCGGCACGCGCCTGGATGCCGCGGAGCGCGCACTTGGCATTCTGCAGGCCGAAC
Source organism: Steroidobacteraceae bacterium (assembly GCA_031415935.1). Lineage (GTDB taxonomy): Bacteria > Pseudomonadota > Gammaproteobacteria > Steroidobacterales > Steroidobacteraceae > SCUD01. The sequence goes on along the minus strand of JANOSR010000259.1, from coordinate 6,150 downwards.
TCGATGCGCTGTTCCTTGACCTGCCGAACCTGTTGCATGCGAGCGTCCCCGACGGCCGCGACGAAACGGCGAATAACGAGATCCGCCGCCACGGCGAGCTCCCGCGCTTCGATTACGAAGCGCGCGATCACGTTGCGATCGGCGAGAGCCTGGACGGCCTTGATCTCGCCGCGGCGGGCCGCATCTCCGGTGCGCGTTTCGCCGTGCTGACGGGACCGCTCGCGTCCCTGCATCGCGCATTGGCCCAGTTCATGCTGGATCTGCACCAGCGCGAGCATGGGTATCGCGAAGCCTATGTGCCTTATCTGGTCTCGAGGGCGACACTGACCGGCACGGGCCAGCTGCCGAAATTCGAGCAGGACCTGTTCAAGCTTGCGCGCGGCGCGTCGGATCCAGAACTCTTCCTGATACCGACGGCCGAGGTGCCGCTGACCAATCTGGCCGGCGACCGGATTTTCGATGCCGCGCAACTGCCGCTGAAGCTCGTCGCCCACACGCCGTGTTTCCGTTCGGAAGCCGGCTCCTATGGGAAAGACACACGCGGCCTGATCCGCCAGCACCAGTTCGACAAGGTCGAGTTGGTGCAGATCGTCCGGCCCTCGGATTCCTACAAGGCGCTCGAAGAACTCACGGGCCACGCGGCGCGCGTGCTGGAACTGCTGGAATTGCCGTATCGGGTGGTCGCGCTCTGTGCCGGGGATATCGGCTTCAGCAGCTCGAAGACCTATGACCTTGAGGTTTGGCTGCCAGGGCAGGGGAAATACCGCGAAATCTCCTCCTGCAGCAACTGCGAGGCGTTCCAGGCGCGACGCATGCAGGCGCGCTGGCGCAATCCCGAGACTGGAAAACCGGAGCCGGTGCACACGCTGAATGGCTCGGGCGTCGCGGTGGGTCGCGCCCTGGTAGCGGTGCTCGAGAACTACCAGCAGGCGGACGGCTCGGTGCTGGTCCCGTCCGTGCTGCGGCCCTACCTGGGGGGCATCACGCGCATTTCAGCGGCGTGATTCGTCGACGAACCCGCTTCCCGGTCAGTCGTCGCGCGCCGCACCGAGCAGGTGCAACAGGCTTGTGAACAGGTTGAAGATGCTGACGAAGAGCGTCACGGTCGCGAGGATGTAGTTCGTCTCGCCGCCATTCACGATCTCGCCGGTCTGATAGAGGATCAATCCCGCCATCAGCAGGACGAACATGCCGGACACGGCAAGCGAAAGCGCCGGCATATTGAAGAAGATCGCGCCGAGGCCCAGCAGGAATGCGGTCAGGATTCCGACGAACAGGAATCCACCCATGAACGAGAAGTTGCGCCCGCTACGGACTGCATAGGCAGACAAGGCGACAAACGACACGGCCGTGATGCCAAAGGCGTTCATCACGACCGAATGGCCGTTCGGGATGGCCTGCAGGTACATGCCGATGATCGGGCCGAGCGTATAGCCCAGGAAGCCAGTCAGCGCGAACACGAACGCGATGCCCGCCGCGCTGTTGGCCGTCTTGTGGACGCCGTACAGCAGGCCGAAATAGACGAGCAGCGTCAGCATCACACCCGGATACGGCAGGCTGAAGGCCATCGCGATGCCCGCCATCAGCGCGCTGAAGGCGAGAGTGGCCGACAGCAACAGATAGGTGTTGCGAAGGACCTTGTTGGTAACCAGCGCCGATTCGCGGATCGCTGACTGCTGAAGGACGATTGGGTCGCGTTGCATCGCTCGAGCCTCCGGGCCGGGATTCGGCTACTTGGACACAGTATAGCGAATCTGGTTCCGCAAACCGCCTGGCGCGACTTGCGGGCGCCAGCGCCGCAGCCGACAATCCCGCCCGCACCGGAATCCACCGGAGAGGTGGCAGAGCGGTTGAATGCACCGGTCTTGAAAACCGGCAGCCCTTCACGGGGCTCGTGAGTTCGAATCTCACCCTCTCCGCCAGTTTATGAAAAAGAAAATCGACGCTGAATCACCGAGCCTCAGCATGTCCGCCGAGGAGATGCGGGAACTTGCGCAGCGCGCGACGGAACTGATCGTCGCCCGTATCGAGGGTTTGCGGGACCAGGCGCCCTGGCATGGGGCGTCGCGCGCGACGCTGGAACCGTTGTTGCGTGAACCACCGCCGGAGCAGGGGCGGGATGCGCTTGCCGTCCTCGAGCGAGCCGTACGCGAGGTCTTGCCGGTCGCCGCGCGTGTGGATCATCCGCGCTTTTTCGCATTCGTTCCTTCGGCGCCGACCTGGCCCGGCGTGGTCGCGGACTACCTTGCGGCTGGTTTCAACATCTTCCAGGGCACCTGGCTCGGATCCGGCGGCCCCAGCCAGCTCGAGCTGGTCGTGATCGACTGGTTCCGGCAGTGGATCGGTTATCCGGAATCGGGCGGCGGCTTGTTCACTTCCGGCGGATCGGCGGCGATCCTGGATGCGCTGGTGGCCGCGCGCGAGCATCATGGCGCGCCCGCGCGCCCCGCAGTTTTCATGAGCGATCAGAGCCACAGCGCACTCGAGCGCGCCGCCCGCGTCGTCGGCGTGCGACCAGACGGCATCATCAAAGTTACCTCGGACGAAATGTTCAGGATCCGGCTTGGTGCACTCGAGCGCGCCGTAATCGAGGCACGCAGGAGTGGCTACACGCCAATCGCGGTTTGCGCCAATGCCGGCACGACCAACACCGGTGCGATTGACCCATTGCCGGAGATTGCCGCGTTTTGTATCCGCGAGAAACTCTGGCTGCACGTGGATGCGGCTTATGGCGGTTTCGCCATGCTCTGCGAGCGAGGGAGCGCGCTGCTGGATGGCATGCATCTGGCGGATTCCATCAGCCTGGATGCCCACAAGTGGCTGTTCCAGCCCTTCGAGGCGGGCTGCGTGATGGTGCGCGATGTTGCGACGCTTGAGCGCGCCTTCAGCGTCCATCCCGAGTATCTGCAGGACACGCGTCTCGGCATGGAGCAGGTTAATTTCGCTGACCGTGGACTGCAGCTCACACGCTCATTTCGCGCACTCAAGGTCTGGATGTCCATCCAGACCTTCGGCATGGCGGCATTCCGCCAGGCCATTGCGCGAGGCATGGAGCTCACCGATCGTGCCGGCGACTATGTCCGGAAATCGGAGATTCTCGAACTCCTGAGCCCGCCATCGCTTGGCATCCTTTGCTTTCGCGTCCGGCCACGGGGTTCGCAATTACCCGCCGCCAGGCTCGATGAAATCAACGAACAGGTCCAGGCGGGCATCATTGCGGCGGGCAGCGCCATGTTGTCCTCCACGCGCCTGCGCGGCACGTATTCGCTCAGGCTCTGCATCATGTCCCACCAGACGACCTGGGACGACGTGCGCGAAACACTCGAGGCGATCGAGCAGCAGGGCCGCATGCTCGTTTAGGCGGGAGTATCATCGGCCGCATGCACAAGGAATACGCGAGCCTGCGACGGCGCCCCCTGTTGGCCCCGGTTTGGCTGGCCGCGCTGGCCGCAGTCTTCGTCGTCGCGCTCGCCATCTGGCTTCTCGCCTCCGCATCAACCACCACGATCATCGTGATGCGGCATGCCGAAAAGGCGACTCTGCCGGCCGAGGACCCGTCGCTATCAATGGCTGGTGAGGGCCGGGCACAGGAGCTGGCGCATGTCCTCGGCCAGGCACCATCGGAATACCGTATCCAGGGCATTTTCGTCAGCGAGTTTCGCCGCACGCAGGAAACGGTGCGACCGCTGGCAAACCGCTTGGGTGTGCCTGTGATCGTGGTGCCGGCGGCCGACACTGCGTTGGTTGCAGAACGCGCGCGGGACGAATATCGCGGCGGTCACGTGCTGATCGTCGGGCATTCCAATACCGTGCCCGCAATCGTCGAGAAGCTGTCCGGCCAAAAGATTCCGGCGATGGCCGAGAGCGAATACGGAATCGTCTACGTCGTCGCGCTGCCGCGATTCAGCCGGGCCTCGGTCACGCGCTTCGACTTTCCCTAGCGGCAATCGCGCGCTCGACGAATTCCTGGTGACGGCTGATGCGCAAGTCGGCCAGCACGGCATCGATGATTTGCCGTTGCGGGTCGAGCAGGAAGGTCGCACGCCGCACGCCGATGCCAAGCGGCCCGTCGACATCGAACGCCTTGATTGCGACCTTGTCGACGTCTGAGAGCAGCGTGAAGGGCAGGCCATGCTGGTCCCTGAAGCGGCGGTGGCTTTCAGGCGGCTGTGGGCTGACGCCGACGACGCAGAGGCCGGCGGACAGAATCTGCGTGTGCAGGTCGCGCAGGTCGCAGGCCTCCTTCGTGCAGCCCGGCGTGAAATCGGCCGGGTAGAAATAGAGGATCAGCGCCTGGCCATTCAGGAGCCGTGAAAGTCGTTGCTCCCGGCCGTCCTGGTCGGGCAATGCAAAGTCCGGGGCGCGCTCACCGATGGCCAGCATGTCAGTACCCCTCAGCCATGCGATTCAGGGCCGCGAAACACCGATTCCATGACGCCGTAGTTCGAGCGGTGCATGCCGAGGCGTGCATAGACCTCCTGAGCCCGTTCATTGCCGCGATCCACGTACAGGCGAATACCGCAGATGCGTGAATCGGCCCGCGCGAGCTCCTGCAGGTGCCCGAACAGGGACCTGAACGCACCCGAGCCGCGGTAATCAGGCAGTACATAGACCGACTGGATCCAGAGGAACACGCCATTGCGCCAGTCGCTCCACTCGTAGGTTGTCATCAACTGTCCCACGGGCTTGCCATCGACCTCGGCAAGATAGTAGCGGCCGAGCGCCGGATCCTCGAAGACGGCGCGGATACCCGGCAGCAGCAGCTCCGGGTCCAGCACCTGGCCCTCCGTTTCCTGCGCCAGCGCCCGGTTGGCGCCGGCGATGAATTCCAGGTCGGCCACCGTGGCGTCGCGGATCCTCATGATTACAGTCACGTTACACGATGCGCCTGCGGGAGTCTCCGGCGCCGGCCGGTTTGCTTGCTGCTGGGACACCGGGTCTTTACAATCCCGGCCCTCGTCGTGGGGCGGTAGCTCAGCTGGGAGAGCGCTGCGTTCGCAATGCAGAGGTCGAGGGTTCGATCCCCTTCCGCTCCACCAAATTTCTCCGATTGACAGCCACGCGGACGCGTCCTAGCTTGAGGGCCAAGCGTCGCGTGTCGCGACGTTGGGTTGGCGTCAGCAATATCGGGAGATGGCAGATGGCAGCGAGAAAGAAGACGAGAAAGGCCGCAAGGCGCCGCTCGACGCAGAGCAAGCGTCGCCCGGCGGCCCGCAGGAAGAGCGCCCGCAAGAGCGCGACAGCGCGCAAGACGGTTCGAAAGGTTGCGCGCAAGGCCGCCACGACGGCACGCAAGACCGTCCGCAAGGCGACGGCGGCAACCCGCAAGACGGTCAAGTCGGCCAAGCGCCAGGCACGGTCGGCGATCAAGAGCACGGCCAGGACGGTGCGGGCGGCGACCCGCACGGTCGAGAAGGCAGCGACCCAGGCGGTGACCAGCGCGGCCGCAACGGTCGAGCGGGCAACGAAGTCGGTTGAGGCATCCGTGTCCGCGCCAAGACCGGTCGAGCCGGCAACCGCCATGGCGGCGGCACCGGTCGTCTAGACGCGAGACCCGCAGTCCGAAATGCCCCGGGGACCGGTCCGAATTGGCCGGTCCTCGGGTAACATTGCGCCGGTTTCGCCCCGGTAGCTCAGTGGATAGAGCGGCCGCCTCCTAAGCGGCAGGTCGTCGGTTCAACTCCGGCCCGGGGCGCCAAACAGTCGCCCAGTTCCCGGCGGCCTATACTCGGCTGGGGAGCGCAGGGCGCCATGGTCAAGGACAGCCGAAAAATAGCTGCCATCCTGGCGGCTGATGTCGTCGAATACAGCCGGCTGATGGGTGCCGACGAGCACGGCGCGCTCGCCGCGCTCAAGCTCCGCCGCGCTGTCTTTGATGAGCTGGTCAAGGAATTCGACGGCTGCGAATTCGGCAGCGTCGGCGACAGTCTGATGGCGGAGTTCCCGAGCGCCGTGAACGCTGTCCTGTGCGCACTGGCGATCCAAGAACGTACCGAAAATGACAATGAGTCGCTGCCAACCGCGCGGCGCATGCATCTGCGCATCGGCGTCAATCTGGGCGATGTCATCGAGGAGAATGGCTCCGCCTTCGGCGATACCGTCAACGTCGCCGCACGGCTGCAGGCACTGGCAAAACCGGGTGGCGTGCTG
>JANOSR010000258.1:0-9256 GCA_031415935.1 Steroidobacteraceae bacterium | reverse complement strand
CAGGGCAGGCAGCTGCGTTCCTTCAGCGTATCCATCAGCCCTCCCGGCGCGGGTAATGACGCGCAACGTAGCGTTCGACCAGTTCCTGGAATTCCTCGGCGATGCGTTCGCCTTTCAGCGTGACGGTCTTTTCGCCGTCCTCGTAAACCGGCGCGACGGGCCGCTCGCCCGCGCCCGGCAGGCTGATGCCGATATTGGCATGCTTGCTCTCGCCTGGACCGTTGACGACGCAGCCCATGACCGCGACGGTCATGGTCTCGGCGCCAACATGGCTCTGCTGCCATTCCGGCATGCGCCGGCGCACGTGTTCCTGGATGCTCTGCGCGAGTTCCTGGAAGTAGCTGCTCGTGGTGCGGCCACAGCCGGGGCAGGCGACCACGCGCGGCATGAAGGCACGCAGACCCAGGCTTTGCAGGATCTCCTGCGCGATCCGCACTTCCTCGGCGCGGTCGCCGCCGGGCTCGGGTGTCAGCGAGACCCGGATCGTGTCGCCGATGCCCTCCTGCAGCAGCACGGCCATCGCAGCGGTCGAGGAGACGATTCCCTTGGGCCCCATGCCCGCCTCGGTCAGCCCGAGGTGCAGGGGATAGTCACAGCGCGCCGCGAGACGGCGATAGATCGCGATCAGGTCCTGAACGCCGCTGACCTTGCTGCTGATGACGATCGCGTCGTGCGGCAGGCCAAGCTCCTCGGCCCGCGCGGCACTCGCGAGCGCGGAGACGACAGTCGCCTCTCGCAGCACCTCGAGCGCATCCTGGGGTTCGGGCAGGCGCGAATTCTCATCCATCATGCGCGTCAGCAGGTCCTGGTCGAGACTGCCCCAGTTGACGCCGATGCGCACTGGCTTCTGGTACCGGCAGGCGGTCTCGATCATCGCCGCAAACTGCGGGTCGCGCTTGCTGCCGCGCCCGACATTGCCGGGATTGATGCGGTACTTCGCGAGTGCCTCGGCGCAGGCGGGATGCGCCGCGAGCAGCTTGTGGCCGTTGAAGTGGAAGTCGCCGACCAGCGGTACGTCGCAATCGGCAGCCAGCAGCCGTTCCCTGATGAACGGCACGGCCGCCGCGGACTCATCGTTGTTGACCGTCACGCGGACGATCTCGGACCCGGCCTCGGCCAGTTCGCGGACCTGGCGCGCGGTCGCCTCGACATCGGCCGTGTCGGTATTGGTCATCGACTGCACGACAATCGGGGCGCCGCCGCCGACCGTGACGGTGCCGATGCGAACCCCGACCGAGGCGCGACGCGTGGCGATCACGGCTGGCGTTGCGTCTCGATCCAGGCGTCGATCGTGCGTTCGACGATCTCGAGCGGCACGGCACCGGTCGCCAGGAGGGTGTCGTGGAAGGCGCGGATGTCGAAGCGCTCGCCGAGCGCTGCCTTTGCGCGTTCGCGCAGTTCCAGGATCTTGAGCTGGCCGATCTTGTAGGCCAGAGCCTGTCCGGGCCAGGCGATGTAGCGGTCGATCTCATTGACGACGTCAGCCTCGGTCTTGGCCGCGTTAGCGAGGAAATAATCGATCGCCTGCTGCCGTGTCCAGCCCATGTGATGGATGCCGGTATCGACGACCAGGCGCACGGCGCGCCACTGATCGTAGGTCAACTGGCCAAAACGCGAGTACGGGTCTTTGTACAGGCCGAGGTCGTAGCCCAGCCGCTCCGAATAGAGCGCCCAGCCTTCGGTATAGGCTGTCACGTCGTAGAACCGCCGGAATTTCGGCAAGTCGGTCTGTTCCTGCGCGAGCGCAATCTGCAGGTGGTGGCCCGGCACCGCTTCGTGCACGGTCAGCACCTCGATCTCGTACTTGGGGCGGACCTCGGGCCGATAGAGGTTGACGTAGTAGTAACCCGGACGCCTGCCATCGATGGACGGCCCGTTGTAGTAAGCGGTGGTCGTATTCGGCGCGCTGGTTGCCGGGATCACGCGCAGGCCGTAGGGCGTGCGGTACAGCTTTCCGAACAATCGCGGTAGCTCGGGCTCGATCATTTTCGAGGCATATACATAAGCGCGAAACAGCTCGTCAGGCGTGGCGTAGTAGAACTTCGGGTCCGTGCGCAGATGCACGAAGAACTCCTGCAGCGTGCCTTCGAAGCCGACCTCCTTCATGACCAGCAGCATCTCGGCCCGGTTGCGAGCGACCTCGGCGAGGCCGATCTCGTGAATCTGCTCGGGTGTGAGCGTCGTCGTCGTGTGATAGCTGGCGCGATTCGCGTAGAAGGCGCGCCCGTCCGGCGTGTCCCAGATGCCGACCGTGTCGCGACAGGCCGGCAAGTACTCGTCGCGGAACACGCGGGTGAATCGCCGATAGGCGGGAATGACCGCGTCCGAGATGACGCGGCGGGCGTCACTCGTGAGGCGCAGGCGCTGCGCGTCGGGGATCGCGTCCGGGTAATGGCGGAATTTCTCGAAAAACGGACTGTCGTCCGGCCGCCCGACCAGTTGCATTTCGAGCTGCGGCAGCACGCGTTCCATGATCACGCGGGGCTGCGTGCGGTGCTCGGTTGCTGCGCGGCGCAGGAGCGCCGAATACTGGTCCAGGTACGTCGGGAGTGCCGTCATTCGCCTGAGCCAGGTCTCGAAATCCGCGACCTTCTCGAATGGCATCTGCTCTACGGTTTCATTGAGCGCCTGCGGGCCGCCGCGCACCGTGAGCGCGTAGTACTCGGGGTGAAAGGGCGCCGCCGCGACGCGATTCTCGTACTCGATCCGGAACAGGTCGTAGTTCAACTGATCGGCCGTTGACAGGGCCTCGCGGGAAATGGCCGCGAGGTCCGACAGCACGCGCGCATTCGCGGCATCGCGGGCCTTCAGTGCGGTCGGTGTCAGCTCGGGCCAGCGATCGTCGTAGCGCGTGTCACCGCGATAGGTCGCGAGCAACGGGTCGTCGGCCAGGTCGCGCTGCCATTCGCGTTCAAAAAGCGCAGCCAGACGCGCGGTCGCACCCTCGGCGGCCTGCGCCGGGGCCGGGACTAGCAGGAAGACTCCGTAGAGTATGGCGAGCAGGGGTCTCAGGCTGGGCATTCAATGACTCCGTTCAGCTTGGCCGGCCGGAGGGCGACTATAACCCGAGCCGGTGGCCCCGGCAGGTGGCCGCCGGTGCGCGCAGGATGACCCGCGGTGCGGTCATTTCCGCTAGAATCCGCCTCGTCGCGATGAGAACCTGCCGGAGAGACCGCAGCAGTGCGGCGCCGAAGGCGCAACCCGCCCGGAAACGCTCAGGCAACAGAACGGCAGGAACTGGCGAACTCTGGAGAGTGGCCCTTGCGGGCCCACCGAAGGGGAGCGGCCCCGGGGACGACCCGGAACCCAATCTCTCAGGTTTCAGGACAGAGGGGCGGTGGGCCCGGAAGGCCCGCCGCCCCTTTTTCTTGCCACGGTCAGCCGAGGCTGAATGAGATGAAACGGACACCGCTCTACGACCAGCACGTTGCTGCCGGCGCGCGCATCGTGGACTTTGGCGGCTGGGACATGCCGGTCGGCTATGGCTCGCAGATCGAGGAGCATCATGCCGTGCGGCGCGATGCCGGCATGTTCGACGTCTCGCACATGTGCACGGTGGATCTGCGCGGCGCCGGCGTACGCGCGCTGCTGCTGCGCCTGCTCGCCAATGATGTCGGCCGCCTGACGACGCCCGGCAAGGCGCTGTACAGCTGCATGCTGCGCCCGGACGGCGGCGTGATCGACGATCTCATCGTCTATTTCCTGGACGAGCGCTGGTTCCGGCTGGTCGTCAACGCGGGGACGGCGGACAAGGACCTGGCATGGATTCGCGAGCGCGCTTCGGTGCTCGGCGTCGCGGTCGTGCCACGGCGCGACCTGGCGATGATCGCGGTGCAGGGACCACAGGCCCGGGCAAAGGCCGCTGCTTTGCTGCCCGATGCCTGCCGCGCTCCGGCCGCCGCGCTCGGCAATTTCTTCGGCTTGCCTTGCGACGAATGGTTCGTCGCGCGCACCGGCTACACGGGCGAGGACGGTTACGAGATCACGCTGCCTGCGGAGTCCGCGGCCGATTCATGGCACGCACTGCTGGCGGCCGGCGTCAAGCCTTGCGGACTCGGCGCGCGCGATACGCTGCGACTCGAGGCAGGCATGAATCTCTACGGCAACGACATGGACGAGACCGTCTCGCCATTCGAGTCCGGTCTCGCGTGGACCGTGGTACTCGATGGCACGCGCGATTTCATCGGCAAGGCGGCACTCGAAGCCCAGCGCGCCGCCGGGCCCGCACGCAAGCTGGTCGGACTGCTGCTGCTCGAGCGGGGCGTGCTGCGCTCGCATCAGCGCGTCGTCACCGACGCTGCAGGCGAGGGCGAAGTCACCAGCGGCAGCTTCTCGCCGACACTTGAGCGCTCGATCGGCTTTGCCAGGGTGCCGGCGGCGACCGGTGGCAGCGTCAACGTGGATATCCGCGGGCGCCTGCTGCCCGCGCGGGTCGTCAAGCCGCCGTTCGCCAGGAATGGCAGGGTCATGATCGAATTGTGAGACGGAGACAGGCATGAGCAACATACCGGGTGACCTGCGTTACACGAAGAGCCACGAATGGCTGCGCTCGCTGCCGGACGGCAGCATCGAGCTCGGCATTTCCGATCATGCGCAGGCGGCGCTCGGTGACCTGGTGTTCGTCGAAGTGCCGGAAGCCGGCCGGGTCCTGTCGGTGGGCGACGCCTGCGCCGTCGTCGAATCGGTGAAAGCCGCGTCCGATGTCTACAGTCCCGTGGGTGGCGAAGTGCTGGCGGGCAATGACCTGCTCGCGACACAGCCGGAACTGATCAACCAGGATCCCTACGGCCAGGGCTGGATACTGCGCCTGCGCCCGACCGGCGATACTGGCGGCGCGGATCTTCTCGACGCTACGGCCTATGCCGCCGAACTGGCCACGGCGGACTGACGATGCCTTACATCCCGCATACCGGCGAAGACGTGCGCGCGATGCTCGACCGCATCGGCGTCAAGAGTATCGACGACCTGTTCGACGAGATCCCGAAAGAGCTGCGCGTGGATTCGCTGCCGGGCGTTCCCGCGGGGTTGTCCGAGATGGAGGTGGCGCGCCTGGTCGCCGCGCGCGCGGCCGCCGACGGCAGGCCGCTCAACTTCATCGGCGCAGGCGCCTACGAGCACCACATCCCGGCGCCGGTCTGGGCACTCGCGACACGCGGCGAAATATACAGCGCCTACACGCCGTACCAGGCCGAGGCCAGCCAGGGCACGTTGCAGATCATGTACGAATTTCAGTCGATGATCGCCGGCCTGACTGCCATGGACGTGTCGAACGCCTCGCTCTATGACGGCGCGTCGGCGCTGGCCGAAGCCTGCCTGATGGCGGTGCGCGCGCACCGCCGCTCGAAGACCGCGCGCATCCTGGTGCCGACCACCGGCAATCCGATCTGGCGGCGCGTGGCGCGGGTCATCACCGAAGGCCAGGGGCTCGTGCTCGAGGAATTGCCTTACTGCACGGAGCAGGGAACGACGATTCCGCAAGCGCTTGCGCGCTACGACGGGCAGGACATCACGGCGCTCGTGATCCAGCAGCCGAATTTCTTCGGCCAGCTCGAGGACATCGATGCGCTTTCGCGCTGGGCGCGCGCCAATGGCGCACTGATCATCGCGGTGGTCAATCCGGTGTCGCTTGCGTTGCTCGCGCCGCCCGGCGAATGGGGGGATGGCGGCGCGGATATCGCCTGTGGCGAGGCGCAGCCCTTCGGCGTGCCGCTGTCCTCGGGCGGACCCTATGTCGGATTCATGGCGACGCGCATGGAGCATGTGCGACAGATGCCGGGTCGCATCGCCGGGCGGACCGTCGACCTCGACGGCAAGCCCGGCTTCACGCTGACATTGCAGGCGCGCGAGCAGCACATCCGCCGCGGCAAGGCGACATCCAACATCTGCACGAATCAGGGGCTCTTGATGACCGCGGCCACGATCTACCTGGCGCTGCTGGGTCCGGTGGGTCTCGAACGGGTCGCAAGCGCCTGCGTCGTACGCACCCGCGAGCTGGTCGCTGCGCTCTGCGGCCTGCCGGGCGTGCGCACCGCGTTTGCGGGGCCGCGTTTCCATGAAGCCGTGTTGTTGCTCGACCGGCCGGTTGCGCCGGTTCTCGAATCGCTCGCGGTGGAGGGCATCATCGGCGGCCACGACCTCTCGCGCGATTACCCGGAGCTTGGCCACGCGCTCCTCGTCTGTGCGACCGAGACGCGGACCAGCGAAGACATCGAGGCCTACACGCGGGTGCTCGGTCGCATGCTCGGCCGCGCGGCGGCGGCGTGAGGGTAGCGGTGATGAAACAGCACGAGCCCCTGATTTTCGAGTTGTCGCGTAGCGGGCGTGCGGCGACAGCCCAGCATCCGGCGGCGTCAGTGGCCGAGATCCCCGAGAAGTTCCGGCGCCGCTCGAGAGCCGTGCTGCCGGAGGTTTCCGAGCTCCAGGCCGTGCGCCACTACACGCGGCTGTCGCAGATGAATTTCAGCATCGACACGCAGTTCTATCCGCTCGGATCCTGCACGATGAAGTACAACCCCAAGGCCTGCAATTCGCTGGCGATGCTGCCGGAGTTCGCCGGCCGCCATCCGCTGGCGCCGGTGAGCACCGGCCAGGGCTTTATGGCCTGCATGTTCGAGTTGCAGGAAATGCTGAAGGCCGTCACCGGCATGGCCGGCGTGTCGCTGACGCCGATGGCGGGCGCCCAGGGCGAGTTCTCCGGGGTCGCGATGATCCGTGCCTATCACCGCGCGCGTGGCGACCTGGCCCGTAACGAAATCATCGTGCCGGATGCCGCGCATGGAACGAATCCGGCGACCGCGACCATGTGCGGCATGAAGATCCGCGAGATCGCCTCGCTGCCGGACGGCGACGTGGATCTTGCGGGGCTCGACGCCGTGCTGTCACCCGCGACGGCCGGCATCATGCTGACGAATCCCTGCACGCTCGGCGTGTTCGAGCGGCGCATCACGGAGATCGCGCGCAAAGTGCACGCCGCCGGCGGCCTGCTGTACTACGACGGCGCGAATCTCAATGCGATCCTCGGCAAGGTCCGGCCCGGCGACATGGGCTTCGACGTGATCCACATGAATTTGCACAAGACCTTCTCGACGCCGCACGGCGGCGGCGGTCCGGGTTCGGGTGCGGTGGGTGTCGGCAAGCGCCTGCTGCCGTACATGCCGGTGCCGGTCGTCGGCCGCGATGGCGAGCGCTATCGCTGGTTCGACGAACGCGACCTGCCGGAGTCGATCGGCCGGCTGTCGGGATTTATGGGCAATGCCGGCGTGCTGCTGCGCGCCTATGTCTACATGCGCATCCTGGGAGCCGAGGGCATGCAAAGGGTCGGGGAGTTCTCGACGCTGAATGCGAACTACCTGCTGGCGCGTCTGCGCGAAGCGGGTTTCGACGCGGCCTATCCGGGCCGCCGCGCCAGCCACGAGTTCATCATCACGCTGCGCCGCCAGGCTCGCGAGCTCGGCGTCACCGCGATGGACTTCGCCAAGCGCCTGCTCGACTACGGCTATCATGCGCCGACCACCTATTTTCCATTGCTCGTGCCGGAATGCCTGTTGATCGAGCCGACCGAAACCGAAACGCGCGAAGAACTCGATGGCTTTGTGGATGCGATGACGGCGATCCAGCGCGAGGCGGAGGCTGATGCCGCGATGGTCAAGGCCGCTCCATATACTCTGCCGGTGCGGCGCCTCGACGACGTGCGCGCGGCGAAGCAACTCGACGTGGCCTGGAAACCGGCTGGCACTTGAATACCCGACCCGACAAGATGACCGGCCCCGCGCGCCTCGTGCGCGCGTTCGGCAGCACCTGGCGCGGGTTCGCGGCGGCCTGGCGCGAGGAGGAGGCATTTCGTCAGGAATGCCTTCTGGCGCTCATCGTCGTGCCACTGGGGCTGTGGCTGGGTGAATCCGCAATCGAACGAGCGCTGCTGGCAGGCCCGATGTTCATCGTGCTGACTGTCGAGCTCCTGAACAGCGCCGTCGAGGCGACGGTCGACCGGATCGGCGCCGAACGGCATCCGCTCTCCGGCATCGCCAAGGAACTCGGTTCGGCCGCCGTATTCGTCGCCTTGGCGCTCCTCGTGCTGACCTGGGCACTCGTGCTGCTGGACCGGGTCTGATCGCTCCATGAGGTTGCAATGGCGGCTTTGATCTGCGGTTCGCTGGCCTACGACACGGTGATGGTCTATCCGGGCCGTTTCCGTGACCAGATCCTTGCGAACAAGATCCACATGCTGAATGTCTCATTCATGGTGCCGACGTTGCGCCGTTATTTCGGCGGCTGCGCTGGCAATATCGCCTACAACGTCAAGCTGCTGGGTGGTGAGGGCCATGCGATGGGCGCCGTCGGCCACGATTTCCGGCCCTACCAGGAGTGGCTCGATTTCAATGGCATGTCCTCGAACTACGTGCGCGTGATCGACAACGAATACACGGCCCAGGCTTACATCACCACCGACCTGGACGACAACCAGATCACGGCGTTTCATCCCGGCGCGATGAATCATTCCCATCAACTTGAAGTGCCGGGCGATGCCGGCATCACGATCGGCGTCCTCGCGCCGGACGGACGCGAGGGCATGATCGTCCATGCCGCGCAATTCGCACGCGCCGGAATACCGTTCATTTTCGATCCCGGCCAGGCCTTGCCGCTGTTCGGTGGCCAGGATCTCGAGGCTTTCATCGACCAGGCAGCCTGGGTGACGGTCAACGACTACGAGGCGCAGTTGCTGCAGGATCGTACCGGTCTGGCGACCCGGGACCTGGCCGCGCGAGTAAAGGCTTACATAGTCACGCGCGGCGCCGAGGGCTCGCTGATCCATGCCGGCGGCCGCACTATCGAGGTGCCAGCCGTGCACGCGGCGCAGGTCGTCGATCCGACCGGTTGCGGCGATGCCTATCGGGCCGGGCTGCTGTATGGCCTGATGCGTGGCATCGACTGGGAGACGACCGGCCGCATCGCATCCCTGATGGGTTCCATCAAGATCGCAAGTATCGGCACACAACACCACAAACTCGCCCCGGGCGAATTCAAAGAGCGTTTCCATGCGGCATACCAATACCGGCTGGATTGAGCACGCCATGCGGTGCGTAAGCCTGCTGGCCGCGATCGTCCTGTTGCCGTGCGCCATGGCGGGGGCTCAGGAGCTGGAGGAGTCGCCGGGCTGGGCGCGCACGCTCGAGCGCATCTCGACCGGTGTCGTCGCAATCCAGATCGATTCGACGCGCGCATTCGATACCGACTGGAACGCCTCTTCGCAGGCCAC
>JANOSR010000257.1:0-2348 GCA_031415935.1 Steroidobacteraceae bacterium | reverse complement strand
CGGAACGGCTCAACCCGCCGAACCGCCGGATGCGGACCCGCATGTCCGGTGGTGTGGCAGGGGCGCGCGGGTAACCGCGCCCCCTATGCCGATTTGTGCGCTCACCAGAATGTGCTGGCTGCCAGAATCGCGAA
Source organism: Steroidobacteraceae bacterium (assembly GCA_031415935.1). Classification (GTDB taxonomy): domain Bacteria; phylum Pseudomonadota; class Gammaproteobacteria; order Steroidobacterales; family Steroidobacteraceae; genus SCUD01. The sequence goes on along the minus strand of JANOSR010000257.1, from coordinate 2,214 downwards.
GAAACTGTAGAAAACCGCCATCGCGACCAGCGCGATGCGGCGCCACATGGGCGGGCGCAGCTCCGGCGGCAGCAGCCGCGTGTTGATGTAGAGCAGGTGCAGCGACGCGACGATGAAGGTGGCGCCCGCGACATTGGCGCCGATCTGCAGCAGCACGATCGGTGCCGCCAGCGCGAGCGCAATGATGCCCCACAGCACGACCACACCGAGCACGGTGTAATACACCGCGCGGACGTCGCCGCCGCGCCAGCGGCGCACGCGGGTGCTGCCACCCCACAGGATATCGGTGACCGCGCGCGTCATGCCTTCCACGATGTCGAGCTGGGTCTTGAACAGCAGCCAGGCGCCGAGGACGGCGATCGTCCCGGCAAGCATCGGACCCGCGCGCTGGCCGACGCCTTCCGCGAGTGCCGCGCTGATGCCGAGACCGCGGATGTCAGTGCCGTGCGGCACAAAGGTCACGTACAGCAGCGCCGGCAAGGCCATGCCGAGGATCGCGCCGATGAAGAACACGCCCCACTGATCGGCCCTGACGATGCGCCACCAGCCGCGCCAGCGGCTCATGGATTCGGCATCGGGTGTGAACACAAACCCGCGATGGGCGAGATTCACGCGTTCGCCACCGATGGCCGCAGGGATATAACCCGCGTGTTGACCCATGCCGTAGCCCTTGTCGCGTGCCCAGTTTCCGAGAGTGATGTTCATCACGCCACCGCAGCCGGAATAGGCAACCAGCGCGCCAATGAGGAAAAAATCGGCACCTGCGGGCAGGAATTCGAAGCTGTTGCTGCCGGTATCGAAACCCGCGAAGCCCGCCGCCGCGGCGAGCCACGTTGCCGCGGGCACGAAAATGAACGCGAGCAGCAGGAAGCCTCCTAGAATCGTCACGACCATCACCCAGTTCAGCAACTCGAGCGTGCGACCGATGCGCCGGCCGAGTAGCAGCAGGCCGACGCACGCGAGGAATGTTGCAACGCCGAACCAATACAGGAGCGTCGCGTCAGCCGGGCCGGGCAGGCGCCCCGTGAACAGAAAGAATATCGCGGCGGCGGATGTCGCGGCCCAGACCGGCCAGCCCATCTGCAGAAAGAAAAGGAGCGAGTAGAACCACGCCCAGGCCTTCGACGATGGACGCGTGCGCATAAATCCCGTGAACACGGGCTCGCCGGTCGCGATCACATAGCGCATGACTTCGGTGTTGAATATCGTCTGGAAAAAAATGGCGACCCCGGTCACCCACAGCAGCGTCAGCCCATGCTTCACGAATGTCGCGGGGCCCAGCAGGAATTCGCCGCTGCCGATCGACAAGCCCAGCACGATGACACCGGGTCCGACCACCGCCATCCAGCCGAGACCTTTCGGCATCGGTGGGGCCGGCAACTCAGCGCGGACCCAGGGGTCGAGTCCGGTGCGCGCTTCGACGCTTTCGGGTGCCGGCACGGGTGTGATCAGCGATAGAGCAAGAAGGGTTGCCGCGACTCGCGCCAGGCGGCCTCGTCTTTCAGCGCCGCCGCGTCGAGATCCCCGGGCGTCGCCGCGGGATCATCCACCCATTCGCGCAGCAGCGGCCCGCCATTGATGACGTCGATGGCGAGCTTTCCGGTCTCGTACTCGTAAGGGAAATCGCGCCACAGCGGATAGTCCGGGCGCAGCGCCCGCAGCGCCCGCAATGCCAGGGCCAACAGCCGCCACGGCCGGAAGGCCTCGTGCTGGTAGCCCGCATCGTCCACGTGAATCTGCAGTCCCGCGCAGAGATACCCGCTGTGCTTGTGGAATGTCGGCTCGAACCAGCAGGGCCGCAGCCCGCAACCGGCGAGCCAGTCGGGCGCGATCGCTTGCATTTTCGCAAGGAGCGCCGGGGCATCGATATCCGGCGCGCCGAAGATCTCGAGCGGCCGGGTTGTGCCGCGGCCTTCGGAGAGCGTCGTGCCCTCCAGCATCACCGTGCCCGGGTAGCAACGCGCCATCGAAAGACCGGGTGCATTGGGACTGGGATTGACCCAGGCGCGTTCCGTCAGCGGCCAGCCGTAGCCGGGCGGCTCGGCTGGTCGCCAGCCCGCCATCGTCACGATCTCGTAATCGACGCCGAGATGCAGTTTCTCGACGAACCAGCCGCCCAGTTCACCAAGTGTCATGCCATGACGCATCGGCAGCGGGCCCGCGCCGACGAAGCTCTCCCAACCGGGGGTGAGGGCCGGCCCTTCGATGGGGCGT
>JANOSR010000256.1:0-6607 GCA_031415935.1 Steroidobacteraceae bacterium | reverse complement strand
GTCCAGAATCCGGCTGCGGAACTCCGAGCGTGCGCGGTCATCCGTGCGTAACTGGTCATCTTCGTCCGGAAATTCCACAGTCAGAAGAATCGTGTCGCCAGCGCGCAGGCGCGGCACTGTCTCCAGTGCGTCCAGAAATCTTTCGGTGGCATCGTCGGCCTTCGGCGTCGATGTGGGCAGAGCCGGAGCCGGCGGTTGCTCGTCATCCTTCCGCTCGCCGATCTTCTGGAGAATCTCCTGCTGCTGCTCCGGCGGCAATGACTGGAACACCTTGAGCTGTTCCTGCGTCTGCGCGAGCACTGGTAGCGCCACGGCGCCAAATAGGATGGCCGCAACAGTCGATGTCAGGACGCGGTGGAGGTTCTGAAGCGTGATCATGCCTTGAATCTTCACTCGAATTGTTTGGACCATTCCACCATGCCGCGAAGGTCACCGGAATTGACGTTCATGGTTCTCGAATCCCTTTCTTCGAACCCAATGCCCAGCTTCAAGTCGCCGCCCAACAACATCCGGCGATGGTACAGGTCGGCGGACCGGATTTTGGCGGCGACGCTTGATACCGACTGCACAGGGTTGGCGCCCCCCCGGTTGATCTTGGCATCTTGTGCGGCGATCTCCCAGCTGCTGCCGTCCCCGTTCACCAGCATCGCCCCGATAGCGAACTGCTGGCTATCGCCGTCGAGCGCATGCCCGATGGAGCGATCCCGGTACTGGTAGCCATCACTGTAAATGCTGTTGCGGTAGGCACAGCCGAATTCCGCCGGACTCTCGTAAAACGTGCAAGCCGTATCCGCATACTCCACATGCGCCCGCCACGAGCGCTCGCCGAAGCCGCCCGAGACCTCAGCGCCGAAGAGGCCCAGGTATTTGCTCGGCATGCTATTGGCTTCGTCCTCACCGATGGCCTGCATATACAAAGCGACCGGCGCCCAGGGCAGCGACCAGCGCAGGTCGAAGCCGGCCATTTGATTGCCCGGCTGCTGCGCCAGCGGCTGGTCGTTGTCCTGGCCGAGGAGCAGATCCAAGAACGTGCCCGCGTCGCAGGGCCGGCCCTCGCCGCACCACTGGGCGCTGCGTGAGATGCCAACCTCGAGCCGCGGATGCGGCTTCCAGGTCACGCGCGCAGCGAAGAACAGCGGATCTTCCACGTCGTTGCGGCCGCTTTCGAACTGGCCCATCGTTGCGGCGACGCGCCACCGGCCGATCCACCCGAGCCACGGATGATCAATGGGATCCGAGTAATTGCGCTCGATCGTCACCGCGGGCATCGGCCGCGCATTGGTGCCGAGGATCAGGCTGCCCTCCCAGCCGGGGCCCCACCAACGATCGATGTAGCCCGCGCTCACGATCCAGTTGCCGAGCACCATGCCGGCATAGCTGCCATCGGCGCGCAGGTCTTTTCCGTCTGAAGCGTTCGAGACGGCGGTTGCCTGCAGGCGCAATGCGAATCGATCGCCGGTGTACTGCATGCCCGCCGAGATTTCGCCCTCCTCGCGTGGCACGTCGGAGAAGCGGCGCAGCGCCATCGGCTCCTCCGAGCCCGCAATGCTCGCCTCGCCGCGCCAGATGCCAACCCGCGTCGCCTCCGCCGCAGCGGCCCGAACCCGCGCGAGCGCGGCGGCGATATGCACCGGCCGCTCGCGCGCATCGCCCGCGGAGCGCACATCGCGCGCGACCTCGGCCCAGGACACGGGCCAGGCGGTGAGCGGCGCATGCACGATGCCGGCGTCGGACAGGAGCTGAAGGTCGTGGCGCAGCCGCGCGTCGCCGGGGGCAAGCCAGGGGTCGGCCGACAAGGCGGGGGCCGTCAGGCTTGAGAGGATCAGGGCGACGGACGCCAGCTGTTCGGCTTTTGTCATGGGTCGGAGAAAGTGAGCTAAACGCCTGATCCCGTTAGATAAATAGCCGGTGGGTTGTAGGCATCCCGGCGAATCCGATGCAACAGTATGGCGAGATTATGTTCGCGTACCCAATTTTCGAGGATCGACGTTGTCTCCAAGTCCGCGGCGATTGCCTTTGTTGAGGCCCTCTTATGGCCCGTCATGACCCACCGCATCCGGCTGGCTTAGCCAGATCCTTCTCGATCTCGGCCTTGTCGGCGGTCTTGTAGAGGCCGAACGCCTCCTTCACCTGCGGCAGCAGGTCCTTGTCGAGGAACTGGCTCATGGCAATCGCCTCAGGGTTGCAGCCAGTCTGCCACCGGCCGCGACAGGAACTCTTCCACCGGAATGCCGTCGCCGCCCACGAGCAAGGTGCGCTTCGGCTTGAACGCCTCGCTGAACGCCGCCAGGCCGGAATGCGCGACCGGGGCGCGGCCGCTTTTCACCTCGATCGCCACGAGTCTGCGCCCCGCGCGCACCACGAAGTCCACCTCCCGGTTGCCCTCGCGCCAGTAGAACAGCTCGCACACACCACACGCCGCGGCATTGGCCAGATGCGCTCCCACGGCAGATTCAGTGAGGCGTCCCCAGAACTCGCGGTCGGCGCGGGCCTCGGCGGGCGTGAGCCCGGACTGCGCGGTGAGCAGCGCCGTGTTGAAGACCTGCAGCTTGGGGCTGGAGCCGCGGCTGCGCACGGCCGCGCCGGCATACTTGGGAAGACCCGTCAGCATTCCGGCGCCGGCCAGCAACTCCAGATAGTGCGCCAGCGTGGTGGTGTTCCCGGCGTCGTGGAGCTGGCCGAGCATCTTCGTGTACGAGAGCACCTGCCCCGAATACCGGCACCCCAGCTCGAACAACCGCCGCAGGAGCGCGGGTTTGTCCACACGGGTGAGCAACAACACGTCGCGCGCGATTGTCGTCTCCACCAGTGCATCGAGCAGGTAGCGTCGCCAGCGCACGGGATCGTCCGCCAGTGGCGCGGCTCCGGGATAGCCACCGAAGTAGAGGTACTGCTCCAGTGAATAGCCGAAGGCCGCGCGCGTCTCGGCAAAGGACCAGTGCGGCAAGTGCAGGATCTCGAAGCGCCCGGCCAGGCTTTCCGACAGCCCGCGCTGCACGAGCAGTGGGGCCGAGCCGAGCAGGACCACGCGGAGCGGCAAGCGGGCGCGGGTGTCCTCGTCCCAGAGGCGTTTGACCGCCTCCGACCAGCCGGGGACCTTCTGCACCTCGTCCAGGGCCAGCACGGCGCCGCGCTTGCCGGCGTCCTTCGCCAGCAGGCGGGCGCGCTCCCACTGCGCGGCAAGCCAGGCTGCGTCGCGCAACGCGGGTTCGTCGGCGGAGACGAAGACGTTGGGACGGTCCAACTCAGCCAGCACCTGCTGCACCAGCGTGGTCTTGCCGACCTGGCGCGGGCCGGCCACCACCTGCAGAAATCGCCGCGGCTCGCCCAAACGGGCGGCGAGTGCGGTGGCGTAGTCACGCTGAAAGGCAGGGCTTCGTGATCTGCTCATCGCGTTGAGTAATTTAACTCAGCGTCGTGAGCAAACGCAAGCCGAGTCATGCGACCACCCACCGTATCGTGAACAACCTCTCCGTCTCGAGAGAAGCAAAAGGGGGTCGGGTCTCTATGCCGGGCAGCGCCGCATGCAGGTGTTTCACCCGCAGCTCAGCGATCCGAAAACCCAGGTCTTGGGCCTATTGGGAGTGCCAGACTCCGCCTACGATGTCGGCCGTTGACGTAAGTACTAAATTCGACGAAATTGCCGAAGCTGTTCGGCGACGATGATCTTGACCGGCTGACGACAACTATCTTGGCCGGTTAGCGCCGCCCGCCGGGGGCGCTTGGTGGTCTCAGCGGCGCTTGGTAATCCAGGCGAGGAGCGGCGCAAGTTCCGCCGGTGGCGTGCGATTCCATGCTTCCAATCGCGACGCAGCCGAACGACCCGTAATCATCCGGAGCAGCACGAGCCGCTGCCCGGCCGAGCGACAATTCACCCGATCAGGTGCGATTCTCCGCACCCACCGGCCAGCCCAGGCGACGACAATTCGCGTGCAGCGGCCGCGGCCGGGACCATTGACCTGCTGACACGAGTTGGCTTGCTATTGCCCCGTATGCCGGCGCTGGGCCACGACCGACCTGGCGGCACTCGTAAAGGCTGGGCTTGGGTATCGCCTCATACGGGCCTGCAGGCCGCGTTGCAGGAAGTGCGGGGGCCTCGGTGAATGGCAGGTGCGGCCACCGGTTCCGATGCTTACGGAGTTCGGGCAGTAGGGGCTCTGGAGCAAACTGCGCGCCGCCGCTGAATTCTGAGTGCCGCGAACGATGGGCGTTGATGTCTTGTAACCCGTAACGTTATGGGTTACACTCCGACTCGTGATCCGGTCATTCCGCCACAAAGGCCTAGCCAAGTTCTTTGCGACGGGATCGCGAGCCGGGATTCAGGCCCCGCATTCGGAACGGCTGAGCCTGATCCTGGCAACGCTGAACGCCGCGACGTCCCCTGGCGACATGGCTTTGCCTGGTCTGAAGCTCCATCCATTGAGAGGCGGCCGCAGCGGCACATGGTCGGTGACGGTTCGCGCCAACTGGCGGGTCACGTTTCGATTTGAAGGCAAGGATGCGGCAGACGTCGATTACGAGGATTATCACTGAGGTAGCCCATGAGGATGCACAACCCCCCCCACCCTGGCGAGATCATCCGCAAGCTTTGTCTCGAGCCGCTGGATCTCTCGGTCACGGATGCAGCCGCCGCTTTGGGCATCAGCCGCAAGACGTTGTCGGCTTTGCTCAACGGCCGTGCCGGCATTAGCCCGGAGATGGCGGTGCGGCTATCGATCGCTTTTGGCACCAGTTCGGAGAGCTGGATGAACCAGCAGACGCAGTACGATCTGTGGCACGCGGAAAAGCGGCGCAAGGATTTGCGGGTATCCCGCGTGGCTGCCTGACAAGACACCTAACTATGCAGCGTTCGGCGCTTGTCGTCACACCGCTTTCAGAGCGGGCAAGCGGTGCGCCGACTGCGCGCCGCCGCTGAATTCCGAGTGCCGCGAACGATGGGCGTTGACGTAAAAGCCAACCATGGACTTCGAGTGGGACGCGAATAAGGCGCGAGAGAACGAATCGAAGCATCGTATTAGCTTCGTGGAGGCGATGGAAGTTTTTGGCGATGCTTTGTCGTCGACGATGTCGGACCCAGATCATTCGCTGGAGGAGGAGCGTTTTCTCATATTCGGCCGAACGCGGGAAGGCAAATACTTGGTCGTCGCGTTTACTGAGCGTGGTGGTAGAATTCGCGTCATATTGGCAAGACCGATGACGCGCCGCGAGCGCAGTGCCTATGAGCAGTAAAGATGATGATTTGCGTCCTGAGTACCCGCCGGAACTCATAAAGTCCGGTGTCAGGGGCAAGTACGCGAAACAGTTCCAGGAAGAAGGCACGAATCTCGTGCTTATCGATCCCGACCTTCACAAGATTTTTCCTGACTCTGACGCCGTCAACCGGGCGCTTCGCGACTATGTCGAGAAGAGACGAGGGTCGGCAACCTAACGGTTCCAGCCGACGCCCAAAAGCGCAATACGCTTTTTGGGTCCCCTCGCTAAGCGAGAAAGCCAGTTGGATTTCGCGTAATCATTTCATCGGCACTGCTCGGAGGGCGACCGCGCGAGCCGGCTTAGAAAAGCCAAGCCCCGCATTTCGCGGGGCTTGTTAAGCCAGAACCTCTTCAAATCCCACTCTTGGTGCGGACCTCTTGCGAGGCGGGCGAGCGCTGTTTACTGACCATTGCGCTCAACTGAGACTTTAGACCGCCCCCGGAAGGTGTCAAACCGGGTGCAGCCGGGTGCAGCCTTCAACGATAGGTAGCTTGTCGTCAACTGCCGCGCTGTGTAGACTCATGTGTAAGGAGTCACACATGGCTACCAATCTTTCGCTCGACCCCGATCTGATCGAACGCGCTCTCGAAGTGAGCGGTGAACGCACCAAGAAGGCGGCGGTCACGCGCGCGCTGGAGGAGTTCATCCTGCGGCGCAGGCAAAAACGCCTGCTCGATCTGATGGGCAAGCTCGAATGGGATAAGTCCTTCGACTACAAGGCCGAGCGTTCCCGCTCGTGACCTTGTTTGTCGATACCAGCGTCTGGTCGCTGGCATTTCGCCGCGATGCGGCTTCTACGGCGGCCGAGGTCGCGGTGTTGCGTCAGGCGCTCGAAAGCGGCGACACCATCGTCACCACCGGTCTGATATTGCAAGAACTGCTGCAGGGATTCTCGGGGCCTCGAGCACGCAAGGACATCATTGACCGGTTTGGTGCCCTGCCGCTACTTGGTCCAGACCGGCAGGACCATATCGACGCCGCCGTGTTACGCAACCGATGCCGCCACGCCGGCGTGCAGACCGGCACCATTGACGCCTTGCTGGCCCAGCTTTGTATCCGCCACGCGTTAACATTGCTAACGACCGACAAGGACTTTGTCCAAGTGGCCGCGCACTGCCCTCTCCAGGTGTGGAAACCGCCTCACGAGTAGCTAAAACTACTTCAGGCATCCACCTCGTGCACCTGAAATTCACGCCAGTCCTCGACTGACAGTCCGGGCACGCGCCGGAACTCCGATAAATTGCTCGTCACCACGATCAGCCGGTGCGATCGTGCGGTACCAGCGATCAGCGCGTCGAACGGGCCGATCGGCTTGCCGGCACGGGACAATTCGCCGCGCAGGCGGCCGGTTTCG
>JANOSR010000255.1:0-2124 GCA_031415935.1 Steroidobacteraceae bacterium | reverse complement strand
CGAGGACGTGACCGGCGAATTGCTCGACCTCGTCGAGGCGCGCTTCGATGCCGTGGGCCCCGTGCGCCAGCTGCGCATCCATGGCGATTGCCATCGCAACAATGTGCTGTGGACCGCCGCCGGCCCGCATTTCGTCGATCTGGACGATTGCATGACCGGCCCTGCGATCCAGGATCTCTGGATGTTGCTGGCGGGCACACCCCTGGAAATGCGGGCCCAGCTCGCGGACATCCTGGAGGGGTATTCGCAGTTTGCGACCTTCGATCCGGTCGAAATCGCGCTCATCGAGCCGCTGCGGGCACTGCGGATGATTCACTACGCGGCCTGGCTTGCGCGCCGCTGGCACGATCCGGCCTTTCCGCTGGCCTTTCCGTGGTTTGGCGAGGCGCGCTACTGGGAGCGGCACGTGGCCGAACTCGAGGAGCAGCTCGCGACGGTGGAACAGGCATGAGCTCCGGGCTGTCACAATGGAACCGGAGACGCTGAATGGATCGCCCGTTACCCGTCCGACTTCCGTTCTTCCTGCTGTTCGCCTCTTGCGTGTTCGGCCTCGCATCCTGTGGCGGAGGAGGTGGTGGCGGCGGCGGTGGGCCGTCACCGCCACCACCGCCCGTGGGCAACATCACGCTGTCGGGGCGGATCACCTTCGACCGGCCGACCAGGACTGCCAGCCACACGCACAACTTCTCGGTGACGCAGCGCTTGCCGGCGCGCGGGGTCGCCGTGGAGGTGCTGCGCTCGTCGGACCTCGCCGTTCTCGCAACCGTGCCCGCCGACGCGAACGGCAATTACGTGGCTAACTTCGCTTCGACTCGCTTCATCGTGCGTGCCAGGGCGCAGCTATTGCGCGCGAGTCCGGGCAGCTACGACTTCGAGGTGCGCGACAACACCGCGAACGGCGCGCTCTATGTGCTGGACGCCGCCGCGGTCACCCCGACCAGCAACACGATGGCCGTGGACCTGAACGCAGGGACGGGCTGGGACGGCGTGCGGTTCAGCGGTACGCGGGCCGCCGCGGTATTCGCGATCCTGGATGTCGCGTGGCAGGCGCAGGATCTCGTGCATCAGGCCGAAGCCAGCCTCGACATGCGGGCGCTCGATTTCTTCTGGTCGAGCGCCAACCGCGCCGAGGATCCCGTCGGGGCCTGCGCGGGGCAGCCCGATCCGGTGACGGGCCAGATCGGGACAAGCTTTTTCCTCGCCATCAGTTTTCCCGCAAGCGGCGGCTGCCCTGCGATACCGGCGGGCATCTACGTGCTGGGCGATGCGAGCGGCGATCTGAACGACGATCCGGATGAGTTCGACAACTCCGTGATCGCCCATGAGTTCGGGCATTACTACGAGTTCTTTTTCTCGCGCAGCGACAGCATGGGTGGTCCGCATGGCCTGAGCTCGCTGCTGGACTTCCGCGTTGCGATGGGCGAGGGATGGGGCAATGCGTTCCAGGGTTTCGTGCACAACGATTCCTTCTATCGCGACACCTTCAGTGCATCGGGCGCCTTCGGTTTCTTCTTCGACATGGACCGGCGCAGCGCACCGTTCGCCAGGGCGGTGGACTACTACTCGGAGGCCTGCGTCGCAGAGATCCTCTGGGACCTGTTCGATCCCGCCGGCACGCCGGATGTCGTCGTGGACAATGTCGGCCTGGGATTCGGGCCGCTCCACGCCGTGATGCGCAACGAGGTGGCGAACACGCCGGCCATGACGGGCATCTGGGTCCCGGTGTCCGCGCTGCGCAACCGATTTCCGGCACAGGTCGCCGACATCAACGTGTTCCTGAATGATTGTCAGGTGACCGGCAGCGACGAATTCGCGCTCGGAGAGACGGGCCCTGGCGGCGATCCGTTCGCCGTCCCCGTGTATCGCAGCGTGACTTTCGGCGTGGCGTTCAATGTCACGAGCATCAACCGCTTCGCCGATGCCGGTGACACGTACTACCGCTCGTACAACCGCCAGGGCGCACGGCGTTACCTGCGCATCGTACTGGCAGCCACGGGCGGCATGACGGTGACCGCGCAGGGTCCGGTCGGATCGGACCCCGATTTCTTCCTGTACCGCATCGGTGTCGACCAGTGCCCCACGGGCGGCGCCTGCGATGGCACGAACGATAGCGTGGCGACCGGC
>JANOSR010000254.1:0-1645 GCA_031415935.1 Steroidobacteraceae bacterium | reverse complement strand
TGCTGGGCGCGCCGTTGCCGCGCGAACAGCGGGCCTTCGAACTGCTGCGCCGGCCGGAGGTGGACTATTCGGCGCTGACTTCACTCCCCGCGATAGGGGCGGCCGCGACGAGTGGCGATGAACGGCTGACGCCGCAGGTGTCACTGCAGGTCGAGGTCCGCGCGAAGTACTCAGGCTACATTGAGCGGCAGCAGGCCGAAATCGAGCGGCAACTGCGTCACGAACAGACGCGCTTGCCCGACGCGATTGACTACGCCGTGGTTACCGGCCTTTCGAACGAGGCGCGTCAGCGGCTCGCCGAGTCGCGGCCCGAAACCGTGGTCCAGGCTTCACGCCTGCCCGGCATCACGACCGCCACGATCTCCATCCTGCTCGTGCATCTGAAAAAGCGCGCGCGGGCTGCATGAATCTGCGTCGCGGCGCAGCACTCGTCGCACTGATCGCGGCAGGCCTCTGGGCCGTCTGGTATTTCACGACGCGCGAAACTGCTCCACCACCGACAGCTTCCCAGGAACTGCGACGCGGCAACGGCACCGAACCCGATTCCATCGATCCACAGCTCGCGCGCATGGAATCGGCGATGACGATCCTGCGCGACTGCTACGAGGGACTGATCTCGATGGCGCCGGACGGCAGCATCATCGCGGGCGCCGCAGAGTCCTGGTCGACGAGTACTGACGGCCGCAGTTACACCTTCAGGCTGCGAAAGGATGCGCGCTGGTCGAATGGCGACCGGCTCGTCGCGGAGGATTTCGCCTTTGCGTTCCGGCGCCTGGTGGACCCGAAGACGGCATCGCAGTACGCGCTGATGCTGGAGCCGGTCGTGAATGCCACCGACATCGTCGCCGGGCGCCGGCCGCCGGAGATGCTCGGCGTCTCGGCGCCGGACGAGGTAACGCTCATCGTGCAGCTCGCGGAGCCATCCGCCTACTTCCTTGCGATGCTCTCGCACCCCAGCACCTTCCCCGTGCATCGCGCGACGCTCGCCGCACGGTCGAAGGATTTCGCGCGGCCCGGCGTCGCCGTAACCAATGGCGCTTTCGTGCCCGTCGACTGGCAGATCGGTTCGCACCTCGTTGCGGCGCGCAACACCCATTACTGGAACGACGCCGCGACGCGCCTGACGTCGGTGCGCTATGTGCACGTGGCCGATCCGCTGACCGAACTCACACGCTTCCGGGCGGGCGATCTCGACGTGACTTACACGATCCCGCCGGGCGAGCTACCCCGCCTGGAACGCGAACTTCCGGGACAGCTTCGCGTCGCTCCCCACGTCGGCGTCTACTACTACGGTTTCGCGCTCGATCTGCCGCCATTTCGCGATGCGAAGGCTTTGCGCCGTGCACTTGCGATGGCGATCGATCGTGAGGTGCTGACGACGCAGGTACTGGGCGACGGCGAGCGACCCGCCTACAGCTGGGTGCCACCCGGTGTCGCGGGTTACGAGCAGCAGGTCTTCGGTTGGGCAGGGCTCTCGCAGGATGCGCGCATCGCCGAGGCGCGTCGGCTCTATGCCGAGGCGGGTTACTTGAAGGAGCGACCGCTCACAGTCGAGCTGCGCTACAGCAAGAGCCCGGTGCACGATCGCATCGCGCTCGCGGTCACCGCGATGTGGAAGGAGCAGCTGGGCGTCGAGGCAAGCCTG
>JANOSR010000253.1:0-2539 GCA_031415935.1 Steroidobacteraceae bacterium | reverse complement strand
GGCGCTTGCCCTTGTATTTCCCGCGCAGATTCTGGATGTAATCCGGTGTGACGGGTGTCAGGATGATTCGATGCGCCTGCTCATCGACCTCCACCTGCACACGCGTGCCCTCCTTGATTCCAAACTTCCGCCGGATCTTCGAGGGAATCACGATCTGGCCCTTTACAGTCATGTAGGAATCCATGAAAGCCCCATATTGCCTCAGGAAAGTATGATAATATCATAAAAGTAAGCCGTTAAGATATTGGACTACATTTGTGGGGGCCACCCCCAACATCGCCCGGCGTCGCAAGTGTCTTCACTACGAAGACCCACCTCGAGTAATTGCGCAGTTGTTCGCACATAGTTGAGTGAAATCGCTTTCCTCAGGCGTCAATGACCCAGCGACCAGATGCGATTCAGCCCCGAAAGGGTTTGTCTCCGTTCCGAAGGAGAGGCGTGTCGTACTGGATTCCGCCGATCGTCGCGATAAGTCAGTTGAGACTGGAACCGCAATGTCATCGGTCAGCGTTGAACTCCAGCGTGACGGCCGACACATGAGCTACCTCGTCCTGGCGCGCAAATGGCACCCCCGCAACTTCGCCAGGCTCGTGGGCCAGCAGCACGTGGCGAGGGCAATTTCCGCGCGCTGTTCGACTCCATCGAGCTCGATCAGGAACGGCACGGCGTGATCTGAGAAATGTCCACCCCGCTCTGGTCGTCACGCTTTGCCTTCTATCTGAGCGCGGTCGGTGCCGCGGTCGGATTGGGCAGTATCTGGCGCTTTCCCTACCTGGTCGGCAGCAGCGGCGGCAGCGCGTTCATTTTCGTGTTTGTGCTCGCTTGCCTGCTGATCGCGACACCCCTGCTGGTCGCCGAGTTCATGATCGGGCGCCAGTCGCGGCGCAACCCTCCCCAGGCCGCGGGTGTCGTCGCACAGGCTTCGGGTCTCTCCACCCGTTGGAACGTCATCGGCGTTCTGGGAACGCTGGCGACGTTCATGATCATGTCCTTCTACACCGTCATCGCCGGCTGGGTGCTTGCCTACACCTGGAAAGTCGGCGCCGGCGCGCTCGCCGGACTCGAGCGTCCGGAAGTTGCCTCGCTGTGGCGCGAATTTCTGTCTCGTCCCTGGGAAGTCGGCGCCTGGCATCTGGCATTCATCGCGCTGGTGGTTTTCATTTCCGCGCGCGGCGTAAGCCGCGGCATCGAGACCGCCAACAAGATACGCGCCCCGGCACTGCTCACGCTGCTCCTGATCCTCGTCGTGTATTCGCTAGCCACGGGTGACGTGAAGAACGGGCTCGCCTTCGCTTTCGCCCCGAATTTCGGCGCGATCACCTCGCAAGTCGTCCTGGCGGCGATCGGGCAGGCATTCTTTGCAACCGGTGTCGGCATGGCCATGATGCTGGCCTATGGTTCCTACGTCGAGCGCGGCACCTCGCTGCTGCGCTGCGCGCTCATCATCGTCGGTTCGATCCTGCTGGTCTCGCTGCTCGCGACCCTGATGATCTTTCCGCTTGTATTTGCCTATGGCATGGATCCGGCACAGGGTACCGAACTGGTCTTCGAGGTTCTGCCGACCCTGTTCGCCGAGATGCCTGGCGGACGCATCATCGGAACGCTGTTCTTCGCACTCCTGATATTCGCGGCGCTGACACCCTCGCTTGCCGGCATCGAACCGCTAGTGGCCTGGCTGGAGCAGCGGTGCGGACTCAGCCGTTCAATGGCGGCCATGACCGCGGGCGGGGCCAGCTGGATGCTCGGCATCGGCTCGGTCCTGTCATTCAATCTCTGGTCCGAATGGCGCCCGCTCGGCGCCATCCCGGTGTTTGCGCAGTCGACATTTTTCGACGTGATGGACTATGTGTCTTCCAACGTGTTGCTGCCGATCGGCGCGCTGTTGATCAGCGTGTTCGTCGGATGGCGCGTCAGCCGGAGCATCGTTGCGGAGCAATTGGATGAGACCACGCCGTCGGGCAGGCGCATCGTCGTGTGGTTGCTGCGTTACGTGTGTCCAGCCGCGCTTGCCATCATTCTTGCGACGGCGATCGCCTGAGCGGCAATCGCACAGGTTCCAACGCGCTAACTTCGTTACGACTCGAGGCCGGCAGCCGCATCCACCAGCCAGTCCTGCAGGTACTGCGCCGCCGCGCGATCGACCACGAGTTCGAATCGCGCGGATGCCGGCCTGCGGATCAACACCGGCAACTGCGCCAGTCGCGTGCGGGCGCAGGCCTGCGCTCCGAAGGAGCTCGCGCGCAGGTCGAGCCCGCAGCCGCGCGCCAGCACGGCGCCTGCATCGGGACCCTCGAGGGCGAACGTCACAAGAGCATCCGACAGATCCGTGACGGCGCAGGGCAGGTTCATGCAGTCAGATCGCACCTGGGCCGCAAGGCTGTCGCCTTCGCGCGCGGACTGAATGAGCCACGCATCGGGGGAAGCCCACCAGATGATGGGATCGGCCCCGGTCCAGGTGTTGGGTTGATGGGGCAGCGCTGCGCCGCCAATGACAGTGGCCGCGGCAGGCAAGGCGCGAACCGAGACCTGCAGCCTCACG
>JANOSR010000252.1:0-4205 GCA_031415935.1 Steroidobacteraceae bacterium | reverse complement strand
CGCGCTTGCCGCACCGCCGATTTTGGCCTGGGAACCGACAGCGAAGAAAAAGACCGGCGCGCGGATCATCCAGCCGACTGCCAGCAGGACCGCGGCATGGCACAGCATCCAGACGGCGCCGACCGCAACCAGAATCGGAGCTTCCCTCATTTGCGTGAAGTCTGCGTGAGCACCAATGCTCGCGATCAACAGGTAGAGCATCAGCGTGCCGATGCGCGAGGCCCCTGCGCCCTCGAGCCGTCGCGCCGGGGTGAAAGAAAGCGCGATGGCAAGCGCGGTCACGATGATGAATTTCCAGACCGTCGGGTCGAAAACCGGGGATCCTTCTCCGAGCATCCGACCCGCGAGCGTCGCCAACCACATGCCGCCAAAACCGATCGCGACGATCCCGATCATATCCGCCAATGAGGGGATCCGCGTTGTCTTCGCCGTGAATTCGGCCACGCGGCGCTTCAACTCCTCGATGGCCGATGTATCGGCTCCGGTAAAGCGGTCGATGCGCCGCTGCTGGCCGGCCAGGTACAGCAACACGCCCATCCAGATGTTGGCAATCGTGACATCGACAATGACCATCATCCCGAACATCGTGTCCGAGGTCCCGACGATTTCCGCGAGCGCAACCATGTTGGCGCCGCCGCCGATCCAGCTGCCGGAAAGCGCAGTCATGCCCTGCCAGGTATCCGGCGGGACCCAGGACGAGAAAACTGCGAGCGCGATTGGCCCGCCGATCATGACGCCCGCGGTACCCGCAAGCATCATGATCAGGGCCTTCGGTCCCAGCCGCAGGATGCCGGGAAGGTCCAGAGCCAGGATCAACAGCATCAGGCTCGCCGGCAGCAGGTATGCCTTGATCCAGTCATAGAGCGGCGATTCGGCCGGCAACACACCGATTGTCGTCAGCGTCGTCGGCAGGAAATAGCAGAAAAGCAGGCTCGGAACCACGCCGAACAGGCGCTTGCCCAGTGCTGTCTCGCCAATCCAGAAGATTACGCCCAAGACTGACAAAAGGACTACAAGTATGGCGACCGGATCGGTTACCAGCGCAGTGTTTTCGACCATGGGATCGCATTGCAACACGAAGGACGCGAAGGCGTCCAGCCAATCGGCATCACCTGCAATGTTCGCTTGCGCACAGATGGCGGGATGCTGGTTCGGTACGTTATTATTCCAGTTTCTGACGAAATATTACGAGGCAGTTAGTGATGAACAGATCCACATTGGTCGGAGTGGTTGTGGGCGCAGTTGCGGTTACCGCGATCGGCGCCTACGCGAGCACGAAGGGCGGCTTCAACCCCTGGCAGGACTATGCCGAGGTCATTGCGGTCGAGCCGGCATTCGACACGAACAAGGTCGCGCGCCAGGTCTGCCGTGACGAGGCGGTGACCCAGCAGGCGGCAGTCAAGGATGAAAAGCGAATTGCCGGTACCGCCATCGGCGCCGTCATCGGCGGCGTGCTCGGCAGCCAGGTCGGCCATGGTGACGGACAAAAGCTGGCGACGGCAGCCGGCGCGGTCGCTGGCGGTTATGCGGGCAACAAGGTCCAGAAGAAGATGCAGCAAGGCAATACCGAAACAGTCATGCAGCAGCACTGCGAGACTGTCTACGACAGCCACAAGATTCCGGCCGGTTTCCAGGTCACCTACCGACTCGACGGCAAGGAAGGCGTTGTCCAGATGGATCGCGATCCTGGCAAGCGGATCCCCGTCAAGGACGGCGCACTCGTGCTGAACGACGCTTCCTAGTCAACCGCGTCCCGGGTCGCCGCTTACTCGGCGACCCTGGCGCCGACGATCGCGATGCGGAACTGGCTGCTGTTCTGGAATGGCCCCAAGCCCGTCGCGACCTGCATCTGCTGACCACCGGCCAGCGTGCCGCTCAGCTCACGGCGGAATTCACGTGTCTGGCCACCCGCATCGACGTACTGCACCGAAACGACGAGTCCGGTGACCGGAACCTTGGTCGCATTCGCAATCGCAACGACCAGTTTTCCGCCCGCATCGAGCGCGCCCTGCTTGCGCAGGTATTTTTCCGGGTTCCCAGATAACTCCAATTTCATCAGCGAAAGCGTCGCCGCCTCGCCGATCGGACCTTCGGCGCCGGCAGCCGCCGCGAAATATTGCCGCGCCGCATCGTTCTGGCGGGCCCGCAGGGCGATGTTGCCAAGCGAGTAATACGCGGGGCCGGTCGGCAACAGCTTCAGGCTCGTTTCGAGGTCACGACGGGCAGACTCGTCATCATGCTGGCGCTCGGCGACGAGCCCACGCTGCAGGTAGTAATAAAAGAAGCTGTCGTTGCGCTGGATTGCGGCGGTATAGGCATCGGTCGCCGCCGCATGCTTTTTCTGCACCAGCAACGCGTCGCCCTTCAAGGCATGGAAGTGACCTTCATCGGGTTCCAGGCGGATCGCCTGTTCGGCCTTGGTGAGCGCGATGTCTGCGTGCTTTTCCGAGAGTGCCTTGCGCCCCGCGTCATAGGCGTCATAGGCAGGCTTTGCTCGCATCGTTCGCGCAAGCGCAGCGCGATAGCGATCGACGCCGGCATCACCACCCTGCGGAAGGCCCGCCACCTTGCGCCGATTGGCCTCGAGCCGCTCCGGCGACGGCGGATGGCTCGCAAACAGTCCCGACAGCCAGTTACTGTCCTTGCGGTCTTTCAGGCGTACGAAGGTTTCCTGCAGACTGACTGCGCCCTGCGCGTCGTAGCCCGCGCGCTTCATGTAGTCGATCCCGTAGCGATCCGCCTCCAGCTCGGCCTCGCGGCTGTAGCGCTGGGTCAGCAGCTGGGCGCCGATGCCGGCGCCCATCATGGCGATATTGCCGTAATCGCTGTCGTGGGCAGCGACCTGGGCCGCGATCAATCCGCCCTGGATCAACATGCCGCGGCTCATTGCCTGCGCCGAATGCCGTGCAGCCGCGTGCACAATCTCGTGACCCAGCACGGCCGCCAGCTCGGACTCGGACTTGAGCTCAGTCAGCAGTCCGCGATTGACGGAGATTTTCCCGCCCGGCAACGCCCAGGCATTGGGTATCGAATTGTTGAGGACGGCGAAATCGTAAGGCAGCTTGCGGTCGCTGACGGCGGCGAGGCGCTGCCCGACTCCCTGTACGTAGGCCGTCAGTCCCGGATCCAGTCGCTGATCACCACCCTCAGCCTGGCGCATCGGCGCGAAGTTCTTCTGTCCGATCTGCAACTCAGTGCCCTCGCCGACCAGCATCAGCTCATTCTTGCCGGTAACCGGATTGACCGAGCAAGCCGCAAGCAACGTGAACGCGATGAGGGTGGACGTGATTCGAAGGGTAGCGCGACGCATGGTGTATGCCTTGTGACGCGGCCGGCAACCGCACTGCCGCTCCATTATCACCGTCGCGGGCTGTCAATGAAAACGCCCCTCGCGGCTCGCGCCGGAGGGGCGTCGGAATTGATGCTAGCAGTGGCCGGCTTTTGGAAGCAGCGAGCGCGAATCAGTTCACGCCACTGATCACGATGTCGTACAGCAGGTCGGGCCTGCCGTCGCCGCGGAATTCCACCACGTGCAAGAAGAAGGTCGTGGCGCCGCTTACTCGTATGATGAGGAAGGAATCCAGCACGACGCCCAGTGTTTCATCATCGTGTACGCAGGCCGACACAAACCCTGGCGAAACGCATGTATTCAGCCGCACTCCGTTCGCAGCCAAGAGCTCGATCACCGAATCGAGCGGGCTTCCATTCGACTGGGCATTGATGTCAACCGTAATATCGGAGGCGACCGTCGTAATCCGGTAGTAGTCCTCGTCGGGGTCGAGGATGGTGTTGGGGTTGCCGCTGGGGCTGATGGAAGCCGAAAAGGTTCCATTGCCCGCCAAAGTAGTGGCGGTAGCAATCGAGTCGTTGCGTCCCAGCGAACCCCCGATGATGACAATGGTCAGTACCTGGGTATCCGTCAATTGCGGGACGGAACCATCCGCAACCCTCACGGTGAAGGTCTGGTTGGTGGCTGTTGCCGTTGCCGGCCCGGTGATGGCGCCCGTGGCGGCATTCATCGCGAGACCCGCGGGCAGGGTGCCTGCGCTCAGGCTGAAGGTGTGGGGCGCTGTCCCCCCGGTCGCCGTTATCGTCTGGTTGTAGGCCGCGCCGACGGTCGCGCCGGGCAACGCAACAGTGGTGATGAGCAGCGGATTAACGATGTCAATGGCGAGCGCCTGTGTATCGCTCTGTTGGGGAGTTCC
>JANOSR010000251.1:0-4216 GCA_031415935.1 Steroidobacteraceae bacterium | reverse complement strand
ATCAGCATGATCATTGCGATCTGGCTGAATACGTTGAGCGACATGTGGCGGCCCAGCAGGTTGTAGATGCCGAGACCCGCGAGCGCGCCGACCACGGCGAGCGGCACGGTGGTCATGATGATCGCCGGATGCTTGAAGCTCTCGAACTGGGCGGCCAGCACCAGGAACACGATCGCGATGGCGAAGACGAACGTGGACCAGAGCTGGCCCTGGGTGCGCAGGTATTCGCGCGACTCGCCGTCGAACGACAGGCGCGCGGCCGGTGGCAGCTCGGCACGCACGAGTTCCTGGAAGTAGCGCACGGCCTCACCCATCGTGTAACCCTGCGCGAGGCCGGCATTGATCGTGATGGCGCGCATCCGATCGAAACGATTCAGCTGCATCGCGCCGGATGTTTCCGTCAGCTGCACGAGATTCGCGAGCGGCACCAGCTCGCGGCTCCGGTCCGAGCGCACATAGAGGTTTTGCAGGTCGGACGGCACGGCACGATCCTCGGCCTGGCCTTGCAGTATCACGCGGTACTCGCGGCCGCGATCCACGTAGGTCGTGACGACCCGCGAGCCGAGCACGGTCTCGAGTGTGCGGCCCACCGATTCGAGCGACACGCCGAGTTCCGCGGCGCGATCCCGATCCACGGCCACATTGATCTGCGGCTTGCGCTCCCTGTAGTTCGTGTCGACGCCGGTGAGGCCCGGGTTCTGCCGGGCGAGCTCGAGGATGCGGTCGCTCCAGAGCGCCAGCGTGCCGTAGTCCGGGCCGCCGATGACGACCTGCACCGGCCTGCCGAAGCCGCGGGTCGCCAGGCCCTGCGGCGTGTAGACATTCGCGCGCACGCCGGGCAGCTCCGCGAGCTGCCGTGTCAGCGACCTTGCGACTTCATCCGCACTGCGTTCACGTTCGCCCCAGTCATCCAGAATCAGGAAGCCGCGGACTTCGTTGACCTCCGTGCTGCCGCCCCCGCCGCCACTGCCGATCCGCAGGTTGAAGCGTCGAATGTCCTTGTACCGGTCCATCTCGTGGAACAGGATTTCCTCGGCGGCCACCATCTGGCGTTCGGTGTACTTGAGGCTCGCGCCCTCCGGGGCGTCGAGTTCGATGCGCATGACACCGCGATCCTCGGCCGGCGCGAACTCGCGCGGCAGCCCCATGAACGCCAGACTCGCGAGGCCGACCAGAACCGCCGTCCCGGCGACGATCAACCAGGGGCGATGGAGCAGCCTGCGCAGGCGGCTTTCGTAGCGCTGCGCGAGCGAGCGGAAGAAGTCGTCGAGGCGCCTCGCGAATCCGCCGCGCTGCTCGCCCGGCCGGAACATGCGCGACGCCATCGCCGGTGTCAGCGTCAGGGCCACGAGGCAGGAGAACATCACGGCCGCGGCCAGCGTGAAGCCGAATTCGCGAAACAGCCTGCCGATCGCGCCGGGCAGGAATGAGATCGGCACGAATACCGAGATCAGTACCAATGTCGTCGCGATGACCGCGAAGCCGATTTCGCGGCTGCCATCAATCGCCGCCAGCAAGGGCGGCTGGCCGGCCTCGATGCGCCGGAAGATGTTCTCGAGCACCACGATTGCGTCGTCCACGACCAGCCCGATCGCGAGCACCATGCCGAGCAGCGTCAGGACATTGATCGAGTAGCCCATGAAATCCATGAACATGAATGTCGCAATGATCGAGATCGGGATCGTCACGGCCGGCACCAGCGTCGCGCGCAGGTTGCCAAGGAACAGGTAGATCACGATCAGCACCATCGAGAGCGAGATGCCAAGCGCGATCATGACCTCGCGCAGCGACGCCTTGATGAAGACCGCGCGGTCGAAATTGATGGTCAGCGACATGCCGTCCGGCAGCCCGGGCCGGACGCTTTCCAGCGTGTCGTAGACATGCTGCGCGACCTCGAGCGTATTGGCCTTGGACACTTGCTCGATGCCGAGGCTGATCCCCGGCAGTCCCATCGACCGGGCGGCGCTTCTTTCGTTTTCCGCGCCCAACTGCACGCGCGCGACGTCGCCGAGACGCACCATGTAGCCGTCGGGCCCGCGCCCGATCACGAGACGTCGGAAGTCCTCGACCTGCACGAGCCCGGTGTCGGTGCGCAGCGCGAATTCGCGCTCGGTGGATTCGAGCCGGCCGGCCGGCAACTCGACATTCTCGCGCCGCAGCGCAACCTCGATGTCGGTGACCGTCAATGCCCGGGCGGCGAGCGCCTGGCGGTCAATCCAGATCCGCACCGCCTGCCGGCGCTCGCCGCCGATCATTACGCGCGAGACGCCGGCCGCCGCCGACAGCTGATCGATGAGCACGCGCTCGGCATAGTCCGTCAGTTCCAGCACCGACATGCGGTCGCTGGAAAGATTCAGGTACATGATTGCTTCGCCCGAGGACTCGGCCTTCTGGATCTCCGGCGGGTCGGCCTCAGGTGGCAGGTCGTCGGCTACGCGCCCGACGCGGTCGCGGATGTCGTTTGCGGCGGCGTCCACGTCACGGTCGGCACTGAACTCGACATTGATCGCCGAGCGCCCGTCCCGCGAGCTTGAGCGCAGCGTTTCAATTCCCTCGAGGCCGGCGATGCGGTCCTCGATGACCTGGGTGATCTTGTTCTCGACGATCGCGCCGCCCGCGCCGAGATAGCTGGTCGTGATCGACACGAACACCGGGTCCACGTCCGGGTATTCGCGCACCGCGAGTCGCGTCAGCGACACCAGGCCGAGTATCACCAGCAACAGGCTGATGACCGTCGCGAATACCGGCCGGTGAATCGAGATATCGGAGATTTTCACGGCTCGACCTGCGGCTCCGCGGCTGCCGCGGCGGGTGCGAGCTCGTGCACCACGCTGCCCTCGCGGATTTTTTGCGTGCCCTCGATCACGACGCGCTCGCCGGCCGCCGCTCCGCCCGTGATCTCGACTTCACCCGGACTGCGCCGCCCGATCGCGACCTCGCGCCGCGACACTTTTCCGTCCGCGACGACGAACACATAGACCTTGCCGCGCTCCGGCACCAGAGCCTGCTCCGGCACCACAAGACCCGGGATCGGATCGCGGCTGACCTCGATGGTCAGGAACATGCCGGGTCGCAGCCGTCCTTCCGGATTCGGGATCCTGGCGCGCACCTTGATCGACCGCGCGACCGGATCCACGCGCGAATCCACCGACTCGACCGTTCCGTCGAATGACACACCCGGATAGGCGATGCTGGTCGCGGCCACGGTGAGCCCCGGCTTCAGGATCGCAATGAAAATCTCCGAAATGTCGAAGTCGAGCTTCATCGTGCGCGTGTCGTCGAGTGTCGTGATCATGGTGCCCGGGCTCACCAGCGCACCGACGCTGACGCGCCGCAATCCGACGCGACCGTCGAATGGCGCGCGAATAACCGTATCCGCGACACGGGCTGCCGCCGATGCGACGCGCGCCTCGTTTCCTTTCAGGGTCGCTTCGATCTGCTCGAGTTGGGACTGCGACAGCGCCTGCTGGGCATAGAGATCGCGGCTGCGCGCATAGGCGCTCCTGCTCTCGGCCCGCGCCGCTTCGGCCGCAGCCAGGTCGGCCCGGTCCTGCGCGCCGTCCAGTTCGACCAGCACATGCCCGCGCCGGACCCACTGGCCCTCGTCGAATCGCACCGCGAGCACCTTGTTGCCGGCCTTCGACGTGACTTCGACCGCCTCGTTGGCATGGGCCGTGCCGAGTGCCTCGATCCTGATCGCGATGGGTTTCTGCACGACCGGCGCCGTGACGACGGCGACGGACTCTGGCGCGGTGCCGCCGCCCGCCGTGGCTGCAGGAGCGTCCGGCCGGCGGCTGGTGTAGGCATAGGCGGCCGCGGCGATCACGAGCACCGCGATCGAGATCATCAATGGGCGTCTGGAATGATTCAGCATCTGGAAGCCCGCTAGAAATAGATGCGCATGATGACTTCGGCGACACAGGCGGGCTTGCTGCTGCCCTCGATCTCGGCCGTGTACTGCTCGGTGATCTGCAGGCCACCGCTGACTTCCTCGACCGCCTCCAGCGTCACCCGCGCGCGCATCCTGGCGCCGACCCGCACGGCATTCGGAAAGCGCAGCTTGTTGATGCCGTAGTTGATCACATTGCGCACACCGGGTAGCGTCGAGCGGTCACTCAGCATGAGCCCGCGCAGCGTCGTGTAGAGCGCGAGCGTCAGGTAGCCGTGCGCGATCGTCCCGCCGTAGGGCGAATCCTTCGCGGCGCGGACCGGGTCG
>JANOSR010000250.1:0-2438 GCA_031415935.1 Steroidobacteraceae bacterium | reverse complement strand
CAGCTGAGCTACACCGGCATCGGGCGATATTCTATCCGGGCAGCACCTTGCCCTGTGCCAGGTCCGGCACGGGCCGACTGCTGCTGGCTGCAGCGTCGCAAGGCTGGATCTCGAGCCGCAGGATGCGGCCGCCGTCACCGTCAAGCTGCGCCGCATCCGGCAGTTTTGCCGGCGCTTCGACATCCACGTCAATCCAGTAGACAGTGCCACTGCGCTCACGCTCGGCCATCAGCGGCTCGAAGCCCAGCGCCTTGACCTCGTCCATGCGTTGCAGGGCGCGCTGGCGCTCGGTGAAGAGACCGAGCGAAATCGTGATCTGCCGGCCCTCGTCGGGCATCGAGTAAGCGTCGCCAATGCCGAATCGCCGCAGGCGCTCGATGATGCCCTCGGCGGACGGGCGATCCGGCACCTTTTCGAGCGAAACCCAATAGCCTTTCCAGATCACGCCCTCGCCGGCCCGCTGACGCGGTTGCAGGCCGTTCTCGCGCAACAGCGTCGAGGCCCGCGCCGCATCGGTCAGGTCGCTGAATGGTCCAAGACTCAAGCAATTCTCTGTAGGCAGGATGGGCGGACGGGCCGCTGCTTCCGTCGCAGGCGCTTCGCGGGCGAGCACCAACTGTGGCGCCTCGACCCTGGCGGGCGCCGCCTCTTCGACGGGCCGGTCAACCCAATGCGTCCAGGCGAACCAGGCAACATTGGCGAGCACGAGCAGTGCGAAGATGACCCGCATCGGTGCGCAATCTATGCGCTAGGCAGAATCATCGCAATGCCCTGACCGTGACTTCACCGGACAGGATTCGCCGCCGCGCGCCACCGACATCGACCAGCAGCGCGCCATCGGCATCGATGCCGCGCGCCAATCCCTCGACAGTCTCGGCACCCTGCAGTACGCGCACCGGCTGATCGATCAGGTCATCGGCACTCTGCCATTCATCCATGAAAGCCGAAAGGCCGCGCGCGCCGAATTCCTCGAGCGCGAGCGCGATTTCATTCACGAGCGAGGCCGCGAGCGCGTTGCGGCAGAGCGGCGAGTCGAGGAGTTCCGCCAGCCCGGCCGCTTCGATGCCGTCGGCCAGCAGTTCGGCGCGCAACGACAGCGGCAGGCGGACATTGATGCCAGCGCCGACGACGACATAGGCGGGTCCCGCGGCCTCGCCACGCATGTCGATCAGGATGCCGCCCAGCTTGCGGCGGCCGTGGACAATGTCGTTGGGCCACTTCAGTGCGAGCCCATGGATTTTCAACCGCCGCAGCGCACGCAGGATCGCGACGCCGGCCGCGAGCGAGAGCGCGCTGAGCGCCGACGGTGCGTCGCGAAAACTCCAGTTGACCGACAGGCACAAGCCCGAAGCGAAGGGCGCGAGCCAGCGTCGTCCGCGCCGGCCGCGGCCCGCACTCTGGAATTCCGCCAGGCAGGCGTCGAATCGCCCCGCCGGCAGCTCCGCGACCGCGAGCAGATGGTCGCTGGTCGATCCGAGTTCTTCGTGGACCTCGAGATTCCGCAGACGGCCCGCGGCCCACTGCGACAACGCGTTGCGGATCGCGTCGGCATCGAGCAGATCGAGCGGTTCGCCCAGCCGATAGCCGCGCCCCGGCGTCGCCTGCAGGTCGATGCCCCAGTCGTCGAGCAGTTGCAGCTGTTTCCAGACGGCAGCGCGGGAAATCGCGAGCCGCGCCGCCAGATCCTCGCCCGAATGCAACTCGCCGTCGGCGAGCAGGCGCAACAATGCGCCGCGCCTCGTCACGGGCGTGGAATCCGTGGCCGCAGCAGCCACAGGCCGGTCAAGTGCGGCTCGTCGCCGCTCCTCATGCGCCCGATGTTGCTGCGGTGCGCCCACACCAGGAATGCGGCCATCGCCATCGCAAATACGAGCAAGGGCAGCGATTGCAGACCGAAGAGCCAAAGGGCAATCGGCACCGTGGCAGCGACGATCATCGTTGCGAGCCCGACAAAACCCGTCAGCAGGACGATCAGCAACCAGCCCGCGATGGCCACCGGCACGACGACCGGTGCCAGCACGAGCAATGTGCCCACAAGTGTGGCGCCGCCCTTGCCGCCGCGGAATTCGTGGTACAGCGGCCAGACGTGGCCTGCGACCACAGCCGCCGCGCAGGTCGCAGCGAGCCAGGCGCGATCGACGCCGGGATCGCTTGCGATGCCGGGAATATTCCAGTCCGGCAGCCAGCCGGCGGCCACTGCGCCCTTGCCGACATCGATGAGGACCACGCCGGCCGCGAACCAGAATCCCTGGGTGCGAAGCGCATTCGTGCCACCGGCGTTGCCGCTGCCCTGTTCGCGGATGTCGACGCCGCGCGCGGCGCCGACGAGAAGCGCGCCCAGCAGCGAACCGAGCAGGTAGGCGATCAGGGTCTTGAGGCCGAGTTCCAGCAATCCGGCGCCTCCTGCGTGCGGCATCAGGATTCTAGCATCGTGAGCC
>JANOSR010000249.1:0-8475 GCA_031415935.1 Steroidobacteraceae bacterium | reverse complement strand
CGGCGAACTGCTGACCTGGCTCACGCGCACGATGGACTTCTGGGGCAACATCGCGAGCATCGGCCTTGCCGGCAGCCCGAAACTCGAGACGACCGTGCTGCCCTTCATCCTGCGTGGCGTCAATCTGCTGGGCATCAACTCGTCGGCGACACCGCGCGACCTGCGGCTCGACGTCTGGCGGCGCCTGGCATCCGACCTGCGGCCGCGGCATTTTGACCGGCTGGTCACGAGGACCATCGGCTTCAATGAACTGCCGGGGGCCTTCGACGATTACATGAAAGGCCGCGTGCTGGGGCGCACGGTCGTGAAGATTTCCTGACGTGCCGGCCGACTCGCTGGAAGAAACACTGGTCGCCGGTGCGCGCGATCTCGGCATCGAGCTTGCGCCGGCGCAAACGGCGGCCTTGTTTCGCCTGATCACCGAGCTTCGCGAATGGAATAAGCGATTCAATCTGACCGCAATCACCAAGCCCATGGATATGGTCCGCAAGCATCTGCTCGATTCCCTGTCGCTGCAGCCGCAGCTGCGCGGCACGCGCATCGCCGATGTCGGCACGGGCGCCGGTTTCCCGGGGCTACCGCTCGCCGTGATCAATCCAGAACGCCAGTTCGCGCTGATCGAGGCGACCGGCAAGAAAGCGCGCTTCGTCCGGCATGCGGCGGAAGTCATGGGACTCGCGAATGTCGAGGTCATTCCGGCCCGCGCAGAAGCCTGGCGGGGGCCTGCGCCCTTCGACTGCGTACTGGCGCGCGCGCTCGGGAAACTGCCTGATTTCGTGCGTGTTGCGGGACATTTGTGCGCACCCAGGGGCCGCATGTTCGCGATGAAGGGCCGCCGACCCGAGTCCGAAATTCAGGACTTGCCGGCTGGCTGGCGGGCCGTCGCCGTGCATGACATCCAGGTTCCCGGTCTCGACGCCCTGCGTTGTATCGTGGAGCTCGGGAGGACCTGACTTCATGAAGCGCATCATCGCGGTGGCGAACCAGAAGGGCGGCGTCGGCAAGACGACGACGGCCGTGAATCTGGCTGCATCGCTCGCGGTGACGAAGAGGCGTGTGCTGCTGGTGGATCTCGATCCACAGGGCAACGCCACGATGGGTTGCGGCGTGGACAAGCGGACGCTGGAGCGATCCTCGACGGAGGTGCTTTTGGGCGAATGCCGCGCGGAGGACGCGATCGTTGCGATCGACCCGGGCGGCTTCGATCTCCTGCCGGCCAACCAGGATCTCACCGCTGCGGAAGTGCGATTGCTCGCAACTCCGGCGGGGCGCGAGCACCGGCTGGAGCAGGCGCTCGCGCCGATCCGCGATCGCTACGACCTCGTCTTCATCGATTGCCCGCCGGCGCTCAACATCCTGACGGTGAATGCGCTGACCGCGGCGGATTCCGTGCTGATCCCGATGCAGTGCGAGTACTACGCGCTCGAAGGGCTTTCGAGCCTCGTCGGAACGATCGAGCAGATCCGCGACTCGATCAATTCGCGCCTCCACATCGAGGGCATCCTGCGAACGATGTTCGACCCGCGCAATAATCTTTCCAACGACGTCGCTGCGCAGCTGATCGAGCATTTCGGCGATCGCGTGTTCCGCACGATCATCCCGCGCAACGTGCGCCTCGCCGAGGCGCCGAGTTTCGGCGTGCCGGCGCTGTTTCACGACAAGGACTCGCGTGGCGCGCTCGCCTATCTCGCCCTCGCCGGCGAGATGATTCGCCGTTCCGAAGGGCCCGAACGGCCGGACGACGACTCGTGAGCGACTGTCCCGCAGCAAAGCGAGATCAATGGAAACAAGAAGTTGGTTGATGTATGACGAACGCGGCACGGGTCGCTACACTCGACGGTCATGACACCGGGGACGCCGATGACTGACAAGAAGCGAGGGCTGGGACGCGGGCTCGAGGCTCTGCTCGGGCAGGGTACGCCGCGCCCGGCGGCGGCCATGGCCCCCCAGGCACGGGACCAGCTGACACACGTGCCCGTGGACCTGCTGGAAAAGGGCCGTTACCAGCCCCGGATGGACATGCGCGAGGAAACACTCGCGGAACTCGCGGATTCGATCCGCGCGCAGGGTATCGTCCAGCCGATCGTCGTGCGTCCGGTTGGGGTGCCTTCGGCGAGCACTCCACAGCGTTACGAGATCATCGCCGGTGAGCGGCGCTGGCGCGCCGCCCAGATGGCGGGCCTTGCCGACGTGCCGGCCGTCGTGCGCCGCGTGGACGATGAAACCGCGGTCGCGATGGCGCTGATCGAGAACATCCAGCGCGAGAATCTCAATCCGCTGGAGGAAGCGGTGGCGCTTTCACGCCTCATTACAGAATTCGAGCTGACCCACCAGCAGGCGGCCGAGGCCGTAGGTCGTTCGCGCGTCGCGGTCTCGAATCTACTGCGATTGCTCGAATTGCCCGACGAGGTCAAGACGCTCGTCGAGCAGCGCCAGCTCGAAATGGGCCACGCCCGCGCGCTGCTTGCCCTGACCAATCGCCGGCAGCTGGCCGAAGTCGCCGCGCTGGTCGCGAAAAAGGGCCTGTCCGTGCGCGAGACCGAGGCGCTGGTCAGGCGGCTGCTCGCAAGACTCGCGGCGGGTGCTGCGGAACGGTCTGGGCACTCCGGTCAGGAACGGGATCCGGACATCCGGAGGCTCGAAGGGGACCTCGCCGACAAGCTCGGAGCGAAGGTCGAGCTGCATCATGGGGCCAAGGGCAAAGGCCGGCTGGTCATCAGTTACCATAGCCTCGACGAACTGGACGGAATCCTCGCTCACATCCGTTGAGCGAATGCGCCAGGGGGATGACGGTATCGTGACGAACCGCAGGTTCCCGCTCGCGATACTGTGGCTGCTGGCATTCGCGATGCCGGCGCTCGCGGCACCCGCTCCGCAGGAGGAAGTACCGCCGCCACCGCCTGAAGAGGAAGACGACGCGGAAGAACCGCGGGTCTGGATCATCGGCGCGGGCGGGCCCTCCGGCTCCGCTATTACGTTTAACTGGAATGGCCCGGGCCGCCTCGACTATGGCGTCTACGACCACGGCTGCATGAACTACAGCGACGAGTTCCGCTACCTCGTCAACGCCAATCCTTCACTGATCGGTTCAGTCGCGCCGCAAGCGGTCACCTGGGAGACGGCGCTCGCGACCGTGCGTGCGCGCGTCGAGAAAACCGGTCTCGACACCAAAGATGCAGGGGCACCGCTCGCACTCGCAGAACCCGAAGCTGCCCTCGCGCAACTCTTCGCTGGCGTCGAACAATCCCCGGACGACCCGGAGCGTCTTTTCAACCTCGCCGGCGCGCTCAGCCAAAACGGTCTCGCCAACGAAGCTCTCGCCGCCCTCGCGCGCATCCGCGAGCTCGGCAAGCTGCCGGCGCTGCCGCTCGGCGTGGATGCACTGGCCGCGCTCGACTACCAGGCCGGCTACGCCGAAATGCTCCGCGGCAACCTCGCCGCCGCGAAATCGAAGTTCCAGGCGACGATCGGTCGTGACCCCTTCATCAACGAAGCCGCGCACGGGCTCGCGCTGATCCAGGCGCACGAAGGCAACGCAGCACAAGGCAGGCAGACCTATCTCGACGGCATGTGGCGCTTCAAGCCGAAGTTCCTCGTGCTCTGCGGCGGCCAGGGGAGCCCAGACGTGCGCCCGCCGGTGGACGACATGTACGACACCTCCATGGGCGTCGAGGGCAAGCTCGTGAAATTCTGGCACCCGGACAAGGCGAGCGACCTCGCGCCGTTCTTCGAGATGGCGGGCGCTCTCGCGACCGCGGCCAACGACCGTGCCGAGCCGCTCAAGCAGCGCATGATCGCGATGGGCAACAACCCGAGGTTCGCCGATGGCACCGGTGATCCCTACGATGCCTGGGCCGACAAGATGTCGCAGCTCATCTGGAGCCTCGACGAAGACGAGCCCTACGTGCTCCAGCAGCAGGAAAAGCTCGAGCGCGCGATCCGCACTGCCGAGCGCATCGCCAGCCACAACCAGGGATCCGTGATCGAGCGGGTCGTGCAGCTCGTGATGCAGCCCGGCAATCACTGCCCGACCTACCGCAGCTTGATATCGAACGGCATCCGCGGCGTGCTGCCTCACGCCGAGCGCGTGGAGGCCGAGTTCCGCGAGTTCGCACGGGTCTTGTACAAGATGGCGACTGGGCTCAACTCGAACATCGGCGACGCGCAATGGTTCGAGTACAACGACGTGGCGCTCCGCGCCGAGCTCGAGAGCATGAACGCGGGCATGCTCTCGATGATCATGACGTATTACCACGGTTTTCCCGCGGGTATCGTGCAGGAATGCCCAGAGGAGTTCGTTCCGATCGCCCTCGCGCAGGAGGAGACCCCGCAGGGCGACGAGTGCAAGGAGATCTTCGGCAACCTGAAGTTCAAGCACACGATCGCCATGCCGAATGGCGTGCCGGGGCCGAAATTCGACGTCGAGGTCGGCTGCGACAAAATCAAGGTGGATGGCAAGTGGAACCTGGTGAATGCCAAGGCGCCGGGAGTTGGATTGGAGCTCGGCGGCCGCGCCTCGGCGGAGTTTGTCAAGGGCAAGGGATTCACCTTGTTTGCCGGCGTCGGAACCGATGCGAGCGCGTTCGGCCAGTCCGGGAGTTTCAAGGCCGGCGCGTTCATTTCGGGCGATGTCAACGGACTCACGGACCTCGGCGGCCGCACCAAGCTAAACCGCGTGGACGGCACCCAGGAGACCATGGACTTCGGCATGATGCCCAAACCGGATTCGGCTCCCCGCGGGCCGCCGCTCAGGAGTTTCCGTGCCCCACCCTGAGCCCGAGTCCGATCTCTTGACAGCACCGCCACTTCGGGCGCATACCACGCCCACCCCGGTTCAAATATCAATCAACAATGGGTGAACGCATGATTACTTCTTGGACGGGCCGCCTTGCGGCGGTCACTTCGCTGGTCCTTCTTACCCTGGCACCGGTCCGCGCAGCCGATCCGCCGGGCATCCTCTGGGAAACGACATCCCAGATGGTGATGGAGGGCATGCCGATGCAGATGCCGCCGCAGACCATGCGCATGTGCGCGCACAAGCAGTGGACGAAGCCGCCGCCGGGCGGCGACGCCACTTGCGTGGCATCGGACTACAAGGTCGTCGGCAACAAGGCGACCTGGACGATGCGGTGCAGCGGCCAGATGCCGATGACCGGCAGTGGCGAGATGACGTTCGAAAGCGCGGATGCGTATGCGGGCGTGATCAGGGCCACGGCCGAGGGCATGAACATGACGATCAAGCTCACGGGCAAGAAGGTCGGCACCTGCGATAACCCGCAGTAAGCATTCACGTTTCGGAGAGGAGTTCCATGCCAAGAGAGATCAGCATGTTAAAATTCCTGTTCGGCGCCTTGACGATCGCATTGCTTCTGCCGGGCTTCGCGGCCGCCCAGGACCGCGATACCCAGGAAGTTCAGAAGTACACACTGACCGACGCGGGCCTCGCCAAATACACGCAAGCGACGAAGAAGATCGCGGCGCTGCCGGCCGGTTCGGCCGCCTGCGAAGACGACGGCGGCGATTCGCAGTCGATCGACGAGACGACGGCAAAGCTCAACGCGTCGCCGGGCGCGAAGGCGGCTATCCAGTCGGTCGGCCTGACGACGCGCGAATACGTCGTGTTCTCCTGGTCGCTCCTGCACTCCGGCCTCGCCGCATGGGCTGGCGACCAGGCCGGCGGCAAGCTGCCTGCCGGTACGTCGAAGGCCAACGTGGATTTCTACAAGAAGCACGAAGCCGAGTTGAAGAAACTCGAAATTCTGAAGCAAGCCGACGATTGCGAAGAGGACTCGGGCGAAGACGACGAATGATCTGAGCACAAGCCTCAGGCGCTCTCGGGCAAGAAAGTCGGCACCTGCGATAACCCGATCCAGTAGTTCCGCTATTTGGCGAGGGTCGCCGCGAGGCTCTTGAAGTCGATTGATTTGACCATCGAATCGATCCGGTTCGGGTCGGCGATGATGCTGACAGAAATGGAGTTCGCCGCGTTTGGCGCGACGTTGTTGCGATACACCGAATTCCAGCGGATTTTCTCGGTTCTGTTCCACTTGCCGAAAAGCACCAACGCGTAGCCCTGGTCGGCATTCTCGTCGCTAGTGTTCCAGCGCAAGGCGGCAGTTGCGCCGGGCGGGAGCGCAAATGACACGGCATCGCTGCCCTGGGATTCGGCTGCGGCATTGATCCGCACTCCGATGCTCATCTCGACATCGCGGTTCGCTTCTTTCCCGGCGGCGGTTATCAGCTTTTCGCTGTCGCCTTCGTCCGCGATTTTCTGATATTCCGCCTGGAGCTTCGCCATCTCCGCATTGAGCGCCTCCGCGCGCGCCATGTCGCCCTTCTGCACCAGGGCGACCTGCTGCTCGCTGAGCTTGGTCATCTTGGCCATGATCGCGTCGAGTCGCGGTTGCTTCTTCGCGAATTCGGCGGCGGTGGCGGCGCCGGCGTCCGCAATCACTTTCTGGCGAGACTCATAATCCCCGACCTGCGTGTAGGTGCGCCCGAAGGAATAGTTCCACGGACGCCGTTCCCCATCCCGGCAGAGGCTGGTGGTGACGGAAATCTGATCATCGCCCACGATCACCCATCCCGCCGGGACGGGTGGCAAGGCTTTCTTCGCAGCCTGGAGAACCGCCGTCATCGTTTGACGTTCGGCGGGCGTTGAGGCTCTAAAGCCCGCATCGCATGGGGCGTCGGCCCGCGCGACTGACGTGACGAGAATGGCTGCTGCGGCCCAACCGAGCGTCGTCAGGAATCTGATGGATCGCATGGCTTGACAAACTCCCGTATTCGGGAGCATACCATTCACGCACCCCGACTCACGGCCGCTACAAGCAAGAATGGGGAAACCAATGTTCAATCCATGGTCAGGCCGCCTGCTTGCGGCCGCCCTCGGCGCATTGCTGTGCGTGCCCGCCGCGTTGTCTCAGCCGGCGGCAATCGGGCCCTGGGTGAAAATGCCAGTGCTGCCGACTGCCTGTAACCAGGATGCTTTCCATGACAAGCTTTACGCGGCAAGCAACGCCGTCCAGGCCGATCTCTAC
Source organism: Steroidobacteraceae bacterium (assembly GCA_031415935.1). Taxonomy (GTDB): domain Bacteria; phylum Pseudomonadota; class Gammaproteobacteria; order Steroidobacterales; family Steroidobacteraceae; genus SCUD01. The sequence goes on along the minus strand of JANOSR010000249.1, from coordinate 1,435 downwards.
AAGCAGGAGGCCATCAACAAGCAGATCGCGGACGCCTACCAGAACATCGACCCGATGGAGATGGCGAATCGGATGCAGCAATGGATGATGGCCAACCCTCAGGAAGCGATGAAGTACATGCAGGCGGCCCAGTCGGCGGGCGCCGAATTTCCGCAGTTGTTGCAGACGGACACCGCGAAGAAACAGGCGCTGGATGCGGAGCGCGATGCGCTGTTCAAGCGTTACGACACGGCTCTGGCGGCGGCCGATGCGCCGGCAGACGCGCGCTGGAAGGCGTTAATGGGCGTTCCCGAGAACTCCAGGACCATTGCCGAACACACTGAGATCCGGTTGCAGCGGGACCAGCTCTACCAGGCCTTCTGTCCGCAGTGGTGGGGCGCGGCCGGTCCCATACATGCCTTCGTCAAGAAGTACCGCACCTGGGTGACCCAGGAGCACATCCCCTACCTCGACAAGAACGACGCGCTGCATGCCCAGACCTACGCGATCATGAATACGCCGGCGGCCTCCTATAAGTCCACTTCGACACTCGTTTCGGTGCACGATTACATGACCTACACCGGGAATGTTTTCGGCCGCCGCCCGACCGGGCCGAACTGCCCGAACGGGAAATGCCCGCCGGTCCTTTAATCTTGCTTAACACCGCGTAAAAACTAAGGTTTTTCGGCCTCTTCGCGGTTGTGCCGGAGGGGTCCAGCCCTCTATAATGCCGCCGGTTTTTGGCCGCCCGCGCGGCTTGCTGCAAAGCGTGAAAACGTCACGGCCCACCTGGGTGGGCCATGTGGCGTTTTTGTTGCCGGAGCGGGGTAAATGAAAACCATCCGCAACATACTGCTCGCGCAGCTCGCAGCCGGCCTGGTCCTCGCGGCGGTCGTCTGGATCTGGCTTGGTTCCGACCGGGCAGTCCCCACCTTGTTGGGTGGATTGATTGGCGTCGTGCCGAACGCATTTTTGGCGGCGAGACTGATGTCGCCGCGGGCAGCAAGCAGCGCGCAAAGCTTGCTGCGGGCTGGCTGGATCGGAGAGGCCGGCAAGCTCGCGATTGCGGCGATCATGTTCGCCGCGGTGTTCGCGACCTTGAAACCGCTGCACCCGGAGTTTCTGTTCGCCGGGTTCATCGCGACGCTGGTGGCCTTGCCGGTTGCACTGCTGTTCGACAAGGGACGTTAGGCGATCATGGCAGAAGCGGGACAATCGGCTGGCGACTACATCGTTCATCACCTCCAGAACCTGACCGTCTGCCGTGCTGACGGCGAGTGGGTCTGGAACGAATGCCACGGCAATTTCTATGCGCTGAACGTCGATTCGATGTTCTTCGCGGTCCTGCTCGGCCTCGTATTCCTGATGCTGTTCGGCCGCGTCGCCAAACGCGCGACCACCGGCGTGCCCGGGAGGCTCCAGACCCTGGTCGAGATCGTGGTCGGATTCGTGGACC
>JANOSR010000248.1:0-8658 GCA_031415935.1 Steroidobacteraceae bacterium | reverse complement strand
TGGAACGACAGCCTGCCGATTTACCGCCAACTGCGCGACCGCGTGGTGGCGATGATCCTGGAAGGCGTGCTGAACGACGGCGATCCCCTGCCGTCGGTCCGTAGCGTTGCGGCCGAGTACCGGCTGAACCCGCTGACGGTGCTGAAGGGTTATCAGCAGCTCGTCGACGAGCAACTGGTCGAGAAGCGCCGTGGCCGCGGCATGTTCGTGACCGAAGGCGCGCGCCGCGCGCTCCTGAAGGACGAACGCCAGCATTTCCTCGAGGAGGAGTGGCCGAAAGTCGGCGCAAGAATCCAGAGACTTGGTTTCGAGCCCCGCGAGTTGCTGGATGCGCTCGCCAAAGCTCCGCCCGCAGCGGCGTCCACGCTGACAGCGAACCGCGATGAAGATGCGCATGAGGGAGATAAGCGTGAGTGACCTGATCGTGGCGCGCGGGCTCACGAAGAGCTATGGCGTGACCCATGCATTGAACGACGCATCGTTCAGCGTCGGCGCCGGACGCATTGTCGGCCTGATCGGGCCGAATGGTGCCGGCAAGACCACTGCGCTGAAGGCCGTGCTCGGCCTCACGCGATTCCAGGGCGAACTCTCGGTGCTGGGCCTCGACCCGTACCGGCAGCGCCACCGATTGATGCAGGACGTCTGCTTCATCGCCGATGTCGCTGTCCTGCCACGCTGGATCCGTGTCCGCCAGCTGATCAACCTGGTCGCGGCGACCCACCCGAAATTCCGCCGCGATGTCTGCGAGCAGTTCCTGGCGCGCAGCGACGTCAAGCGTGACAGCCGCGTCAAAGAGCTTTCGAAGGGCATGGTGACGCAGCTGCACCTGGCGCTCGTCATGGCGATCGACGCAAAGCTCCTGGTATTGGACGAGCCGACGCTCGGGCTCGACATCCTGATGCGCAAGCAGTTCTACGAAACATTGCTGAACGAATACTTCGACGAGCAACGCACGATCCTCGTGACGACCCACCAGGTCGAGGAGATCGAGCACATCCTGACCGATCTGATTTTCATTGACCGCGGCCGCATCGTGCTGGACGCGGCGATGGACGAAGTGCAGGAGAGCTACGCTCAGGTCGCGGTGCGCCCGGACCAACTGGCTGCCGCCAGGGCGCAGAAGCCGATTGGCGAGCGCCAGGGCCTGGGCCGCACGCACATGCTGTTCAAGGGCGTGGATCGTGCCGATCTTGAACGCCTCGGTGACGTCGGCGTGCCGTCAGTCGCGGATCTGTTCGTCGCGGTGATTCAGGGAGCACGCGCATGAGCCGCTTCTTCTGGCTGATCCGCCGCGAGCTCTGGGAGCACAAGGCGATCTGGGTGGCGCCGCTGATCGTGCTCGGCTGCCTGTTGCTGGCCGTCCTGACGGGTAATGTTCATCTTGGCCCGATCGGGGCGATGGATGCGCCCACCGCGCTCGGAACCCTGCCGCCGGAGAAGCAGGTCAAGCTGCTGCTGGTCGTGTACGCGGGCCTCGCGCTCGTCGTCTACTTGGTCATGGGCATCGTCGCGTTCTTCTATGCGCTCGATTCCCTGTACGCGGACCGCCGCGACCGCAGCGTGCTGTTCTGGAAATCCCTGCCGCTGTCGGATGCGGAAACCGTGCTTTCCAAGTTCACGGTCGCGGTGGTCGTTATCCCACTGGTAGCGCTCACCGGCGCGGTGCTCGCGCAGTTCGTGGTCGCGGGCGGCGGAGCGGCGATGCTTGAAATGGCCGGCATGTCCGGCGGCATCATGTGGCAGCCCGAGTCGCTGCTGGGCGGAGTGGCGCTGGCGCTCCTGTGGTGCGCTACGGCGATCCTCTGGTACGCGCCGGTCGTCGCCTACCTGATGCTGGCCTCGGCCTGGGCGCTCAAGGGTCCATTCCTGTGGGCCGTGTTGCCGCCAGTCGCAGTCAGCGTCCTCGAACTCGTGCTGCTGCGCACGACCTACGTCGAAGGATTCTTCACGGACCGGCTGTTCGGTCTGTATCGGCTATTGGGCTCGGGCGAGCGGGCGAGCGCAGCCGGTGCCTCCGACACGATCCGGCTTTCCGAGATCGACCTGGCCGCCAGCCTTAAGGAGTTTTACGGCTCCCTTGAGCTGTGGCTCGGCGTCGTTGCCGCGGGCGTGTTGCTGGCCGCCGCGATGTGGGTCCGCCGCTATCGCGACGAAACGACCTGAGGAGAATTTGATGCGAACGATGATCCGGGCCACGACCACGCTCGCGCTGCTTGCAGTCTGCCTGCCGGCCATGGCGGCCACGGCGACGCGGACCCGCGCCTGGCAGTACAAAACCGATGCGACGGCGGGTCTCGAGGTCCGCAACCTGATCGGCGATATCCGCGTCGAGCGTGGCGCCGACGCGGGCTTTCACGTCACGGCGACCGCCACGATTGAAGCCGAGACGCAGGACGAGGCCGATGCGCTCGCGCGTGCCATCGACTACCGGACGCGCGACAGCGGCGCGGGATCCCGGTTCGACGTCGCGTTCCCGAAGGGTCAGTTCCCAAAGATCTATTACCGCAAGGGTCCCGAGAACTGGTGGGGCGTCATGTACGTCGCGCACCTCGGTGAACGGATCCGGCTGACCGGCGATCGCGACGAGGCGCCGATGGTCCGCGTGGACCTGTTGATCCGCGCGCCGGCAGGAGCGAAGCTCGACGTCAGCAACGTGTTCGGCGGATCGGTCGCGCAAGGCTACTCGGGAGAATTGCGTCTTGACAGCGGCAGCGGTCTGCTGCGATCGACAAGCGGGGAAGGGCGGCTCCTGCTCGACAGTGGCAGCGGCGACGTCGAAGTCTCCGGGCACAAGGGCCGCGTGAGCGCGGATACCGGCAGCGGCTCAGTGACGATCACGGATTGCAGCTGCGAGATCGACGCCGACACCGGCTCCGGTGCCGTCGAAATCCGCGGCGGATCCGGCGTGCTGCGCGCCGACACCGGCTCGGGCCGGGTAACGGTCGAGGGCTTCAGCGGCACGATCGCCGCGGACACCGGCTCAGGCAGCGTGCGGGCGCAGGGCGTCTCGAATGTGACGGAACTGAATGTGGACACGGGTTCCGGCAGTGTCTCGGTCGATGGCGACCTCTCGGCGCTCAAACGTCTGCGCGTCGATACCGGCTCCGGCAGCGTGCGCCTGCAATCGGCGGGCGCGCCCTCGATGGAAATCGTGATCGATACCGGCAGCGGGCACGTGGACGTGAATGCGCCGGGTGCGACGGTCAAGGAATCCGACGACGGCATCTGGACAGTCAGGCTGCACGACGGTTCGGGCAGCGGCGTCATCGATACAGGCTCCGGCGGCGTCGACATCGTCGTGGCCGCCGACTGAATCAGCCGGCCAGCAGCACCGCCTCGGCGTGCTCATTCGCCTCGGGCGTGCCGAACAGGATCACGATGTCGCCCTCGCGCAGCTTCATGTCCTGATCGGGATCGCGGCCGACAATGCCGTCGCGCCGCACGGCCGTGAATGAGACCTCGGCGCCGCGCTCGTGGATTTCGCGCAAGCTACGGGCGACCGACCAGGCCCCGGGCGGCAGCACGACCGTGTGCAGCTCCTCGCGCAGCGCATGAGATTCATCGATGAATTCCGCGCCCTCGCGGCGGAACACCGTGCGCAGGATCTTGTAGCGCTGCCGGCGGATCTCGCCGACCGTGCGCAGAACGCGCGACATCGGCACGTCGAGCACGAGCAGGGCGTGCGAGACCAATGTCAGCGCTGCCTCGAGGGTCTCCGGCACGACTTCCGTAGCCCCGGCCGCGTGCAGCTCCTCGAGCTGCGTGTCGTCCATGGTGCGCACCAGCAGCGGCACGAAGGCGCGGGCGCGCCGCACGGCCTCGACGATTCTGAGCGACCGCTCCGGGTCGGAAAACGTGACGATGACAGCGCTGGCGCGCTCGAGACCCACCGAATCGAGCATGTGCTCGTCGGCAGCGTCGCCGTAGATGACGGGATCGCCGGCCGCGCGCGCGGTTCGCACACGGTAGGGGTCGAGATCCATCGCGAGGTACTCGAATCCTTCGCGTTCGAGCACGCGGGCGACATTCTGGCCGACGCGGCCGTAGCCGCACAGGATCACGTGTTCGCGCGAGGCCAGCGCCTGCGTCGCCGCCTCGACGCGTGCGAGTTCGGTCTGCGCCGGGCCACTCTCGCGCAGCACGAGCCGGGCAATGCGCTTGTTGTGCCGGATCAGGAAGGGCGACAACACCATGCTGAGCGTGATCGCCGCGAGCAGGGGCTGGGTGACTTCGCTGCCGATCAGGCGGTTCTGCATCAGCAGCGTCAGCAGCGCAAAGCCGAATTCGCCGCCCTCGGACAGCACGATGCCGGTGCGCAGCGCCTTGAACCATTGGCCCGCGAAGCCGCGCGCGGCCAGCATCACGATCACCGTCTTCAGCAGCATCATGCCCGCGAGGATCGCGGTCACGGCAGGCAGGTGCCGGAACAGCCCAGGCACATCGAGCTGCATGCCGACCGTGACGAAGAAGAGACCCAGCAGCGTGTCGCGGAATGGCCGGATGCCGGCCTCGACCTGGTAACGATATTCAGTCTCGGCCAGCATCATGCCGGCCAGGAATGCGCCGAGCGCGAACGTGAGTCCGACCGCGTGGGTGGACCAGGCTGCTCCGATCGCGACGAACAGCACGGCGAATGTGAAGAGTTCCGGCGCTCCGCTCGCCGCGATTTCGTGGAACAGCGGACGCAACAGCCAGCGCCCCGCCGCAAGCACGATCACGAGTGCGATCGCGGCCTTGAGGACGGCGAAGGAAATTTCCGGCGTGGAGATCGCGGCATCGGCCGAGGCGAGGACGCCGGCAAGCGCCAGGAATGGCACGACGGCGAGGTCCTGGAACAGCAGCGTGCCGAATGCGAGCCGTCCGTGCGTGCGATTGAGCTCGCCCTGCTGGGTCAGCTGCTGGAGCACGATCGCCGTCGAGGACATCGCGACCGCGCCACCCAGCAGCACGGCGACCGCAAGCGGCACGTCGAAGGCCAGGGCGATCGCGGCGACCGCGGCGGTGGTCGCGCCGACCTGCAGGCTGCCGAGCAGGAACACCTCGCCACGCGTCGCGATCAGGCGCGGCAGCGAGAACTCGAGCCCCAGTGTGAACAGCAGGAACACGATACCGAACTCGGCCAGCGCGCCGGTAGTCTCCGTCGTCGCGACCCAGCCGAGCGCATAGGGGCCAACCGCCATGCCGACCGCGAGGAAGCCGATGATCGGCGGCATCCTCAGGCGGCGCACGCCGACCACGACCGCGAGCGTGGCGGCGAGCAACAGCAGGACGTCCTCCAGTACGGTTCCTTCCATCCGGCTCATGCTCCATGCAGCAGGCCCCGGACGTCAACCGTGGAGCTGGCTGCCGCGTTAGCGCCTCAGGTAGGGCCGCCTTCCACGGGCCCGGGAGTGCGACATGCGGGCTCATGTCTGGGTGATTTTTCTGCTGTCAGCGGCCATGTCGTCGACTGGCTGCGCGCCGCCCGCAAGCGGCCGCGTCTACTCGCGCCACGAAGCGCGCATGGCCTGGGACGTGCGATATGGCGAGGTCATGGCCGTGGACGAGGCCATCATCGAGGGCAGGCGCACGGCGCTCGGCCGCATCGGCGGTGGGCTGATCGGCTATGAAGCGGGGCGGACCGTGGGCGGTGGATCGGGCCGCCGAATCGCCGCCGCGGTCGGCGCGGTCGCGGGCGCCGTGGCGGGCCAGGCGATCGAGGAGCGCGCGACGCGTGAAGATGCCTGGCAGATCACGGTGGAACTGGAAAGTGGCCGCACGATCGCCGTCGTGCAGGCGCGCGATGAATCCTTCCGGGTCGGCGAACGTGTCAGGGTCTACATGCGCCGTGACGGCGCGGCGCGCATCGGCAAAATCTAAGCGCCCTCAGGCTTCGGCGAACAGCGGCCCGAAGCGCGAGTCGCCGCGGCTCTGCGTCAGCAGCAACTGCAGGAAATCGGCGGCCGACATGGGCTCGCCGAACAGCCGCCCTTGCCCATAGTGGCAGTTGAGGCTGCGCAGGAAGTCAAGTTGCTCCTGCGTCTCGATGCCCTCGGCGACGACCTCGAGATCCAGATTCTTTCCCATCTCGATGATGGTGCGCACGAGAGTCGCGTCCTCGCGCGACACTGCGACGTGACGCACGAACGACTGGTCGATCTTGAGTGTGCCGACCGGGAACTGCTGCAGCGCGGACAGCGACGAGTAACCGGTTCCGAAATCGTCGATCGACAGGTGCAATCCCATGGCATACAGCTCGTCGAGGAGGCGCACCATGCGGCGCGCATCGGTCATCAGGGTCGTCTCGGTGATCTCGAGCTCGAAGTTCGATGGCGAAACTCCGGTGTCGTCGAACACCGAGCGGTAGCGCGTCAGGAACTCCGCCTGGCGCAACTGCTTCAGCGACAGATTGATGGAGATGCGGCCGGGTTTCGGCACCTGGTCCTGCCAGGTCCGGTAGTCATTGCATACCCGCTTCAGAACCCATTCTCCGATTTCCTGGATCAGGTTCGACTCTTCGGCGAGCGGGATGAACTGCGCCGGCGGAATGTCGCCGTGACCGGGCAATCTCCAGCGCAACAGCGCCTCTCCGCCGACCACGCGGCCGTCGCGCAGGTCCACCTTGGGTTGGTAGAACATCACGAGCTCGTCGCGCTCGATCGCGCGTCTGAGTTTGCTCTTCAGCATCAGGCGCTCGACTGCGATCACGCTCATCTCGGCCGTGAAGAAGCTGTAGCTGTTGCCCCCATTCTGCTTCGAGTGATACATCGCGGCGTCCGCGTCGCGGATAAGGTCCACGACGTTGTCCGCGTCCTGCGGACAGAAAGCGATGCCGAGGCTGCTCGTCACGTAAAGTTCATGCTGCCCAAGCTGGAACGGCCGGCCGAGTTCGTCGAGGAGTTCCCGTGCGAGTGCCGCGACGGTCTGGCGGTTGTCCTCGTCACTCGGCAGATTCTCGATGAACACTGCGAACTCGTCGCCGGCGAGCCGTCCGAGCATCGTGCCGCGCGGCATGCGCCGGATCATCCGCTCGCTCAGGATTTCGAGCGCGCGGTCGCCGGCCGCGTGGCCGAAGGTGTCGTTGACTTCCTTGAAGTGGTCGAGGTCGAGGTAGATCAGCGCGATCGCCTGGTCGCCGCGGCGCGCGCGCGCGATGGCTTGCTGCAGCGAATGCTGGAATTGCATCCGGTTCGGAACCTTGGTCAGCGTGTCGTATCGCGCGAGATAGCGGATCCGGCGCTCGGCGCGCTTGCGCTCGGTGATGTTGCGCGCGACGAAGATGCAGCCCTGGAAACGGGGATCGTCCGCCGCGATGACCGAGCCGGACAGCGACACCGGAATCGTCTGGCCATTCTGTGTCCTGACGGTCAGCTCTAGCGTCTCGTTGGCGGCCTGCTCGATGTTGAAATTCGTGCGGTCCTGGTCAGAGATCACGTAGGCGAGTTCACGGCCCAGCAACTCCATCTGCGACCAGCCGAGAAGCTGCGTCGCCGCCACGTTGACGCGCTTGATCAGGCCATCCGGCGAAGTCACGAATACGGCGTCATTCATGCTGTCGAGCATGATGTCGAGCGCGCGGCCGGTGGCCGCATGATCGCTGAGATTCAGGCGCAGCCGCTCGAGCGCGAGCGCGAGATCCGCGCCGTAGCCGCGGGCAGGGGCTTCGACACGGGTCGTCCAGTTGCCGGCTGCGAGCCGCTCCACCGCGTCGCGCAATTCCTCGAGCGGGTCTTCGACGCGCCGCGTGAACCGCCAGGCCACCGCGAACGCGATCCCGAGCAACAGCAGGCCTGCGCCGGCCAGCACGAGCAGCTGGCTCTCGAACTCAGAATTGCGGCGCACGTCGAGCGCGGCGGTGAATTCGGCCGTGCGCCGGGCGTCGCCGCCCGCGGCGACCTGTTCGACCAGCGCGCTGTCTGCTGCGATGTCGAGCTGCAAGTCTATGGCCGTGAGGGCGACGAGCACGACCAGCAACACCGCGCTGGCGGCGGTCGCCATGACGAGCGCTCTGGTCCTGAATGTGGGCTTCATTCCGTCGTAGCGGTGCTGCCGCGCCGACCCCCGATAATCTTGTAATTCCCGGTCTCAGCCGTCGGGCATCATACGCTGCCTGCCGGCCGGAAGCTTTTCGCCGCGGCACACCCGGTGCGGTAGCATCGCCCGCTTGGACGCGCTGCAACTAACCGGCCGTGACCGCAGCCACATCGTCGATCTGGCATCTCCGCGCTGCATGCTGCATGCCGCGGTGGTCGATGCTTTCCTCGCGATGCGGGAGGATGCCGCAGGCGCGGGCTTCGATCTGCTGCCGGTGTCGTCATTCCGCGACTTCGAGCGCCAGCGCCGGATCTGGAATGCCAAGTATCGCGGCGAGCGGCCGGCGCTCGATCGCGCAGGAAGGCCGGCGGACCTGAGCCGCCTGACACCGGAAGAACGGGTCGAAGCGATCCTGCTATGGTCGGCACTGCCGGGTGCCAGTCGTCATCACTGGGGCAGCGACATCGACGTCGTCGATGGCCGGGTGGTCGCGGGCGGCTACGAGGCGAAACTCGAGCCGCCGGAATTCATGCGCGGCGGAAACTTTGCCGCGCTGTCACGCTGGCTGAGCCGCAACATGCACCGTTACGGTTTCTACCGGCCCTACACGCGCGCTGGCAGCGGCGTGCAGCCCGAGCCCTGGCA
>JANOSR010000247.1:0-3133 GCA_031415935.1 Steroidobacteraceae bacterium | reverse complement strand
GAAGCTCGATGCCGTCGCAGCAAGCCCCTGGTCCGCGGATGACGTGCTGCACAACGCGCATTGCCGCATCCGGCAGTGGCGCATCAGCGGGCGCATGGACCATCTGGCACGCAACGCCGACGGCGATGAACTCCTGTTCGTACACCGCGGGCGCGGTCAGCTGTTCTGCGATTTCGGCCGGCTCGAATTCGAGGCGGGTGACTACATCGTCCTGCCGCGCGGCACGATGTGGCGTCTCGAGTGCGCCGAGCCGGTTGTCGCGCTCATGATCGAGGCGACCAACGCCTCTTATATGCTGCCGGACAAGGGCCTGGTCGGTCCGCATGCGATTTTCGACCCGGCCATGCTCGACACGCCCCGCATCGACGATGCGTTCCGCGCCCAGCAGGATGAGAAACCCTGGCGGGTCGCGATCAAGCGCCATGGCCGCGTCTCGACGGCGACCTTTCCCTACAACCCGCTGGATGCGGTCGGCTGGCACGGGGATCTTTCCGTCTGCCGCATCAATGTGCGCGACATCCGCCCATTGATGAGCCACCGTTATCACCTGCCGCCGTCGGCGCACACGACCTTCCTCGGCAATCGCTTCGTCGTCTGCACCTTCGCGCCACGGCCCTTCGAGACCGACCCAGGCTCGTTGAAGATTCCGTTCTTTCACAACAACGACGACTACGACGAGGTCATCTTCTATCACGCGGGTGACTTCTTCAGCCGCGACAACATCCACCCGGGCATGATGACGCTGCACCCGGGGGGCTTCACGCATGGCCCGCATCCCAAGGCGCTCGAGCGCATGCTGGTGCAGACCAAGCCCGCAACCGATGAATACGCCGTGATGGTGGACACGCGCGATGCGCTCGAGATCGGCACCGCCGCCGCTTCCGTCGAATGGCAGGGTTACGTGGACAGCTGGAAAGGCTCCGCGAAATGAAACTCGCGACGCTCGCGGATGGCAGCCGCGACGGCCGACTCGCGGTCGTCAGTCGCGACCTGTCACGCGCGGCATTCGCCACCGGCATCGCACAGACCCTGCAGGCGGCGCTCGATGACTGGGCGCGTACCGCACCAGGCCTTGAACAGCTTGCACGTTCCGTCGAATCGGGCAGCGCGGAATCTTTCGACTTCGATCCGGCGCGCGCCTTGTCGCCACTGCCGCGTAGCTACCACTGGGTGGACGGCAGCGCCTACGTCAATCACGTCGAGCTGGTGCGCAAGGCGCGCGGCGCGACGATGCCCGAGTCGTTCTGGACCGATCCGCTCGTTTACCAGGGTGGCTCGGATGACCTGCTGCCGCCGGCCGGCGCCGCCGCGTTTGCGAGCGAGGACTGGGGCATTGATCTGGAGGGCGAGGTCGCCGTCATCACGGACGACGTGCCGATGGGCAGGGATGCGATGAACGCACGGCAGCACATCAAGCTCCTGATGCTGGTCAACGACTGGTCGCTCAGGAACCTGGTACCGGCCGAGCTTGCCAAGGGCTTCGGCTTCTACCAGTCGAAACCCGCGACCGCGTTCTCGCCGGTTGCGGTAACACCCGACGAGCTGGGCGAGGCCTGGGAAGGCGCAAAGGTCCACCTGCCGCTCACCGTGCACCTCAACGACGGCCTGCTCGGCCAGCCGAATGCGGGCGTGGACATGACTTTCGATTTCGGCCAGCTCATCGCGCATGCGACCATGACACGCCGGCTCGGCGCCGGCACGATCGTCGGTTCCGGCACGGTTTCGAATCGCGACCGGTCGCTGGGCTCCACCTGTCTCGCCGAGCGGCGCATGCTCGAGACCATCGAGCAGGGCCGGCCCGTGACACCCTTTCTTTCTTTCGGCGATCGCGTGCGCATCGAGATGTTCGATGCCGCCGGTCGTTCCATCTTTGGCGCGATCGATCAGCGCGTCGTGAAGGCAGCATGATGAAACTGAAGGACACAACGCTCTTCCGCCAGCAGTGTTACGTCAACGGCGCCTGGATCGACGCCGCAGGGGGCACGACGCTACCTGTGACGAATCCCGCGACCGGCGAAAAGCTCGGCACAGTGCCCGCCATCAATGCCGCAGGGACCGAGGCCGCCGTCGCCGCCGCGCATGCGGCTTTCCCTGCCTGGGCCGCGAAGACAGGCAAGGAGCGCGCCCTCGTGCTGCGCCGCTGGCACGACCTCATGATGGCGAATTCGGAGGACCTCGCCGTGCTCATGACCGCCGAGCAGGGCAAGCCGCTCGCGGAATCGCGCGGCGAGATCGCCTATGCGGCGTCCTTCGTCGAGTGGTTTGGCGAGGAAGCGAAGCGCCTTTACGGCGACGTGATCCCGGGCCACCAGGCCGACAAGCGCATTCTCGTGCTGCGCCAGCCGGTCGGCGTGGTCGCCGCGATCACGCCCTGGAATTTCCCGGCCGCGATGATCACGAGGAAAGTGGCACCCGCGCTCGCGGCCGGCTGCACGGTCGTCTGCAAGCCGGCGACACAGACGCCCTACTCCGCGCTTGCACTCGCCGAACTCGGCCAACGCGCGGGGTTGCCGGCGGGCGCCTTCAATGTGATCACCGGACCGGCGCGCGAGATCGGAGGCGTTCTGACCGGCGATGCGCGAGTGCGTAAACTTTCATTCACGGGCTCGACCGAAATCGGCAAGCTGCTGATGGCGCAGTGCTCTCGCACCATGAAGAAAGTCTCGCTCGAACTCGGCGGCAATGCGCCCTTCATTGTATTCGACGACGCGGATCTCGACGCCGCCGTCGTCGGCGCGATCGCGAGCAAGTACCGCAACACCGGCCAGACCTGCGTCTGCGCCAACCGGCTGCTCGTGCAGGCGGGCGTCTACGATGCATTTGCCGCGAAGCTGATCGCGACCGTGAAGAAACTCCGGGTCGGCGACGGACTCGCCGGCGAAACCGACCAGGGACCGTTGATCGACGCGGCCGCGTTGGCGAAAGTCGAAGAGCACGTCGCGGATGCGCTTGCGAAAGGCGCGAAGATCGCGACCGGCGGGCGACGCCATGCGCTCGGCGGCACTTTCTACGAGCCGACCGTGCTCACGGGCGTGACACCCGCGATGATGCTCGCGAGGGAGGAGACCTTCGGCCCGGTCGCGCCCCTGTTCCGCTTCGAAACCGAGGCGCAGGCGATCGCGATGGCGAACGA
>JANOSR010000246.1:0-4652 GCA_031415935.1 Steroidobacteraceae bacterium | reverse complement strand
CCGCGCCAGTACCACGGCCGCGGCCGCGGCCGCGAGTCAAATCCCCAGACCAAGCCCAAGAGCAGCCAGAAGTCGACGCGCCTCTTCCTCGTTCGTTCCCGCCATTTCGTAAGCCAATATCGATCCGCCCTGTGAATCCGCTTCGCGATGAACGATGGCCGCCACACGACTGCGGACTGTCTCTCCACGAGCCCCAAAGGTGCTCAATAGCGCATTTGCCTCCCTGCCGGCGAGCAATGCTCCTGCACTTCCATAATCAAAAGCATCGCCCAACAATTCGACGGCATCTGCAGGAAGGCGTGGAAGGTTTCCTGCGTCCAGATACTTTCCAAGCATCAGCATCCACACCCCCCTGGAACGTTCGGCAATTCCCCTGGCTATCAAATTGTGTGCGCTCGCTGCAGAGGCCTGTTGCTAGCTCCCCGCCTCGTCAGAAATGATAGACCAACGCCGCATCCGTCCCGGCAATCTTTCCGGCTGAGACGAGTTGACCGATCACCGTCGCAACCTGCCCGGCTGACAGCTTTTTCTGGAAATGGTTGACCAAGTGATTGGTCAGCGTCTTGCGCTTCCGCGGCCGCTTGTTCTTTTCCGTGCGGCCGAGCAACTCGACCACCTGCTGGGCATTCGCATCCAGCAGGGGCTTCGGCGGTGCCTTGGTTGGTGGAGCAAGAGCTTCGCGCTTGCAATGCAGGCCGCGGGCCTTGAGATGGCACATCAACGGATCGAAGCCGGTATCACGCGACAGGATCACGAACTCGGCCTGCGGAGTCTTGGCAATGCCCTCTCCCAGGTGGCAAGCGATGTGGAAGTCGAGCGCATTGGGGCCGTTGCCGTCGATTCGGATCCACTCGATCGATAATCGGAGTGCCTGAGCCTGGAGCACCAGCGCGGTCGGCAGTTTCGCCTGCTGCGCACCGACGAAGATCTTGATGCGTGCATGGGCGGGGAGTCGCGCCAGATCGAGCTTCTGGACATTCTCGAAGTCGACCAGTACGACAATCTCTTTCATTATTGATGGAACCCCAGGCCGACCCACCGGCCCCCATCTTGCAATACTGTCACGAGGGGCCCGAAAGTCTCACATGACCCCCGTCGACTGCCCGGCTCCTGCCCTCGGAAACGGACTCCCTCATCGTCCTCCGAGAAACGAGACGAAAGCCCGAGATTCCCGGTTTGCGCCCTTGTAGCGACTGGACTACTTTAGGTCCAGGCCACGCGCCGCCAGGGTCCGAAATGCACATGCTGATCTCCAGGGATCGCGAGAAACTCATCAACACGATCGTCTTTTTTGCGCGCAATACGGCCTATTGCGGCAAGTCGAAGCTGTTCAAGCTCCTGTACTTGCTGGATTTTCACCACTTCCGCGAGACGGGTCGCAGCGTGACTGGGATGGAGTATCGGGCATGGAAGCATGGCCCTGTGCCGTTCGAATTGATGCAGGAGTGGGATCAGCGCGAACCGGACCTTGCAGCAGCAATCGACGTCTCGCCAGAGCGCGTGATCGACTTTGACCGCCTGCGAATCGAGCCAAGAGTGCCATTCGACGACAGCCATTTCACGAAACGCGAATTGCGCCTGATGCAGGAGCTCGCTGAACGGCATCGTGATGACATGACTCCGCTGCTGATCGGACTGACCCACGAGGAGCGCGGGCCCTGGGACAAGATCTGGGACGGCGGCCGCGGTAACGAAGCGCGTATCCCCTATGCGCTTGCCGTACCGGACGACGACCCGAATCGCGATGCGGTGCTGATGGCGGCGAGCGAGTACGACGCCATCATCGAAGCCAATTCATCGCGCCACTGAGATGAACCAAGACCACCGGTGATGGACGCGTGCGGCCAGGGGATATCTACCGCCACGATCGGTTCTATCGGAATTCTGAAACCAGCGAGCCCAAACGCAAATACCTTGTCTTACTCGCACTCACTCCGGGCGGCGACTGGGTGACGCGATTGATGACCAGCCAAGAGCATGGCCGACCGGAGGTGCCGGTCTGCTATCACGGCGATCCATATCCCGGCTATTTTCTCGGCGTGCCTGGCCCGCCGTTGACTAAAAAAACATGGGTCGACTTGCGCGCGCTCGTGGACGTTGATCCAGTGGCCGTTCGCACTCGCGTCAATCGCGGTGTAATGGCGCGGACCTCGAATCTATCGCCAGGCACTCTGGTTTCCGTACTGGAATGTGCCGCAGGTGCAAATGACACGACCGTCCGGCAAGAGCGTGCACTTCGCGACCAGCTCGCATTGCTGCGATAGTCCTTTCAATCACCTTTCTGGTGGTGACCACACATCTCGGGGGAAGGTGGCGGCATCCATGACGTGCATGATTATCATTCACGACGTGAATTGATGGCGGGCGGCTCTGGAATTCCTTTGGCTCGCACGACCTCTTTCGAGACCATTCCACCCGAAAACACGCAGGCGAACGCCGCTTGTGCCCGCCAGAATCCTGTCGGCGCCAAGGGACACCGGTATGACTATTTGCTACTATTTCCTCCTGTAACCGGAGGACCTATGGCAAACATCGCGAAAATCAGCGTGGCAATGCCCACCGACATGCTCGCGCTCGTTCGACGCGCCGTTGAATCAGGGGATTACGCTTCGACCAGCGAAGTGATTCGCGAAGCCCTGCGCGAGTGGAAGGGCCGGCGCGAGACCCGCGAGGAAGCCATCGAAGAGCTCCGGCGGCTCTGGCGGGAAGGGCTGGAAAGCCCTGTCAGGCACGCGCTCGACACCGCCAAAACCAAACGGGAAGGGCGCCGACAGCTGGACCAGGCGAAAGCAATCAAAGGCCAGCGAGGCAAATGACGCGCGTCATCCTGACAGGCCCTGCGCAGCAGGATCTGCTCGATATCTGGCTTTGATCAGACACTTCGATTGCTGGCCGGCGCGCCTGGCCTTGGCCGGGCACGCGATGACATCGCGCTCGGCCTCCGCTCCTTCCCGTTGGGCAGGTACCTGATTGTCTATCAGTGCCAAGCGAATGAGATTACTGTCGTGCGAATCGTCCACGGCGCGCGACGCCTGGAGGGATTAATCTGAGGCCAACATGTGCTGAAGCAGTCTGGGCTCAGAAAATAAGGTAACTCCCGTGCGCACGCAATTGTTATTCGACGAGGTCTTGACGGTCTGACAATTCCGAGCGACGGTGCCGCCCATGGGCATCACACGCATTCGGCCAGCTAGAGGGCTCGAGCGGCCATGGCTGCTGCGGATTCAGTTGCTCGATGTGCGCCCGCTGATCTGGCGCCATCTGCTACTGCCCGCGGACATCACCCTGCCCAGGCTGCATCGCGTGTTTCAGGCCGCGCTGGGCTGGACCAACAGCCATCTGCATGAGTTCGTGATCAACGGCGTGCGCTACGCCGAGCCCGACCCGGATTTGGCCGGAGGGCTGGAGCAGGTGGACGAACGCCGCGTTGTCTTGAGCAAGGCACTCGGGATGAATGCGCGCTGCTTCGACTATGTCTACGACTTCGGCGATGGCTGGCACCATCTGGTCGTGGTCGAGGACCGCCACCCGGATACGGCATCCGCTGCCGCCGAAATTTTTTGCACGGGCGGCGAAAACGCCTGCCCGCCGGAGGACGTCGGTGGCGCGCATGGCTATGCCAATTTCCTCGCCGCCATCTCGGATTCGCGCCATGAGGAGCATCGGAACTACATGGAGTGGAGCGGCGGCCACTTCGATCCTGCGCGGTTCGATCAGGCAGCGGTCAACCGGGCGTTGGCGAGGATTGGGGTCTGAGCTATTTACCGATGCGCCAGCACGTGGACTTCGCCGGGCTCGTGGACACGACCGAGCTGGTGACGGCCGCGACCATCCCGAACAGCGCCTATGTCGGCACAATTGCTCGAAACTGAGGCCGCCGGCGCGAGAGGGAGCTCACGAAAGTGTGTAAAGGCCGGCATTTTCCGGGTGGTACCCCTGCGACCGCGGGCCTACCATGTGGCAAACTACATATCTCAAGAGGTTCCGGATATGTCGAAGGCCAAAGAAGAACTGGCGCAACTGATCCGACAGCAGCCCGAAGATAGTTCGCGGGAAGAGATTGTCCGTGAACTTGCGTTCCACATCATGGTGGAGCGTGGACTCACCGACTCGGACGCCGGCCGCACGATCTCCAGCGAGGAAATGGGCCGAAGAATTCGGACATGGCACGGGTAGTCTGGACTGACGAGGCGCAATGCTGGCTCAGGGACATTTTTGACTACATAGCCGCAGACAATCCGGAAGCCGCGACCGGGACTGTCGAGGGCATTCTTGAACGCGCGCAGGCGCTGAAAGACTTTCCGGAAATGGGTGTCCGCTACCGGGCATCAGTGCGCCATGTCCGTGTCCTGCATTACGGGCACTATCGCATCGCCTATTTGCTCCGCGACCATGATGACGTCGACATTCTCGGTGTCTTCCACGGCGCTCTGGACATCAGTCGGTATCAGCTTTGAATTGCGCCCGGCTTCAGGAGCGAAGTAGTGGAATACCTGGTTGTAGTGGAGAAGGGCAAGACCAGCTACGGCGCCTATGTGCCTGATCTGCCCGGTTGCGTTGCGGTCGGCGAATCCCGTCGCGAAGTGTTGAAGCTGATCCGCGAAGGAATCCAGATTCATATCCGGGCGCTGCGCGACGCGGGCCAGCCAGTT
>JANOSR010000245.1:0-3133 GCA_031415935.1 Steroidobacteraceae bacterium | reverse complement strand
GCGCGCTCGATGGCCCGGCTGACAAAGGCGTGGTGACGGCGGACGCCTTCGGGATCGAACAGCTTCCCGTTTCCGCTCATCTCCCTGCGCATGAAGACGCGCCCTACGCAGACCTCGACCGGAGGGTGGAGAAAAAGGAAGACGTGGCGTCCGGGCGCGATCTGTTTCAGGAACTTCATGTACGTCCCGAAGCAGGTCGTGACGACCAGGCCCTCGAACAGGACGTGGTCAAACGTTTGCGCCGCCCACCGAACCCGACCCCGCACAATCTCCTGCGAGGCGATCCCGTCGCACCCGCCGGTCGGACGGTCGTAGCGACCGACGACGTAGTAGGAATCTTCAAAGCCTGTCTGCCCTTCGTACCCGGCGATGCCACGGATCGGCTGCCGGGTCGTCGGATCGACAACCGGCCCATTGGGCGCAGTCTCGTATCGATCCATAAACCTACTGTCAACAGGCGTTGAACGTTGACCAGTAACCGGCGTGCAATATTGACCAGGGGTGATGGCGTTTCTGGCGATCAGTTTCGGGATTCTGATTCTGCGTTTGATGGATATCGGCTTAAGCCGCAGCCTGGTCTGCCGCCGAAGGCGGCAGAGGGTCAGCTGCGCTTCTTGAACCGATAACTGTCGTTGCCGGTTTCAATGATGTCGCAGCGATGGGTCAGCCGATCCAGCAATGCCGTGGTCATCTTGGCATCCCCGAACACGCTGCTCCATTCACCGAAGGTGAGGTTGGTGGTCACGATCAGCGATACGCGCTCGTAGAGTTTGCTGATCAGATGGAATAGCAACGCGCCACCGTCCTGCGCGAAGGGCAAGTAACCGAGCTCATCGAGCACGATGGCGTGATGATGCAGCAAGCGCGCGGCCAGTCTTCCTGGTTGGCCTTCGCGCTTTTCGGCATCGAGTTGATTGACCAGATCGACGACGCTGAAGAAGCGGGCGCGCTTGCCCTGCAGGACCGCCTGGCGCGCCAGTGCGGTGGCCAGATGCGTCTTGCCGGTGCCCGTGCCGCCAACCAGCACGATGTTGCGCGCCGTGGTGAGGTACTCGCCGCTGTGCAGTTGGCGGAACTGCGTTTCGTTCACGGTCGATTCGCGGAAGTTGAAGCTATCCAGATCGCGCGGCATCGGCAAGCGCGCCTGACGCAACTGGTATTGGTAGGAGCGAGCCTGGCGGTCGGCCAGCTCCGCCTGCAGCAGCTGCGCCAGCCACGTCGTGGGTGCCAGTTTCTTCTGGCTCAAGGCACTCAAGCTCTCCTCCAGTGCGCTGGCCATGCCGTTCAGGCGCAGTGTCTTCAGTAGTTCGGGTAGTGGCGATGGCATCGATGTCCTCCGATGGATGGTGGTTCACGAACACAGGGATCAAAGATCGGGACCGCAACAGCTGGTCGTAGCGATCACAGTTGGCGGCCGGCTCGATGCGCAGCGTCAGCGCTTCGGGTACTTGCAACACCGCCACGCGGCGTGGCTCGGCGGCACGGTGCAAGAGGTTCACGACATGCGCACTGCTAACGACCTGTTCATCGAGTGCGGCAGCACAGGCCTCGCTCACGGCCTCCAGCCCATAGAGACTGGCCATCGAGAGGATCTCGACGAACTGCCGATCCCCATCCGGATGTTTGGCCAAGCGCTCGCGCAACCGTGTCATGGCGCCGGGCAGATTCCAGTCCTTGAACGGCGCCCCGTTGCGCAGCGCCCCGGGCTTGCGCCCCAGCGCCGCGATGTAATGCCAGGGGTTGTAGAGCGTGCGGCCCCGCTCAAAGCAGCGCGGATGTTCCGCGATCACTTCGTTGGCACACACCACCACGATCCGCTCCGCATACGCGCGCACCGTGGCCACTTGCCCCACCGTGCGCGACTCAACGCTGTAGCGGTTGCGCTCGAAGTAGACGAGGCAGGTGGCCGAGATCCGGCAAGACTTCTCGGCAAAGCCATCAAAGTGCGCCGGCAGCGCGCGCAGTGCCGCGCGCTCTTCGGCCCAGACTTCGCTGATGGTGCGCTCGGTTTGTTCCGGATGACGCCGCTCGGCGGCCAGCTCCAGGCATCGCGTCGCCAAGTGCGCATTGAGTTCTGCCAGATCCGCGCAGCGCACTTTCGGCGTGAACAGCCATTCCCGCACATTGCCCACCTGGTTCTCGACCTGACCCTTTTCCCAGCCGGCCGCCGGTGTGCAGGCGGTCGGTTCGATCAGGTAGTGATTGCACATCACCAGGAAGCGGCGGTTATAGCGCCGCTCCTTGCCGACAAAGATCGCATCCACCGCCGGCTTCATGTTGTCGTAGATGCCACGGCGGGGAACGCCACCCAGGAACGTGAACGCGCGTTCGTGCGCGTCAAACACCATCTCCTGGCTCTCGCGCGGATACGCCACCAGGAAGAACGCACGGCTGTGACACAGCCGCGTGTGCGCAAGCTTCACCACTTGATGGATGCCACCGAGCTCGACGTGCTCGTGACTCCAGTCAAACTGATACGCCTCGCCGGCAGCAAAGCTTTGCGGGATGAACGCCGTGGCGATCGCGTGACGCCGCCGCTCAAATTGCCGCTGGTGCCGGCGCACCGCGTCTACGGCACCCGCATACCCTTCCAGTCGCAGCGCTTCATACAACCGCTGCGCCGTGCGCCGCTCGCGCGCCGGCAGCGATTGCTCCGCTTCCAGCCACGACTCCAGCGTCGCCACGTACGGCCCCAGCTTCGGTTGCGGCTGGTGCCGCCGTCGATACTCAAAGGCCTCGCCCTCAAAGCGCAGCGCCCGCTTCACCGTATTGCGCGAGAGCTGCAGATCCCGCGCAATCGCGCTGATCGTCTCCCCATTCACCAGCCGCCGCCGGCGGATCTTGCCAATCGTTTCCACGCACAACACCCCAGTTCTCCCTGCACGGCCTTCGAGACCGTGCAGGGTACGGGGTGGTCAATTTTGGACGCCGGTTACACCCCTAACCTGGTCAGAATTGCACGCCGGTTAACACGGCTGCACCATCAACAGGTGTATCACTATGGCATCCATCGAGGAAAGGTTGCCGCAATTCTTTCGACGCGCGAGCACGAGAAGTTTCAGCGCATGGGCGATTTTCTGAACGACATGGCGCGGTCGTGTCCTCACGGACTCTTCACTGCGGGTAGCAGAGC
>JANOSR010000244.1:0-8311 GCA_031415935.1 Steroidobacteraceae bacterium | reverse complement strand
AACGTCAAGGTCCTGGACCCGGAGACCTACAAGGAATACGTCAAGCAGAGTCCCATCTCGATTACCGCCCACGGCGGTCGATTTCTGGCGCGCGCCGGCAAGGCGGAGTCACTCGAGGGCGACGTGGCGTCAAACCGCGTGGTGATCCTCGAGTTTCCGAGCTACGAACGCGCCAGGGAATGGTGGAACTCGGAGATGTACCGGCTGCCCAAGGCATTGCGCCAGACTGCGTCCGAGGCCAGCCTGATCCTGGTCGACGGTGTCCGATAGGGAGAAGCCAGTGACACTCATGCGCCGCACCCTGCCATGGACCGGCTTGCTGTTCGCTGGCGTCACGATGATCTCGTCGTCGCACGACGACACGCTGGGGGCGCGCTTCGTGGACCCGGATGGCGTCGACAAATCCGATTGCCTGGAGCACCACGAACCCTGCCGCAGCCTCCAGTACGCGCTCGCCCAGGCTCTGCCGGGCAATACCGTCAAGGTTGCCACCGGCATCTACGACATGAGCGGTGTTGAGCCCGAGAGCTTTCTGTTCGGGGTGATCCGCGCCCAGGGCGGCTATGATGTCGGGCACTTCGAAATTCAGGACCCGGACGTCAACCCGACCATCCTGGTGGGCGTGGACCCGCGCTATCGCCAGGCGATGATGCATCTCGGCTTCAAGTGGGCAGCCGACATCGCGTCTGCGCAGCAAGGCATCGTGGACGAGAGTCCGGCGCCTGCGTTGCAAGCGACAGCCATAGCGGCCATGCCCTGCGTGCAGGGCATGGCGGGGCAGTTCCCCTGCCGAAATGTCGATTTCCAGGCGCAGATTCCGCTGAACCAGTTCATCAGCCAGCCGGTGTCGGCCGGGAACGTCTGGGGGCTGGAGGATCTCAACGACAACCGTGAATACGCCGTCGTGGGCTTGAGCAATGGCACGGCGGTCGTGGAAATCACCGATCCCGTGAATCCACGTCAGGTGGACACCATTCCCGGAATTTCCTCGTCCTGGCGTGAGGTCAAGATCTATCAGCATTTCGATGTCGCGGCGAACCGCTACAGAGCCTATGCCTACATCACGACCGAGGCCCGCACTGCGGGCCTGCAGGTCATCAATCTGTCGGGATTGCCGAGCTCGGTATCGCTCGCAACGACGCTCCCCGACACCGGCTCTCAGCACACGGCCTATGTATCGAACATCAATTACTCGACCAACATGGCGTTGCCGGGCGCGACGGCCTTCCTGTACCTCGCTGGCAGCAACATTGGCGGCGGTTCCTGGCGCGTTTACAGCCTGGCGAATCCCGCGCAGCCGCAATTCATCCGCCAGGCGCCGGGCGCGCAGTACATGCACGATTCGACCAGCATGCTGATCACGGACGCGCGCACGACGCAGTGCGCGCTCGGCCACAATCCCTGCGAAGTGCTGGTCGACTTCAACGAAAACACCGTGGATCTCTGGGACGTGACCGACAAGGCGGCGCCGGTCAGGCTGTCCTCAACGTCCTACTCCGATGCCAACTACACGCACTCGGGTTGGCCGAGTGCGGACCAGCGGCGCATCTTCGTGCATGACGAGCTGGAGGAAATCCGGCTCGGGCGGTTCACGCAAATCTACACGATGAATGTGGACGATCTGCGCAACCCGTTCATTCAGGCAACTTACCAGGGGCCCGACACGACGACCGATCACAACGGTTATGCGAAGGGGAACCTGTATTACGTGTCGCACTACCGGCGTGGACTCGTCGTTTTCGACGTATCGAATCCGATGCAGCTGCGCGAGATTTCGAATTTCGACACTTTTGTATCGCCTGCTGCGAACAGTGCCGGCTTCGACGGTGCCTGGGGCGTTTATCCATTCTTCCCGTCAGGCACGGTCATTATCAGCGATATCAGCAATGGCCTGTTCATCCTGCGCGATCACACGGCGACACTTTCCCAAAGTGCGGGCCGCATCGGCTTTGTCGGTACCACGGTGAGCGTTGGCGAGAACGCGGGTTCGGTGCAGGTGAGGGTGCGACGGACCAACGGCTTTGCCGGTGCCGTCAGCATCCAGTTTGCAACCAGCGATGGAACCGCCACCGCAGGCGGCGACTACACGACGACGAACGGAATGCTCAACTGGGCCGCGGGCGAATTCGACGAGCGGATAATCACCGTGCCGCTCGTCAATGACGCCGTGAGCGAAGGCACGGAGACATTCCGCATCACGCTCTCGAATCTCATGGGCGGCGCCGTGATCGACGGTTCGACGACGCTGGACGTGCAAATCACCAATGACGATGTCATCGCGCCGCCGGGGCCGGGCAATGGCGGCGGAGGCGGTGGTGGTGCGATCGGAATCGAGCTGCTCGGGCTACTGGGCCTGCTGCTTCTTGCGGCGGGCGGTGAGCCAAAGACCCGCCGCCGTACCCACCAGCGCACCGATCAGGTGCGCCTGCGGTACGACGGGCGCGCCTAGCCAGCTTGCCCAGGGGAAGGTCTCGCTCCAAGGCTGTTCGATCAGTACTTTGATCGCACCACCGGCGATGGCTGCGATCGGCAGCCATCGCGCGCGGCCGCTCGAAGACAAAAGCCACATGACGCAGCCGGCGAAATAGAACGCGTGCAGGACGCCGGACAGGCCCCGGTACCAGATCAGCCCCGGCATCGCGATCCAGAATACCAATGAAATAATCACGGGCGTGCCAAGAAGCACGGCCCATTGCTCCCAGGCGCGCATCCGATCCGCAAAGATCCTGGTCAGCAGGATCAGCGCGACGCAGTTGACCATGGCATGCAGCAGAGACAGGTGGGTGAAGTGCCCGGTGATCAGGCGCCAGGGCTGGGAGAGGAGGAGGACGCGGCGGTATTCAAGCGCGTCGCCCCACAGCAGGAACTCGATCCACAGCACGAGCACAACCAGAAAGGTCACACCCCAGTTCGTGAAGATGCGGCTGGGAGGCGGCTTGAGCTCCATCGGGGCGGATGATCGCATGCCGATCGGGAAAGAGTACGATTGGACACTGAAATATGGAGTGCGTTTCATGAGTAGAACGGCCCTGGTAACGGGATGCAGTTCTGGATTTGGCAAACAAATCTCGGAATGGTTGGCCAGGCGAGGCGACCGCGTGTACGCATCGATGCGCGGCATCGCAGGCAAGAATTCCGGCATCGCCCTGGAGCTTGAGGCACTGGCTGCCACCGAGCGGCTGGAACTGCGTGTCCTCGAGCTGGATGTGGGCTCGACATCATCGGTCGAGGCAGCGGCCGCCAGGGTAGTCGCCGAGTCAGGCGCACCGGACGTGGTCATCAACAATGCGGGCCAGATGTACGTGGGCATTACCGAGGCATTCAGTGCCGATGAGTTTGCGCAGCAGCTCGACATAAACGTCGTTGGTCTGCATAGGGTGAGCCGCGCATTCCTGCCGGCGATGCGCCAGCGCGGCGAGGGCCTGATCATCAACATCAGCTCTACGGCCGGACGGGTGAGTGTGCCTTTCTTTGGCGTGTACCACGCCAGCAAGTGGGCGGTCGAAGGCTACTCGGTGGCGCTGCGGGGCGAGTTGGCCTGCACAGGCGTGGACGTCGTAGTCCTGGAGCCGGGACCGTTTACCACGGCACTATTTCCGAACAGCCCGAAGCCGGAGGATGCCGAAGGAAGGGCCAAGACCTATCCGGCAGCTGCCAGCAAGGCATTCGAAGCGATGGGAGTCGCGTTCGAGGGCTTGTTCAAGAACCCGGAGCTGCCTACGGATCCCGGGCTCGTGGTGGACAGGATCATCGAGCTGATCGACATGAAGGCGGGAACCCGGCCATTCCGCAGCGTCGTCGGGGTGGACTTTGGCGTGCGGGGTCTCAATGCAGCCGTCGAGCCGTTCGATGTCGCACTGCGTGAAGCTATGGCGCTGACGTCGTTCACGACGCTCGCATCCAAGGGCGCCGCTCATGCCGTATGAGTTCGTAGGATATGGCAAGGGAACGACTATGGATTCGCTCACTTTCGGAGATACCAGATGAATGCATTGGCATCAGAAGTGATTGGCTCGCCGCTGTCACTGCACCGCGCCGAGAACGAACTGCCGTTCGTGCCCTACCAGGAAGGTGTCGTCTTTCAGCTCCTGCAGGTGAATATCGAAGGCGGGCTCTGGGTCATCAGAGTCCGATTTGAGCCCGGAGTGACGATCCAGCGTCATCGACACACGGGCGAAGTATTCGCGTTCACCGTGAGCGGATCCTGGCGCTACCTGGAGTATCCGGACATCAACACGGCGGGTTCATACCTTTACGAGCCGGCCGGAGCAATCCACACATTGCATGTGCCTGCGACGAACAAGGGACTGACGGATGTTTGGTTCGCGATACGCGGCGCCAATCTCAATCTGGATGCCGCCGGAAATGTCGAGACTGTCCTTGATGCGGCGACGGTCCTCGAGATCTACCGCGCGCAATGCAAGGGGCTAGGCGTTGCTGCTCCGAACGTCATCGGCAGTTGACCTACTTCGCATAATGTATATTATGTTAAATAATAGATGGATACAGGGCTACAACGCCTGACGGTTTTCAATGGGTCAGCCCCCTCTCTTCTCAGAGGATCTCAATGAGCCTTCGGCTGTCGATGCGTCGCGAGAAACGCATCAAGCGCTTTCAGGGCCCATGATATCCGCCGTGCTATTGGCTAGATCGATCAGGTAATAGACCGGCGGATGCGAGGTGTCGACGGCGTGTTTGGCCTCGACGCGGCCGGGATGCTGCGCTTCCACTCGGCTGCGGCGCGATTGTGACCACTATTACGGCACGTTCGCGCCGCATGGACTCGCGCTTCGCTAGTCGTTGGAACGCCGGCCGCCGGTGGTGCGCCGATCACTTTTCAAGTGGCCGTGAGGGTTATGCGGCTGTAGGCGGCGATCCCGGTTGCTGCGCCGGTCATTGTGATGAACATAGTGGCAAGCGCACGACGTTTTCTCACACTTAAGCAGTGGCAACTGCGGCGCCGCAGCCGCCAGGAATCGCCGGCCATCCAGTTCGCGGGCCTCCTTGCAACACTTCGGCCCGGGCTCGATGCTCACTGCGTGGAAGGGATTGACGACGCGGCAATGCTCCATGGGCCGGCCAGACAGACGCACATGTGCGTCTATCTTCCGGTGCAGATACCAGTTTGAAAACATGTGAGGCATGCCGGCATTCCCCGTGTGCGGCAGCCAATCTTAATCGCATCTCGCCGTATTTTGTCTAGCCGTTCAAAATTATGTCGTGCGCCCCCCTTGTGGGAGCGCATCCAGCCCGGGCCTGACAACAAAGCGCAATACACGAAAGTGAGCGTCATCGACGCACGCGAACCGAGCCTGCCTGTCACCATCGATGCCGATATCTGCATCGTCGGCGCCGGAGCCGCCGGCATCACGCTCGCGACCCAATTGTTGCCGACGACCTACGTGGACGTCTGCTTCTGCGAGCAGCCACCGAATCCAGCCAGCCGTGTCGCAATGGGAGACGAGACTGATCGTCTTGGAATAAGCATGCCTGGCGAGTGGATCCGGAGCAATATCACTGAGAGGCGCTTATGCGCGAAGACATCGTCATCGAACAGCCGAACCGTTGCCCGACCCACCCGGGCGTACTGCTGCGTGAAGAAGTCCTGCCTGCGCTCGATTCGAGCGTGACGGACGCCGCCCGCAAGCTTCGAGTGAGCCGTTAGACGCTGCACCGTGTCCTCTCCGGCAAGATGGCGGTGACTCCCGAGATGGCCGTGCGACTCGGGAAGTTCTGCGGCAACGGGCCGGGACTGTGGCTGCGGATGCGTGCTGCTTATGACCTCTGGCATGCCGAGCGGCGGATGAAGGGCGAGCTTCGGCGGATTCCGCGCGCGGCATGAACTGGCGCTAGCCCGGCGCGGATGGCGCGCGGATTCGAATGACAGCCAGATGCCGTGGGAGGCCTGGACCGCATGCTCGACGAAAGGAAAGGCCCCTCGGCGGGGCTTTGCTCGGCCCGGCCGCCATGCGCCGTAGAATTCGAGCCGGATCAACTGCCTGGGACGCCCCCTCCTTCTCAGTTGGTCGAGGATGAGCTAGCCTGCACGACCACCAAGGATGCGCATGGCACAGGAAGAAGACGTATTCGTCAGCTATTCGCGCGAGGACAATGACAAGGTCTTCGAGCTGACCGCGAAGCTCCGCGCGGCCGGCGTGCCGCTCTGGATGGACGTGCGCAGCATCGACGGTGCCGCGATGTGGGGCGAAGAGATCGTCAATGCGCTGGCGAAAGCCAAGGTCCTGCTGCTGCTGGTCACGGAATCCGCCGTCCGCTCGCACAATGTCACCAAGGAGGTCCTCCTGGCCAGCGAGCGCAAGGGGCACATCCTGCCCGTGCATCTCGAGCCGACGCAGATTCCGCCGAGCCTCAAGTATCCCCTCGCGGGCATCCAGCACATCGAGTATTTCCACGGCGATCCCGACGAGAATCTGAGGACGATCATCCGTTCGCTCGAGCGCGTCGGCGTGACCATCAGCGCGCCGCGAAGCGAGCCGGCCGCTGCCACGGGCGCCGAGACGCGCAACACCAAGGCGGGTTCACAAGCTGGACACGGCGCCGAGCCTTCGATCGAGGCCGGCGCCCTTGCGGTGCTGCCGTTCGACAACATCAGTTCCGACAAAGAAGCCGATTACTTCAGCGATGGGTTGACCGAGGAGCTGATCGCGCGACTTTCGGTAGTCAGCGAGATCGAGCTCGTGTCGCGATGGGCATCGATGCAGTTCAAGGCCACGAAGCAGGACATCAAGACAATCGGCCGCGAACTGGGCGCGCGCTACATTGTCGGCGGCAGCGTGCGCAAGTTCCAGGACTCGGTGCGCATCACGGTCCAGCTCGTCGACGTCGTGACCAATCGCCAGATCTGGGGCGAGACCTACAAGGGCAAGCTCGACGACATCTTCGACATCCAGGAACAGGTTGCCAAACAGATCGTCGAGGCGCTGAAGCTCAAGCTCAGCTTTTCGGAGAAGCTTTCGCTCACGAAGCGGCAGACCGTCAATGTCCAGGCCTACGACTTCTACCTACGCGGGCAGGACTACCTGTACCGCCTGACCAAGCGCAGTGTCGAGTATGCGATCCAGCTGTTCGAGAAGGCCATCGAGCTCGATCCGCGCTATGCAGCAGCGTACGCGGCTTGTTCCAGCGCATACGGCCAGATGTACCAGTACTTCTCACGCCAGGAGAAGTACCGGGACAAGGCGCAGGAATTCAGTTTCAAGGCGCTGATGTATGACAGCAACCTCCCCGAAGCGTACGCGGCGATGGGGCTGTCCTACTTCATCTGGGGGAAATTCGATGAGGCCACTGCATCGGGCAGGAAGGCGATCGAACTCGATCCCGACAACTTCATCGCGTACTGGACGCTCGGGCGGATTCAGTTCTCGACCGGCAATTTCGCCGAGGCGGCCGAGTTGTTCCAGCGAGCCATCGACATCAAGCCGGCGTTCTATGTGGCCCACACGGACCTGAAGCAGGCCTACTCGGGCCTCGGGCGCACGGCCGATGCGGAGGCCACGTCCCGCCGGGTAGTAGAGATGTTGCCTAACTACCTGCTCCAGAACCCGGATGACTCCCGCGCGAGGATGTTCTACGCGATCACGCTCCTCGAGGTCGGCCGCAGGGAGGACGCGATCTCCGAGGGTGAAGCGGCGCTCGCGTTGAGCCCCGGCGATTCCCTGATGCTCTACAACGGTGCCTGCCTGTACACGCAGCTCGGCGAGACGAAGAAGGCCATCGCCACGCTCCGGGAGGCGATCGCCGCCGGCGTCACGAATTTCGGCTGGATGAAGCATGACCCCGATTTCGAACCCATCCGCGACGATCCCGAGTTCCTGGAGTTGATGAAGGGGCAATAGCTGGCAAGGCGGATAGGCGCACGGGCTGCGTTTTACCCCTCCTCCCTCGCAAGGTATTCCTGTGCCAGCCTCTCGAGATGCAACCTCCCCTCGGGCTTGAGGAATGGCGCGACCAGCATCAGCACCTGATATACGCCCCGCGCCATCCCGGCACCCGACGCGTCCTGGCGCGGGTGACGCGCGGATTCGAATGACAGCCAGTAGAGCGCGACCACCGCGATATTCGTGCTGAGGGCATCGATCTCCGAGCCGGTCGCGACCATCAGGTCCCGCTCAACGAGCCCCATGCAGATGCCGCGGGAGGCCTGCACGGCGCGATCGAAGACGGTTGAGAGCCGCGTGCCGGCGCGCCGGTCGCGGGCCATGATGCCGCTCAGGTCCCGGAACAGGAACCGGTAGCGCCACAGCGCCTCGAGGATCAGGTGCAGCAGAAACCAGACGTCCTCGACGTTGTC
>JANOSR010000243.1:0-3781 GCA_031415935.1 Steroidobacteraceae bacterium | reverse complement strand
CCGGTGCGCATCGGGCTCATCGACAGCGGCGTTGATGGCGCGCATCCGGCACTTGCCGGCACGACCATTCACCGCTTCGGCTGCGCGGGTGCTGCGTTGCCGCAGGCGCATGGCACGGCCGTCGCCTCGTTGCTGGTCGGCCAGGCCGGGGATTTCCGCGGGGCCGTGCCGGGTGCTGTGCTCTATGCCGCGGATGTCTTCTGCGGCCATGACGGCGGCTCGATCGCGCTCCTGTCGGTCGCGCTCGACTGGATGGCGCGCGAGCGCGTGCCAGTCGTCAACATCAGTCTGGTCGGGGCGAAAAGCGTGCTGTTGATTTCACTTGTGCGCGCCATGGGCCGGCGTGGACATCTCATGGTTGCCGCGGTCGGCAACGATGGACCTTCGGCGCCACCCCTGTATCCGGCCGCCTATCCGGAAGTCGTCGGCGTCACCGGTGTGGACGCGAATGAGCGCGTGCTGCCCGAAGCCTGCCGCGGCAAGCACGTGGCCTATGCTGCGCCGGGTGCCGACATGCGCGCCGCCGCGCTGGACGGCGGCTGGAACGAAGTCCGTGGCACCTCCTTCGCTTCGCCCATCGTCGCGGGCCTGCTCGCCGGCTCGCTGCCCGAGCCGGATCCGCAGATGGCGCGCAAGGCGCTTGAGCAGCTCACGGCCGTCGCGATCGATCTGGGCCCCAAGGGGGTGGATACGACTTATGGTAAAGGGCTGGTCGGGGCTGCCCTGCGGGTTCCGGCGGATACCAAAAAATGAGACCCATGGTCGGGAAGAAATCCGGCCCCTGAGGCGTCCTTAGCCTGTGAGAGCCGCGGATTGTCCGCGGTTGTTACAGGAGACAAGGTCATGAAAACCCAACACTTTCTGGCAAGCGCCGCGGTGGCCGCCGTGCTGGCCGTGAACTCCGCTAACGCCCAGATCCTGGGCGGCGGTGCCAACGGCGTCGTCGGAGGCTCGTTCACGGGCGGCCTCGGCAACATCGGCGCGACCGGCAGCGGCACGATTAATGGCACGATCGGTGCCGGGTCGGATGCGCTCGGTACCGCGCGTGGAGTGGGCTCACGGGTCCGCAACAAGGCGGGTGAGACGGCTGAAAGCGCGCGCGAGCGTGCCAAGTCGACGGCTGTCAATGCGACGGCGGCGGCATCCGGCACGGTCGACGCGACGATCGACTCCGCCGCTGACGCGACGAGCGCGGTCTCCGCGACTGCCGATGCGGCAGGCGAAGCGAGTTCGAACCTCGACATCGCGAGCGATGCAGCGTCGACTGACGCGGCCGGCGATGCGTCCGGCAATGCGGACCTGATCGGCGAGTCCCCGATGCTCGACCTCTCTGGCCAGGGCAGCGGCAATGGTTCGGCCATGTTGAACCGCGGCTCGAACGAAGCCTCGGAACCGGTCGAAGAAGTCGACAACCAGGAGCCTTCCGCGCCGCAGCCCAAGCGGGCGGAGCAGCGCCAGAAGCAGGCGAACAGCCCGCCCACCGGCGCCGTAGGCCATGCGCTGGCGCAGGGTCAGGGCTCCGGCAGTGCAGAGGCAGCGCGTGGCCAGCCGGCGATGGAGGACGAGTCATCGTCCGAGAAGCCGCGGCAGCGCAAAGCCAAGGCCAAGGCCGAGGGCAAGGCGAATGCGACCGGCGACGTGCAGGCTTCAGGCGATGGCAAGGCTTCGGCCAATGCCAACGCCTCTGCGGAAGCCGACGCCTCGATCGAGAAGTAAGGCCGGACCGTCCGGCCCGATGCGGCGGGGTCTCCCCGCCGCATCTTTTTTTGCCTCCGGTAGGCCCGCCTGGCACCCGCTTCCAATCGTCGACGGGAGGAGTAATCTTTAGCCGTGGACAAGCCGTAGGAGGATCCTGCCAATGCACGACGAGCTGACCACGTTGCCCGGTGTCGGACCCGCCATCGCAGCGGATCTCCGGCACCTCGGCATTCACTCGATCCGGGAACTCGCCGAATCAAACCCGGAACAGCTCTACGCCCGACTTCGCAACATCACCGGCCACGAACAGGAACCCTGCCTGCTCTACACGTTCCGCTGCGCGACCTATGCGGCGCGCACGCCCGAACCGAAGCAGGAACTGTTGAAGTGGTGGAACTGGAAAGACCGACGCCTCGAGGACTGATCAAAAAGGGGCCCCGCGCCCCCTTTTAAAGGGAAAAGTGGCGCGTCCCCTTTTTAGCCCCTCTGGCGCAGGGCCTTGCGCTGCAGCTTGCCGGTCGGCGTCTTGGGGAGCGCCTCGAGGAATTCGATCAGGCGCGGGTACTTGTAGGGCGCGATGCGCTGTTTCACGAAGTCCTGCAGCTCGCGAACCAGCGCGGCGTCCGCCGCACTCCCCGGCTGCGGCACGACATAGGCCTTGACGACCGTGCCGCGCTCTGCGTCCGGCGCGCCAACCACCGCGCATTCGCGCACGGCCGGATGCGCGAGCAGCGCCCATTCAACCTCGAGCCCGGCGATGTTGTAGCCCGCCGAGACGATCATGTCGTCGGCGCGGGACACAAACCAGAAATAGCCGTCCGCATCCATGCGGTAGAGGTCGCCGGTGATATTCCAACCCTCCTGCACGTAGTCGCGCTGGCGTTCGTCTTCGAGGTAACGGCACCCGGTCGGCCCGGTGACCGCGAGCCGGCCAGTGTTGCCCGGCGGCAATGGCATACCGTCATCGTCCAGCACGCAGGCGTTGTAGCCGGGCAAGGGTTTCCCCGTCGCGCCCGGACGAATCGCGTCGCCACTCGCCGAGATGAAGATGTGGATCATCTCGGTCGCGCCAATGCCGTCAATGATCCGGATGCCGGTACGTTCGTGCCAGGCATCTGAGACGGTCTTGGGCAGGAACTCACCGGCGGACACGCATTGCCGCAGCGAACTGATATTGCGGCCCTCGAGCTCGGCCAGCAGCGCCCGATAGGCGAAGGGCGCCGTGAAGAGGCAGGTCGCCTTGTGCCGTTCGATAGCCGCGAGCAACGCCGCGGGTGCCGGCGCTTCCACCGGTGCAACCGCCGCGCGGAAACGAAACGGGAAGACCAGCAGCGCCCCGAGGCCGAATGTGAAGCCCAATGGCGGGCTGCCCGTGTAGACGTCGTCCGCCTTTGTGTGCAGTAGATGCCGCGCGACGACATCGGCCATGGCGAGCACGTCGCGATGGAAATGCGCGCAGGCCTTGGGCTGGCCGGTCGTGCCGGAGGTGAAGGCCAGGAGGCACACATCGTCCGAAGCCGTGTCCATATTGGTGTAGCGGTCCGGGACCACAGCCATGCGGCCCTCGAGATCGCCATCGCCCCAGCCCACGATCTCGCCGACGATGCCCGTCGCCTCGGCCGCCGTGCGCAACTCCGCCAGCAGCCGGTGGTCGCAGAGCGCGACCGCCGGCCGGCCCTTGTCGATGATCGCGGTCAGCTCCGGGCCCCGAAGCATGGGCATGGTGGTGACCGCGATCGCGCCCGCCTTCATGACGGCGAGCCAGCAGGCGTAAAGCTCGGGACCGTTGTAGCCACGCAGCAGCACCCGGTTGCCCGGCACGACGCCTGCAGCCTGCAGCACATTCGCGATGCGATTCGCGCGGGCCAGCAGTTCCCGGTAGCTGATGCTGCCGGCCTCGGTCAGGATCGCTGGTCGCTCGCCATGGCCTTCGGCGACCGCATCGTCGAGCAGCACGGTTGCGCAGTTCAGGCGCTCGGGATAACGCAGCTCCGGCAGGTCGAAATGCAGCCGCGGCCATTGGTCGGGCGGCGGCAGGCGGTCGCGCGCGAATGTATCCACGTGCGCGGTGTGCATAGCCATG
>JANOSR010000242.1:0-4327 GCA_031415935.1 Steroidobacteraceae bacterium | reverse complement strand
TGGCAGCGCAAGCCCGATCAGGGCCCGCCCGACCTCGACGAAGTCGTGCGCCGGCTCCAGAAGAAGCTGCGGTCATTGTTCGGCGGCGGCTCGCGGCCACCGGGCAACGGCGCGGCCGGCGGCGGCCGTGCGTTCGGGGTCGGCTACATCGTGGCCGGCCTGCTGGTTATCTGGGTTCTAAGCGGCTTCTATCAGAACGACGCGGCCGAGCGATCGATCATCACGCGCTTCGGCAAGTATGCCGGCACGACCACGGCAGGGCTCAACTGGCGGCTGCCCTGGCCGATTGACAGCCGCACAGTCGTCAATGTCACTGAATTCAAGAGCTTCACGTCCACGCCGCGCATGCTGACACAGGACGAAGCGCTCGTGGATATCGATCTCGCGGTCCAGTACCGTCGCGCAGACCCGGTGAAGTTCACGTTCAATGTGCGCGATCCGGAGGCGACCCTCGGCGAAGTCAGCGAAAGCGCGATCCGCGAGATCATCGGGCAGAGCACGCTCGACTTCGTGCTGGAGCAGGGACGCCAGGAGATCAGCGCAAGAACCAAGGAGCTCGTGCAGCGGACCATCGCCGCGTACAACACGGGCATCGAGGTCATCAGCGTCAATCTGGTAGACGTCAAGGTTCCCGAGCAGGTCGCGCCCGCGCAGGCGGACGCGACCAAGGCACGTGAGGACAAGGACCGCGCAAGTCTGACGGCCCAGACCTATGCCAGCGACATCGTGCCGAAAGCGCGCGGGCGCGCGGTCAGCGTCGTGGAGGATGCGCTGGCCTACAAGGCGCGGGTCATTGCCGACGCCGAAGGCGAGACCTCGCGCTTCGGCGCGCTCGCGGCCGAGTACGAGCGCGCGCCCGCCGTCACGCGCCAGCGCCTTTATCTCGAAACGATGGAGCAGGTGCTGGGCTCGTCGACCAAGGTGATCGTCGATACCAAGGGTACGGGCAACATGATCTACCTGCCGCTCGACAAGCTGCTCGAGCAGCGTGGCCTGCCGAGGCCGGCCACCGAGACACCGCCGATGATCCGCCTCGAGGATGGCAGCTCGGTTGAGGCGCAGGACCCACGCGCGCGGAGGGATCGCTGATGGTCGCCCGCATACTTCCGATCCTGGTCGGCACCATTGTCGCCGTCTGGCTGCTGATGAGCACCGTATTCCAGGTCCAGGAGACCGAGGTCGCGATCAAGTTCCGGTTTGGCGAGATCGTTAAATCCGACTACGAGCCTGGCCTGCATTTCATGATCCCGTGGGTCAATAGCGTCCGCAGGTTCGACCGGCGCGTGCTGACGCGCAACTATCCTGCCGAAAAGTTCCTGACCAGTGAAGGCAAGCGGCTCAACGTCGACTTCTACGTGAAGTGGCGTGTATCGGACGTGGGCCAGTACTACCAGGCGACCACCGGGGGCGATGAGGAAGTGGCGGCGGCACGCCTCGCTGAGATCGTCAAGGACGGCCTGAAGGGCGTGATCGCAAAACGCACGATTCAGCGGGTGGTCGCGGCGGAACGGGCGGAGTTCATCGGCGAAATCCTGAAGCTCGCGGGCGAGTCGGTCGGTCAGCTCGGTCTGACGCTCGTCGATGTCCGCGTCAAGCGCATCGACCTGCCGGACGAGGTTTCCGAATCGGTTTTCAATCGCATGCGTCAGGACTTCCTTCGCGTAGCCTCGCAGCTGCGAGCGGAAGGCGACGAGCAGGCCCAGCGTATTCGCGCCGAGGCGGAGCGCGCGCGCACCGAAGCGCTCGCGATCGGCAATCGCGATGCGGAGAAGATCCGCGGAGAGGGCGATGCCAAGGCGGCCGAAACCTACGCGCGCATGTACCAGCGCTATCCGGAGTTCTATTCGTTCCACCGCAGCCTGCAGGCCTATCGGCGCTCGATCGGCCAGCCGAATGACGTGCTCGTGATCGCGCCGGATGGCGAGTTCTTCAAATACATGAAGCAGCCGGGCCGCTGAGCCGCCGATGAACATCCATTGGGTGGACCTCGCGGCCGCGCTCGGGCTGCTGCTGGTCATCGAGGGCGTGCTGCCATTCGCGAGTCCCGGGAGCTCGAAGCGCGCGATGGCCGTATTCTCGACGGCGAGCGACTCGACTTTGCGTGTCGCCGGCTTCGTGAGCATGGCCACCGGCCTCGTATTGCTCTGGCTGGTCCGTTCCTGAGGCGCGGATGGGCAGGATCGTCGTCATCGTCGGCGCCCAATGGGGGGACGAGGGAAAGGGGAAGGTCGTCGACCTGCTGACCGAGCGCGTGACCGCGGTCGCCCGCTTCCAGGGCGGTCACAATGCCGGTCACACCCTGGTCATCGACGGCCGCAAGACGGTCCTCTCGCTGATTCCGTCCGGCGTTCTTCGCGACCATGTGCGCTGCTTCATCGGCAATGGCGTCGTTCTTTCACTCGCGGCACTCCTTTCCGAAGCGGACATGCTGGCTTCGCGCGGTTTCCCGGTTTTCGAGCGCCTGCAGGTCAGCCCGATGTGCCCGCTGGTGCTGCCATCGCACATCGCCCTCGACAAGGCACGCGAGCGCGCGAGCGGCGCGAAGAAGATCGGCACGACCGGACGCGGCGTCGGCCCGGCCTACGAGGACAAGGTCGCGCGCCGCGCGGTGCGAGTCAGCGATCTGTTCCAGCCTGAGCACTTCGCGGCCAAGCTTCGCGAACTCGTCGACTACCACAACTTCCTCCTGCAGCACCGCTTCCAGGAACCGCAGGCCGATTTTCGCGTGATCCTGGATGAATGTCTGGCGCAGGCCGAGCGGGTGAAGCCGCTGGTCGGGGATGTCGCGCTTGAAATCAAGCGCATCCAGCAGGCGGGCGGCAGCATCCTGCTGGAAGGCGCCCAGGGCACGCTGCTCGACGTGGATCACGGCACCTATCCGTTCGTGACCTCATCGAACACGGTGTCCGGCAATGCGGCAGTCGGCGTCGGGCTCGGTCCGCGCGACATCGACTATGTGCTTGGGATCACCAAGGCCTACACGACGCGCGTCGGCGCCGGTCCGTTCCCGACCGAGCTCTTCGACGAAGCGGGCAAGCACCTCTCGCGCATCGGCCAGGAGTTCGGCGCGGTCACCGGGCGCGCCAGACGCACGGGTTGGTTCGATGCCGTCGCGCTGCGGCGCTCGATCCTGAACAACGGTATCTCGGGCCTGTGCGTCACCAAGCTCGACGTACTCGACGGGCTCGAGCGGGTGAAGCTCTGCACGGCTTACCGGCAGGGCGGGACCGTCTCCGACATGCCACCGCTGGTCACAGATCAGTACGCCGACTGTGAGCCCGTCTATGAGGAGATGCCGGGCTGGAAGGATTCGACCGTCGGCCTGCGCTCATTCGACGAATTGCCGCAGGCTGCGCGCGACTACCTGGCGCGCCTCGAGGAACTCTGTGCGGTGCCGGTCACGATTGTTTCAACCGGCGCGGACCGCGATCATACGATCATCCTGCGGCACCCTTTCGACTGATCCTGCCCCACTTCGGCCGTTCACCTGCCAGCAGCACTTCCAGGCGATCGAGCGCGGATGACAGGTCCTGCACGACACGGCGATCGTTGTACCGCTGCCATTCCAACGCGGCCTCCGGATCAGGGAACGCGGGGTCTGACTCAGGACGACCGGCAGGCCGCAATCGGTCAGGTCGACGTCGCGCTTCCGGCTGCCGCCGTCGCCGGCTTCGAGCACGACCGACGCATGCATCGTTCGCAGCGGCGCACCGTCGGCATAGGTCTCGCCATCGATTTCGACCGGCGAATAGAGCCCGGGCAGTGCCGTGCTGGCCTGGATGGCGCGCGAAATCGGCACATGCTCAAGACCGGATTGGCCGAACAGTGCCGCCTCGCCGGTATTGAGATTGGTGGCGACGATGAACAGGCGCCGCCGCAGTTCCCGGAAGTCGTAGGTCCTGCCGCCGCTCCCGTAGAGCCGGCGCAAACAGCGCTCGAATGGCGCGCTGTCGAAAAGGCCCGCCGGCATCGCCGCAGCGAACGGCGCCAGCAGCTCCGCGATGCCCTGCGACAGCGGTGCGCGTGCGAGTTGACCCGCGACGCTCCACGCGATGCGTGGCAAACCGGCGATCCGCCGCGCATATTCGCGAAGGGCCGGCTGCAGGAACAGGCCGGAGTGCGCGGGCTCGTGGCCGGAATCTCGGTGAGCGCCTGCAACGCACCCAGTTCGTAGAACGCGCCCAACGGCCCGCCACCGGCCAGAGCGATGCCGATCCTGCCCGCGCGGCGCGGCCGGGTCGCGGTCTGCAGTGTCAACACGCTGAATGCCGCCGCGCTCGCCTGTGCTCAGCCTGACTTGCGTTTCGATGCTTTGCCGGCGAGCTTC
>JANOSR010000241.1:0-10660 GCA_031415935.1 Steroidobacteraceae bacterium | reverse complement strand
CCCCTTTGCCGCACCCGCAAGACCGTCACGATGGCCCAATTTGACACCGTGGCGGTGCCTAGAAACGGCGATCAGGCATGACCCGTGCTCCGGCATCGCCTGAGACAGCGCCCACCCTGGCGCCCCAAGTAGCGCTGGCGGGGTCAGGGCGCGAGCGAAGCAAAAGTAGCGGCAACTTTTTTTGCGGCCGTTTTGCGTCTAGCCGGAATTAGTAGCGAGCACGGTGTAAGTTATTGATTTTATGGTGGGCGCGACAGGGATCGAACCTGTGACCCCTACCATGTCAAGGTAGTGCTCTACCGCTGAGCTACGCGCCCGGAAAGGCGTGGAATGGTAGTGGATTCCCGGGTCATGGTCCACACGATGCCCGACTGGTCATCTAGAAACTGTAGGTTGACCTCAGGTAGTAGTACGCGCCATTGAAGGTGATCGGCTGCAGCACGTCGTACGGCAGGTTGCCGAAGAAATTGATATCGGCACTCGAGAGATCCGGATACTCGTCGAGAACGTTGTTGGCGCCCAATGCAACAGTCAGCGCTTTGGTCACGCGATACTCGATGTCCAGGTCCACTCCCCACTCGGAACCATAAGTCTGTTCCGGCTCGAATCCGCCGCCGAAATTGAACACGCGCTTCGCCTCGCCGTAACGCGTCGCCCGACCGAGGAACGACCAGCGTTCACTGGGCTCCTCCAGGATGATGGCGGATCACGCGACCCGCTTCCGCCGCCCAACGCGCGGTTTCCCGGACGCCGTCGTCGACGGTCGCTGATGTCGGCTTGAGAATCTGGAGCCAGCCGCAGTTTTCAGCTGCCGTAGCCCGCAAAAGCTTCTAGCGCCGCCTGCGGCAATTCGCCGCCATACATTCGCCGCGCCACGGCGAGGCGCCGCTCACGCTGCGATAACCCCACCGGCAGCGAGGATTCGACGATCGCGCGTGCGTCATCGAACATTCGGGAGGCGATTCGCCAGCGCTCCTCCGGCGTCATCGCCTGGTGGCGCGCCGCTACCAGAGCCTCAATCTTCGGGGCGGTGTCACTCATGCGACACCCGATCGAGTAGCGTGTCGACCGCCAACTCGGCCGCCCAATGCCTCAGGTACTGCATGTCGACAGTATCAGCGAGCAAAGCCCGGATATCCCGCAACTGGAGCTCTGACCCGGAATCCTGCGCCCAGACGAGCTTCGACAGGATGAGATCCTCGCGGCTGACGATCCAGGTACGAACGCCCGCCAGGTCGATCGGGTTGCGGCGTTGAAACTCGAGTTCCCGGTAGGGCGTCGCTTTCTTGACGATCACGTCGATCTTGATGCCACTGGCCAGGTGCATGATGTTGAACAAAAGCTTCGCCCGCACGGCAGCACCTGCCGCCTCACGGTCGACGTAGAAATCGGACTCAAAGGCCGAGACGAAGCCCCCGATGTCACGCTCCTCGAGCGCCGCGACAATATCCAGGTCGCGGGTCATGCGAGGCGTTGCGTAGTACGCCAGTGCAAATGATCCCGTCAGCATGAACGGGATGCCCTGGGTGGTCAGGCGGTCGCTGACGATTCTCAGGACGTCCAGCTCGCTGGTCATGGCGCCAGTTTACGCCACCGCCTTTTCACTCAGTATGCTTAGAAAATTGGTGCTTACACCATGTGTACACCAGCGCCATCGTCCGACCGCCGCGCCGCCTCGCGTGACAGGGATCGAACCTGTGACCCCTGCCATTTCAAGGTAGTGCTTTGCCGCTGAGCTACGCGCCCGGAAAGGCGCGGAATCGTACTGGATTCCGGGGCTTGGGCCCACGCGGTGCGATTCGCGTACGATGTCTGCATCGTGACGCGCCCACCGGCCGCAAGACCAACAGCGGAGCCTGCTGGCGTACCGCTGCTGGTCGGCGTCGTCGGTCATCGCGATCTCGTGCCGGACGAGGTGCCGGCCATTCGCGATGCAGTCGAACAACTGCTGCGGGCGCTTCGGCAGGCGCAACCTGATGTGCGAATCAAGCTGCTGTCCGCACAGGCCGAGGGGGCGGACTTGCTGGTGGCCGATGTCGCGCACGAGCTCGGGATCGAGGTCATCGCCTTACTGCCCTTTCCTGCGGCGCAATGCCGCGCCGAGCTCACCAGTGACGCGGCGCGCGCACTGTTCGACCGGACGATGGTCGGCGCTCAGAAGCTCGAAATAACGCCGGCCGTGGGCACCGTCGCTGGCATTCTGACTCAACCGGACGAGACTCGTGATCGGCAGTTTGAACGCGCCGGGGACCTGATCGCGCTACACAGCTCGCTGATGATCGCGGTCTGGGACGGCCGCGAAACGGAGCATCGCGCCGGTACGGCTCGATCCATCGAGCGGCGGCGCGGCCGGGCCGGTGCCGCCGATGAGGGGCCGCTCGGGCAGCAGGACAGCCTGTTCCTAGCGGCCGATAACGATCTGATGTACGAGATTCGCTGCTCGCGTCTCGGATACTCGACCGCGGCGCCCGGCACTGCCGGCGTCCGGGTCATCGGGTTCGTTACGGGTGGGACCAGGTTCGGCAGTATCGATCGAGGCATCCCACCGGTGTTTGCGACGCTGCTCGCACGAACGGCAGAATTCAATCGCGACGCCCGCGAATATGGCGCACGGATTGCCGAGCATGGCCGGCACCTTATTGCGGACGCAGCGTTGCCCGCTTCAGACGCGTTGCTATACCTCAACCGGCTGTTCACCACGGCGGATTGGCTCGCCGTGCATTTTGGGCGCAGCTTCAGGCGCGCGCTGGCCATTCGCTTTAGCCTGTGGGCATTAATGGCTTACCTGCTGCTCGCATTCAAGGATTCGCCGGATGGCGTGTATGGTTTCGCGGCCATTGCAGCCGTACTGTTGGTCTTCGCGCTGGGGTGGCTGCTCGCCTTCTGGGCACGCCGCCGCAGCTGGGATCGGCGCTACCTCGATTACCGTGCACTGGCGGAAGGCTTGCGCGTCGATTTCTACTGGGAACTGTCCGGCGTCCGGGCGCAGTTCAACGATGCGTTCGCGCATGAGAACTTCCTGCAAAAGCAGGACGCGCAGATCGAGTGGATGCGCGCGGCCATGCGGGCCGTGAACCTGCGTTGTGCACTGTACCCGCGGGCGGCTGTGCCGAACGGATTCGAGCAGGCGCTTTCGGCCTGGGTCGGCGATCCGGACCCGGCGAGCGGTTCAGGTCAGCTTTCATACTATCGACAACGCACCGTGACGCTCGAACGTCACCTCGCCGTCGCAGAAAACATCTCGCGTTCCATGCTGGTCGGTGGCCTGCTACTTGCGGTGATCCTCGGTGTCGATGTGGCACTGCGCCTGTTCGACCATCAGCCCGTTCTGCCACCAGCGCCGCGCGGTCTGATGCTGATGGCGCTCGCGCTGCTGACCGCGTATACGGCCATATTCGAGGTCTATCTCGCCGAGAAAGCAGATCGCTCTCTGGTCCGGCAGTATCGCCACATGGATTCGTTGTTCAATTTTGCCGCGCAGCAATTGCGTTCGGCGCGAAGCACCGGCGACAAGCTCGACATCCTGCGCGCGCTTGGCCATGCCTGCCTCACCGAGCATGCGCAGTGGATCCTGGCGCACCGCGACAAGCGCATCGACGGCTTGCGCTGGTAGCCGAGTTGCATGACTTGCAAGGCGGCTGCACGTCAGTCTCGATTCATCAAGGGAGGATCGCGCGATGCAAAAAACTCTGGTCGGACCGACGCTGCGTCAGACACTGTTGATCCTGTTGGCAGCGGTCTTTGGCCTGGGCGGCCCGGGCTATGCTCAGGAGCCTGATGACCCGGATCCAGAACTCGATCCCGAGCCGCAGACTGAAGAAGTGGCAGAGGATGAGCCCGCCGATCAGGAACCGGGCTCCGGGGCGACGGTAGACGAGGCAGAGGTGGTCGATGCGGCCGAGGACGGGGACTGGTGGGTCGAGATGCCCTTCGACGAGTCGGATGACGCCATCCCGACCGACCCCGCACTGGATCCGACCGGCCTTGGTTGGGAGGTCGTCGAGTACGAGAACGACGGCGACGGCATCGAGGATGTTCCGGGCGACTCGACCGAGGGCATCCGGGATCCGGGCGACATGCCAATCGTCAAGCCGCGGGCTCGTCCACCCACGCGGCCCCCAGGATCCGCCAAGCCTTCCGGAGGAGAGGACGAGGACACGCCCTATTCCATGGGCGGCGATGCGGTGCGTGACGCGGGCGCCGCATGGCAGGCCCAGATTTTCTATCCGGGAAAGAACCCCAAGTGGGAAGAGGAACTGAAGAAGGGCACGCCATTGTGGCAGAAGCAGCATTTCTGCGGCGGCACACTGATTGCGGAAGACTGGGTGCTGACGGCCGCCCACTGCATTGACGACGGAATGGTCAGGGCTGGCTACAAGGTCCGCCTCGGTGCAGAAGATATTTCCAAGGATTCCGGAATGACATTCAAGATCGACCGGATCGTCAGGCACTCGCAGTACGCTCAGAAGCTGCATCCCAAAGCGCCAGCGTCTCCCCTGCCGCCGCCCAATATGTATGCCAATGACATTGCGCTGGTGCACATAGTGGACGACGGCCCACCGCGACCCCGCGATCCGAAGCAGATAAGCCCGATCGAGCTGTACCAGGGTCCGGCGCCGAAATCGGGGACGCAGGTCACCGGGACCGGTTGGGGCAAGACCCAGCCGGTTGAGCATCACGCGCCGAATGCGTTGCTGCTGAAGGTGGATCTACAGGTGATGGACGTCGAGACCTGCAAGAAGCTGCCGAGTTATGGCCCGGAGAGGATCAGCGAAAATGTCATCTGCGCTGCCCGCAAGGGCCAGTCCACCTGCCGTGGTGACAGCGGCGGCCCGCTGACCTTGACCAACGGGGCCCCGAAGCTGGTCGGCATCATCAGCTGGGGGAAGGCACGCTGTAACGGCGATGGCCAGCCCGGGGTGTACACGAGTGTCGTGGCCTACGCGGACTGGATCCAGAAGGCCCTGAAGCTGGATCCGACCAAGAACGCACTGCCCTGAGTGGCGCGGGTAAAGCGTAGTCATCCCGGCCCGTGCCGGGATGATTACCCGTGGTCGGGGCTCGCCCTATCCGCCGGCTGGCGCGGGTTCCGGTTCGGAAACCTTGTCGCCGCCCGAATGCTCGGCGTCAGCGGAATTGTCTTCTGGCGCCGGTGCCGTATCCGCCGGTGCCGCCTCAGGTGCCGCCGCCGGCGGTGCTTCCGGTGCCGCAGCAGCCTCTTCTTTCTTGGCGCAAGCCGCCAACAACAAGGCTGCCGCGACCACTGCG
The DNA here is from genome assembly GCA_031415935.1 of Steroidobacteraceae bacterium. Lineage (GTDB taxonomy): Bacteria > Pseudomonadota > Gammaproteobacteria > Steroidobacterales > Steroidobacteraceae > SCUD01. The sequence goes on along the minus strand of JANOSR010000241.1, from coordinate 5,392 downwards.
ATGGCTGTCGTCACGTGCTTCATATTTTTTCCCCCTCTCTGAGTGATTGGAGCTGTATTGACCCAACCTGCATGGAGCCTAGTCGAACCCGATGCTGTTCAGCAACTGCGCGAATCGCGGGTCATTTCGCAGCGGATCCAGCAGCGGGTCGTTGCGTGCATAGATAAGGCCGGAATCGCCGATCTCGAGCGCCCGCTGGAGCCTGGCGATCGAAGCGTCCTGGTCGCCCCATTGCGCGAGGATCTCGGCCTGCTGGTAGAGAACCCTGTCCCCCAGATCGGCCACCAGCTTCGTCATCGCGGCGCGCGCCGCCGTAGCGTTACCGAGCCGGTGCTCGACGATGGCGGCACCCGTCAGGCGGAAGTCCTCAACGGGCTCCGCCGCGTAGGCGGCGCGGGCGTCTTCGATACGCCCCAGCATCAGCAGGGCGTCGCCGATGGCCGCATTCGCACGCGACATGCGGGGATTCAGCTCCAGCGCCTTGCGGACCGGCGGAATCGAGGCCGCATAGTTGCGGGCGGCATATTCGATCGAACCGGCCGCGCGATGGATGAGCGGATTGAGCGGGTCGAGCAGCAATGCGCGCTGCATCGCCTCTGCGGCCTCGCGCTTGCGGCCGGTACGCGCGCTGTATTGCGCATAGCGGGCCATGACCGTGGCCTCGCCGGCACCCAGCTGGCGCGAGCGCTCGAAGGGCTCGCGCGCCGCCCGCGCGTCCAGGCGACCCTGGAATAAAGTGAAGCCCAGGGTGGAATGCGCATCGGCCAGGTCGGGTGCGATGGCGATCGCCCGCTTCGCTGAGGCAATCGCCGCGTCGTACAGACCGGCCAACTGCCCGACTTCGCCATACTGGTTCGCAATGGCGGTGAGGGATCGCGCGCGTGCTGCATGGGCCGCCGCATAGCTGGGGTCGGCGGCGATTGCCGCTTCGAACTGCGCCAGTGCCGCGCGCTCGGAGGCCTCGTCGACGCTCAAGTCGTATAGCGCGCGGCCACGCAGGTAGGCGTCGTACGCCGCGAAGTTAGTCGTGCCACCCGACGCAACCAACGCATTGTCATCGCCAGGCTCGCCACCGGGCGTGACCTGTGCCACCAGCGCGTTGGCGACGGTGTTCGCTATCTCGCTCTGCACGGCAAAAATGTCGTGCATGACGCGCTCGAAGATATCCGACCAGAGGCTGAAACCCGTTTGCCCGTCGATCAGGTCGGCCGCGACGCGCACGATGTCCCCGGATCGCCGCACGCTGCCATCCAGCAGGAAGGCCACGCCCAGCTTGGCGGCAATGGTGACGGCGTCGTCCTTGCGATCCCGGAACTTCGCGGACGAGGCCTGGGCCATCACCTGGAGTTGTGCGTTGCGCGCCAGCGTGGCGCGCAATTCCTCGGATAGCCCATCGGAAAAATAGGCCTGGCTCACATCGCCACTGAGGTTCGCGAACGGCAGCACGGCCACGCTGTTGCCGGTGACTACGCGACGACTGCCGATCAGCCCTTGTTGCCAGGCGACGAGACCGGCTGCGCCCGCCAGCGCGGTGCCGGCCGCCGCGACCAGCACGCCGCGGCGCGTGATTCCATGCGCGGGGGCGCTTTCTGCGGTGTGTGGCCGGTGCGCCGCCTGGCGGGCCGCGGCTGCAACACCGCGCACGACACGCTCGATCTCGGCGGCCGCAGGGTTTCCCTGCCAGCCCGACAGGTCGATGCAATGATATTGGCGGTACCCGAGCGGCGGCAGCGTGCCATCCAGCGATATCGGCACCAGCTTGCGCAGATCGCGGCCTTTGGCGGCCTCGTCCAGCACCCAGTCGGACGCCACCGAGGTTCTGGACCAGACCACGACGACCGCATTGCAACTCTCGAGTGCCGCCTCGATCGACTTCGCGAACGCCGCGCCACCTTCGATGAGCGCGTCCCACCAGACCTCGAGACCCGCCTCTTCCAGGGCCTTGGCCAGTTTCGTTGCCTGCGCCTGGTCAGCCCGGGCGTAACTGAGGAATACCGTCGGGCGCTTGGCGTCGGCGACAATCACGGGTGATCCGGGACTTCCACTCGTTCGAGCAGCTCACCGATGTTGTCGAGCGACAGGCCAGGCCGCAGATCTCCGAAATCCCGCGGCTTGACGACAAAACGAGCGGGTCGCTGCGAAATCTTGCGCTGAGCGAGGCCCGATCGCAGGCATTCGTTGACGAGGTCTTTGAAAGGTCTGCCAATGCGGCGTGCCTCGGCCCTGAGCCGGGCCGCGACGTCTGCTTCAATGGTCAGTGTCGTGCGCACATCGTGATGCTGGCATCCGATCATCATGATGTCCAACTGGCTTGGCTAATGAGTGCCGGCAGGTCAGCTTCAGGTACAGTCGATCATGGATGCTTGTGACGAGCCTGGAGAGTTCATGACGAAGGCTTTGCTGATCTGCCTGTCGATCGGCGCGACCCTGCCGGCGAGCGCCGCGGCTGAATCCCTGACCATGTCGGCGAACGCCCACCGGATCGAGCAACGCATTACTGCGCTGTCGGCTTTTGGCGCAAATCCCGAAGGCGGCGTCAGCCGCGTGGCATTCAGCGAAGCTGATGTCGCAGGCCGCGAATACATCAAGAATCTGATGCGCCAGGCGGGTCTGGATGTGCGCGTCGATACGGCCGGCAACATCATCGGGCGGCGCGCAGGCAGCGACCTGACTCTGCCGGTGATCATGCTGGGTTCACACATCGACTCCGTCCCGGGAGGCGGCAATTACGACGGCGACGTCGGTGTAATCGGCGCGATCGAGGTCGCGCAGCTCCTGCACGAGCAACGCGTCGGGACACGGCATCCGCTGGAAATCGTCAGTTTCACCGACGAGGAAGGCGGGCTGATCGGAAGCCTGGCGATGACCGGCAGGGTGGGAACGACTGCGCTCGATGTCGTCAGCCACAGTGGCAAGACGATTCGTGACGGCATCCGCGCGGTCGGTGGCGATCCGGATCGACTGGAGCTGGCGCATCGCAAGCCCGGTGAATTGAAAGCCTTCGTCGAATTGCACATCGAGCAGGGCGCGATTCTGGATGAGAGCGGCATTGACATCGGTGTCGTTGAGGGCATCGTCGGCATTCGCTGGTGGGATGTCGTCATCGACGGCATTGCCAATCATGCGGGGACGACACCCATGAATCGGCGCCGTGATGCGCTCGTGAGCGCCGCCGAATTGACTCTGGCCGTCAACCGGGTCGCCACGACGCTAACGGGCCGGCAGGTTGCGACGGTCGGCAAGATTCGCGCCGAACCCGGCGCACCGAATGTCATTCCGGGCAGGGTTGTCATGAGCCTGGAGATTCGCGATCTCGCCGCGGAAAAGATTGAGTTGGTCTACCAGGCAATCGTGGCGGAAGCGAAAAGCATCGCGAAGACGCGCCAGACACCGATCAGCTTCGCCGAGATCGACGTGGCATTAGCGCCGGCGCCGACCGATGAGAGGATGCGACGCATCGTCGCCGAGTCGGCGGAATCACTCGGCCTCACTCACCAGCTGATGCCGAGCGGCGCCGGTCACGATGCGCAGGACATGACGCACATCGCGCCGACCGGCATGATATTCGTGCCCAGCGTTGGCGGCATCAGCCACTCGCCGAAGGAGTACACGACGCCAGAAGACATGGCGAACGGCGCCAACGTGCTGCTTCGAACCGTGCTGGCGATCGATGACGGGGCCTTGGACTGAGGCGGGTCGGTACTCCTTGATCGCGGCTGGTCAACTCGCGTCAATGCCCCACTCGCACAGTATCGCTTCCCGATCATCACTGTTGCGTGGTGGGGGCGAACGCAGCCTCGTTGCACTCCGGCTGAATGTTGGCGTCGGAGCCGGCTGCACAATGCCGTCCTGACCTACAAATGATCCTCGCGCGATGTTGTGTGGATGCCGCGTCGCCTCGATCAGGCCGAGCACCGGTGTCACGCATGCGTCGCTGCCCTCGAAAATCCCGCACCAATCAGCCTGGCTGCGCGTTCGCATGACCTTGGCAAGCCTCTCGCGCAATTCCGGCCAGCGAGCTGGTTCGTACTGCGGCCAGTCCTCGGACCGAAGTCCGGCGCGCTCCAGGAACTGCGCGTAGAACTCGGGTTCCAGCGGGCCGATGGCGATGTACTTTCCGTCGCTGCATTCGTAGCAGCCGTAGAAATGCGCACCGCCATCGAGCAGGTTCGTGCCGCGCTCATCCTGCCAGCAGCCGACAGCCATCAAGCCGTGCGCGAAAGTCGCGAGCAGCGCGGCGCCGTCCACCATGGCCGCATCCACGACTTGACCCTGACCCGAGCGTTCACGTTCGTACAGCGCCGCGAGGATTCCGAAAGCGAGCATCAACCCGCCACCCGCGAAGTCGCCCGCGAGGTTCAACGGCGTGATCGGCGGACCGCCGCGCTCGCCGATCATGTGCAGCACGCCGGACAGCGCGACGTAATTGATGTCGTGGCCCGCCGTGTGTGCGAGCGGCCCCGTGCGTCCCCAGCCGGTCACGCGGCCGTAGATCAGGCGCGGATTCCGGGAAAGACAGATATCCGGCCCGAGACCGATTCGCTCCATGACGCCGGGTCGCAGACCCTCGATCAGTGCATCGGCTTTCGCCACAAGCTTCAGGGCAAGCGCGACACAATCGGCCGACTTGAGATCCATGACGATCGATCGCCGGCCGCGCGACATCAGGTCGGCGTGCGCCTCCGGTATCAGCAAGGACTTCAGATCCTTGCCAGGCCGGTCGATGCGCACGATGTCGGCGCCCATGTCGGCCAGCATCATCCCGCAGAATGGCGCGGCGCCGAGACCCGCGAATTCGAGCACGCGCAGTCCGGACAGCGGCCCTTGGCCGGGCTCGGGCATCGCCAGCCTCCGCGTCACAGGTACCGCGACGTTTCCGCGGAAACGTTTTCTGCACGACTCGCTCGTTGCAGCAATCCTTCGACCGCGAGCCCGTAATCCAGGCGCTCGCCCTGCCAATGAGTGACAGCCGTTCGCGGGGTGACGTTGATCTGTCGCGCCTGGTGCGTGGCGACGAGTTGCATCCAGTCGACCTGACGTGGAGCGCCCGGAGCCGGACTGTCGAAGGATCGACCATCCGGCCGGACAAAGCGGAACGCGCCGTCGTCGAGCACTTGCACCACGACCCGCCCCTCGTGCAGCAGCCGGTGATGGAAGCGGCACAGCAAGACGAGATTGGAAAGACTGGTCTCCCCGCCCTGCGCCCAGTGTTGTACGTGATGGCCGTCCACGAAGCGGGTGTGAGTACAACCGGGGAACCGGCAGCCCCGATCGCGGGAACGGAGCGCGCGGCGCAAGGCCGGTGGGATTGTCCGGGTCTTGCGGCCGACATTCAGTGGCTCGCCCTGCTCGTTCTCGACCAAGACGACGAGACTCGCGTCGCAAGCGAGAC
>JANOSR010000240.1:0-2187 GCA_031415935.1 Steroidobacteraceae bacterium | reverse complement strand
GGCGAGATCCGCGACACCGAGACGGCGCAGATCGCCGTGCAGGCCTCGCTGACCGGTCACCTGGTTCTGTCGACACTGCACACCAACACCGCTGTCGGCGCGATTACGCGGCTCCGTGACATGGGTGTCGAGCCCTTCCTGTTGTCTTCAACACTGCTGGGAGTCCTCGCGCAGCGACTGGTCCGCGTGCTGAATACCGACACTCGAATCGGCTATCCGACTGGCGAGTACGAGGCCCGGCTGCTGAACATTCCGGCGGGCGAAGCCGCCAAGGCGAAACTCTATCGCCCGGGCGCCGATGCGGGCAACGGCTACCGCGGCCGCACCGGCATTTACGAACTCGCGATCGTCGACGAGCGCATGCGCGCGATGATCCACGACGGCGCAGGCGAGCACGAACTGGAGCGTCATGCCCGTCAGCTGACGCCTGGCATCCGCGATGACGGCCGCGTCAAGGTATTGTCCGGTGTCACCTCGCTCGAGGAACTTTTGCGCGTCACCCGCGAGGAGTGATGGCCGCTTACGAATACACGGCACTCGACACGACCGGCCGCGAGCACCGCGGCGTGCTCGACGGCGACAGCGCGCGCCAGGTCCGCCAGCTGCTGCGAGATCAGGCGCTGTTGCCGGTCGCGGTCAGCGAAGTCACCGCTGCGGAACCCACGCGGATGCTCCGCTTCTCCTTCGGGACCCGGGTCAGCACGACCGACCTCGCCTTGCTGACGCGGCAGCTCTCGACCCTGGTGCGTTCAGGCATTCCGCTCGAGGAGGCCCTGCTCGCCGTTTCCCAGCAGAGCGAGAAGGCGCGCGTGCAGAGTGTCGTCGCCGGCGTGCGCGCGCGGGTGCTTGAAGGGCGGACGCTGGCCGAGGGTCTGGGTGCCTTCCCGAAGGTGTTCCCGGAGATTTACCGCGCAACGGTATCGGCCGGCGAGCAATCCGGGCACCTGGATGCCGTGCTGGAGCGAATGGCCGACTACACCGAGAACCGCCAGATCCTGCAGCAGAAGATCAGGAACGCGATGATCTACCCCGTGCTGCTGACGGTGATCTGCCTCGGGATCGTCGGCGTGCTGCTCGGATACGTGGTGCCGGAGGTCGTGCGTGTCTTCGAGGCCGGGGACCGCGAGCTGCCGATCCTCACGCGCCTCCTGATCGGTGCCTCGGATTTCCTGCGCGCCTGGTGGTGGCTGTTGATCGCGCTGGTTGCCGCGGCGGTCTGGGCGTTTCGCCGCTGGCTGCGTGAGCCCGCTTCGCGGCGCAGTTTCGACTTGCTGAAATTGCGCGTGCCGATTGTCGGGCGCATCACGAGGGGCAACAACGCGGCGCGTTTCGCCCGCACTTTTTCCATATTGACGGCCAGCGCCGTGCCGGTGCTCGAGGCACTCCGGATCGCAGGCGAGGTCGTCACGAACGCGCCGATGCGCCAGGCGGTCCAGGATGCCGCGGTCCGGGTCCGCGAGGGCGCGCCGATCGCCCGCTCATTGGCGGCCAGCAAGCTGTTCCCGCCGATGCTCGTGCACCTGATCGCAAGTGGCGAGACCAGCGGCCAGCTCGAGGCGATGCTGGAGCGCGCGGCCGACAACCAGGAACGCGAGCTGGACGGTGTCGTCAATACGGCCGTCGGAATCCTGGGGCCCGTCATGATTCTCGTGATGGGCATCTTCGTTTTCATGATCGTCATCGCACTTTTGCTGCCGATATTCCAGTTGAATCAGCTGGTCAGCTGAGACCCCTTGCGGCCGCGGCAGCCTTGGACAGGGTGCATGAGCGAGAAGCCGAAAGAAGAGTTCGAAGACGAAGAGCCCGACGAACTCGAAGACGCTGAGGAGGCCCTCGACGTCGACAAGTTGATGCGGGATTTCGACACGCGCAAGCGCCGGGGCGCGCGTGTCGCGGGCGAGCCCGCCTGGCGCAAACTCGAGCGCAAGCTTGAGGAGCGGCGCACCAAGGGGCTCCTGTCGGATTTCGAGGACTACCCGGTGGACGAATCCGGCGCCGGCGACGAATCTGTCGCAAAGAAGCCGCGCCGCTCCGTGTCGCGCCGCCGCTAGCCGGCATCAGGTCGCTGCCGCAGATTTCCTGTTCTTCAGCGGAAGTTGCGTGCCGGCGCGGCGAGCGAGCCCAGTAGCGCCGAGCGATCTTCCAGTCGTTCGACGACGACATGCAGCACCTCACCCTCGCGCTGCA
>JANOSR010000239.1:0-4827 GCA_031415935.1 Steroidobacteraceae bacterium | reverse complement strand
CCGTAATTGATCGGGCCGCGGTAATGACTCGTCAGCACGAATGCGCGCAGCACCTCCGGTCTGAGCCGCGGCAGCACCTCGCGCACCGTGAAGAAATTGCCCAGCGACTTGGACATCTTTTCGTCATTGACGCGCACAAAGCCATTGTGCATCCACACATTGACGAATGGCGTATCGCAGGCCGCGCAGGACTGCGCCAGTTCATTCTCGTGATGCGGGAATTTCAGGTCCATGCCTCCGCCATGGATGTCGAAATGCCCGCCCAGCATCGCAGTCGCCATCGCCGAGCATTCGATGTGCCAGCCGGGGCGGCCGGCGCCCCAGGGCGATTCCCAGGACGGCTCACCGGGCTTGGCGCGCTTCCACAGCACGAAATCCACCGGATCGCGCTTGTGCTCATCCACCTCGACACGCGCGCCGGCGCGCAGATCCGCGAGCTTCCTGCCCGACAGCCGCCCATAGCCCTTGAAGCTCGACACGGAATAAAACACGTCGCCGCTCGTGCCGACATAGGCGTAGCCCTTCGCGATCAGCGTCGAGATCATCGCGATGATCTCGGGGATGAACCGGGTCGCGCGCGGCTCGTGATCGGCCGGCAGGATTCCGAGCGCGGCGAAATCCTGGTTCATCGATTCGATGTGGCGCGCCGTCAGGGCCTCGACTGTCTCGCCCAGCTCACGCGCGCGATTGATGATCTTGTCATCGATGTCGGTGATGTTTCGTACGTAGTTGACCTGGTAGCCGCTCGCCTGCAGCCAGCGGCGCACGACGTCGAATGCGATCTGCGAGCGCGCGTGCCCGACGTGAATGTGGTCGTAAACGGTCATCCCGCAGACGTACATGCCGACCCGTCCGGCGACGAGTTCACGGAATGGCTCCTTGCGCCCGGTCAGCGAGTTGTGAATCGAGAGCATCGGATGCCGCCTCAGTGGACCCCTGCCGCGCCGGCAAGGCGCGCCCGCACGAGGGCCGCTGGAATCGCGGGCAACAATGCCGCGAGTTCAGGCCCGTCGCGCCGGCCGGTCAGGGCGATGCGCAGCGGCATGAAGAGCGCGGCACCCTTGCGCCCGGTACGCTGCTTCAACTCCCGTCCCAGCGCCCCGAAATCAGCGCCGGCCTCACGGTAGGCCGCGAGCGCGGCCTCGAAGAAGGCCGGACCTGCCTCTGCCAGAACCGTGCGGTCCTCCGCGGTGAGCGGCACCAGCTCACCGCGCAGCACCGAGAACCAGTCCGCGGCATCGGCCGGAAACACCAGATTGCCCCGCAGCAGGCCCGCAAGCTCCCGGCGCTCCTGGGCCGACCAGTCGGCAGGCAGTTCTGCGTCCAACCAGTGGACCGCCTGTTCGGGGGTCAGTCGCCTGACGGCCTCGCGCTGCCAGTGATCGAGCTGGGCGGTGTCGAAATGCGCCGGCGCCCGCCCCAACCGATCGAGGCTGAAGCTACGCGCGAAGTCAGCGGGTTCCACCCACTGATCCGGCGCCCCCGTGTGTCCCAGTCGCAGCAGGTAGTTGCCGACGGCCGCCGCGAGATAGCCACGCTCGCGCAATTCGCCGACCGTGGTGCTGCCGCGGCGCTTGGACAATGGCGCGCCGCTGGCATCCACCAGCAATGGCAGGTGGCCATAACGCGGCGCTGGCAGTCCGAGCGCCTGCAGCAGCAGCAACTGGCGCGGCGTGTTGCTCAGGTGATCGTCGCCACGCAGCACCTGCGTCACGCCCATCAGGGAATCGTCAACGGCATTGCAGAAGAAGAATATCGGGCCGCCGTCAGCGCGTCGCAGCACGAAATCTCCGAGCGTCGCGGCGGCGACGGACTGGGGTCCGCGCACCAGGTCTTCGAACTCGATGACCCGCGAGTCGGGCACCCGGAATCGCAATGCGGGTAGCCGGCCCTCGGCGACCCGCGCGGCGCGCGCGCTGGCATCGAGTCCACGGCAAGTGCCGGGATACCTCGGCGGCTGGCCCGCGGCGAGCTGGACGCGACGGGCGACATCGAGCTCGGGCGGTGTGCAATAGCAGGGGTAGGCGTGACCTTCGCGCTCGAGCTTTTTGTAAAGCCCGTCGTAGATGGGACCGCGTTCGGACTGCCGGTAAGGACCGCGGCCGTCATCGCGATCCGGCCCGGCGTCCCACGACAGCCCCAGCCAGGTCAGATCGGCGAGCTGCGAGGCAACGAACTCAGGTCCGCCGCGCCCGCGATCGCTGTCCTCGACGCGCAGGATGAAACGCCCGCCGGAAGCACGGCCCAGCAGGAAGCTAAAGAGCGCAGTGCGGGCATTGCCCAGATGCAATGCGCCAGTCGGGCTGGGTGCGAATCGCGTGACGGTCTTCGGGTCCATCGGCGGCACAGTCTACGGGATCGGACCCGGCGTCTCACGCACCGGGGTACGCTAATATCCCGGTGAGGAATCATTCAATGCCGCACCGCGCCGCCATCCTGCTGATCGCCCTGATACCCGCCATGGCGGGCGCCCAGACCTCGAGCTCGCTCGCGCCGCGGGTGCGGGTCGAGACCACGCAGGGCGCCTTCGTTCTGGAACTGGACACGGTGCGCGCACCGCTGTCCGCCGAGAACTTCCTGCGCTACGTGCGCGACGGCTACTACGACGGCACGGTATTCCACAGGGTCATCCCGAACTTCGTCGTGCAGGGTGGCGGATACGATCCGGCCCTTGCGGCGCGCAAGGCGCGTGCGTCGATAGCCAACGAAAGCGGCAACGGTCTGTCGAATCGCCGCGGCACGGTCGGCCTCGCGCGCGAAGAGAGTCCGCATTCGGGCTCGTCGCAGTTCTACATCAATCTGATGGACAACACTGCGCTCGATCCCCTGCCCAGCCGCTGGGGCTATGCGGTCTTTGGCAAGGTCGTCGAGGGGATGGATGTCGTCGATCGCATCGCTCATCTGGTGACCGAAACCGTGGATAAATTTGGTGCGGATGTCCCCGTCGAGCGACCGGTCATCCAGCGCGCTTGGGTCGTCGAATCCGACAAGCCCGAGTGAGCACCTGGTTTGCTTCGGATTTGCATCTCGACCCGGCCACACCGGAAATCGCGGAGCGCTTTCTCCGATTTCTCGCGGGGCCGGTTCAGGGCGCAGCGTCCCTCTATCTGCTCGGTGACGTTTTCGAGGCCTGGCTCGGCGACGACGACCCTGAGCCTGCCCATCGCGACGTGGTTGCGGCGCTTGCCGCCGTCACCGCCCGCGGCACCCTGCTCTACCTGATGCACGGCAATCGCGATTTCCTGCTCGGTGAGCGATTTTGCGCGGAAACCGGGGCGACGCTTCTCGACGATCCCGTGATCGCGACGCTCAGTACAGATCGCGTGCTGCTGAGTCATGGCGACGGACTGTGCGTGGACGACGGCGCCTACCAGCGGCTGCGCGCGCTGGTGCGCGATCCGGATGTTCGGCGCGGCTTCGCGGAATTGCCGCTCGCAAGCCGCCGCCGGCTGGCGACCGAGGCCCGGGCTGGCAGCCGCGAGCACCTGGCCGTCGCGGGCGAATACATCACCGATGTAAATCAGGCCGCCGTCGAGTCGTTGATGCGCGCTGCCGGCGTGCGCACGATGATTCACGGCCATACCCACCGGCCCGCGACCCACCGATTCGACGTCGACGGCGACGAATACACGCGCATCGTGCTCGGCGCCTGGCATGCGACCGCCAGCGTGCTGCACTGGGATTCCGCGGGGTTTCGGTTACAGCCATGCCCGGTGTGAAGGGATGCTGCCCCGCGGGCAGTTCCTAGCGTCCGACCGAATCGCGCTCGAGCTCGTCCCGCTCATACTCCCTTGCCACGTCCACGAGCTGTTCCGCGGTCGCGTAACGGCGCCCCGGTTCCTTGGCGATGCAATTGTAGAGAATGCCTTCCAGGTGCTTGAGCTCGGCTGGCAGCTCGGGCAACGGCGAATGCGCGTGCTTGTAGATCACCTGCATCGGCGTGCCGGCGACATACGGCTTACGGCGCATCAGCATCTCGTAGAAAATGATGCCCAGGCTGTAGATGTCGCTGCGTTCGTCCGTGTCGCGGCCATGACCCTGTTCCGGGCTCATGTAGTAAGGCGTCCCGAAAATCTCCCCGCTGCCGGTGATCGCCGCATCGAGTTCGAGCTGCTTCGACAGCCCGTAATCGATCAGGGCGACGGAAGACTCGTCGCGCAGCATGACATTGCCGGGCTTGAGGTCGCGGTGCAACACCCCCGCCCCGTGCAGGACCACGAGTGCTTCGGCCATCTGCCGCAGGAATATCACGGCCTGCAACGGCTGGATGATGCCCTTGATGCGGGTCCGCAGGTCGCCCAGCGGGAAGTACTCCATCGCGATGAAGGCGTGGTCGTCACTGACGCCGAAGTCATGGACCCTGGCAACATTTGGATGCTTGATGTCCGCAGCGATCTGGTACTCGCGCAGGAAGCGATCAAAAGTCTTCGCGCCTGAACCATTGTCCGGCGGCTGCCGCAATACCTTCAGCACAACCTGTTCGCCGGTCCGCTCGCTTTGCGCCAGGTACACGGAAGACACCGGGTTCTCGGCAATCTGATTGACGAGCCGGTAACCGCGGATCGTCGCATCGCCGAAGCGCGTCGCACGCGGCGAGTCATCCACGCGCGGTGACGGTGGCAGGACCTGGCCCCGCCGCGACTGCGCCGCGCGCAGCGCCGCGATCAGCCGGACATGGTCGATCCTGGTCTTTGACAGGCAGGCATGCGCGCCTACCGCAATGGCGGCCTCTTCGGATTCCGCAGTCGGCGTCGACATCAGGTAGATGACCGGTGGAAAGCCATTGCGGCGGCACAAGTCACGCAACCACGCCAGCCCATCCGCTTG
>JANOSR010000238.1:0-8356 GCA_031415935.1 Steroidobacteraceae bacterium | reverse complement strand
ACTCGTCATCGCGGGTGTCGCGACGATCGCCTGGTGGTACTGGTCGGAACTCGCGGGTTGCGGCGACTTGCGGCCCTATGCGGTCGTGCAATTCCTGCCGATGCTGTTGATCCCGCTGATGCTTTTGCTGTTCAGCGGGCGGAGCCTACGCGATGCCTGGCTGTGGGCGACCCTTTCCGCTTATGTGCTCGCGAAAGTGGCCGAGTATTTCGACGCCGCGATCTACGGCGTGAGCGGCTTTCTAAGCGGCCACAGCATCAAGCACCTGCTGGCCGCGCTCGCCGTGTGGTGCGCGATTCGCGCGTTCTGCACCTACAAGTCGCCGGCGAGGGCCTTGTAGAGGGCGGCGAGGGCGGTGGCGCGCCTGCTTGCTGCCTGCACATGCTGATCCTCAAGATCCAGCATCGTGCGTTCGGCGTCAAGCAGGGTGAGGTAATCGCTCGCGCCGAAGTCGTAACGCATCCGCGAGAGCCTGGCAGCTTCGCCGGCAGCCGCTGCGGCTGCGCGCAGCTCATCCTCGGCCTGATTCGTGGCGCGAAAGCCCGCGAGCGCGTTCTCGGTCTCTTCGAGCGCTCGTAACACCGTTTCCTGGTAGCGCGCGACGGCGCCGTCCGCGCGCGCTTCGGCGGCCTTGACGTTCTGGCGCACGCGGCCGATGTTCAGGAAGCTCCAGGTGAGCGACGGACCGTACTGCCAGCGTTCCGCCGCGCGATCGCCAATCGCGTCGCGCGACTGCGCAGTCCAGCCAAAGCCGCCCAGTAGCTCCAGCTTCGGGAAATACTCGGCGACTTCCACGCCGACATCGGCGGTTGCGGCGGCGAGCTGGCGCTCTGCGGAGCGGATATCCGGGCGGCGCTTGAGCCATTGCTCCGGCGTGCCGGTTGCAACCAGTTCGGGTAGTTCGGGAATTGTCGTCGTCGATGCGAGCCGCGAACGCAGGGTCGCGACCGGCCAGGCAGTCAGTACGGCGAGACGCTGTTCCTGGCGCACGACATCGGCTTCAGCCTGGGGCACAAACGCGGCGAGACTCCGGGCCTGTGCCTCCGATCTCGCGAGATCGAGCGCAGTCGAGTTGCCGGCGTCCACTCGTGCCCGCAGGATCGCAACGCCTTCCTCAAGATTCGCGAGCTGGCGGCGCTGCAGCGCGAGCCGCTCGCGCGCGCCTATCAGCGAGAACCAGGCCTGCGCGGTCTCGGCGACGATGGAAAGGCGCGCATCCGCGAGCGAGGCCGCGTCTGCCTCGACACGGCCGCGGATCGCCTTGTTCTGGCTGCGCAGGCTGCCGAACAGGTCGATCTCCCAGGTCGCGTCGAAGCCCGCGCGCCAGGTTTCGAATCGGCCTGCGCCAGGTTGCGAGAACGGATCCTGGCCGCTGAACTGACTCATCTTCTGATCACCCACGGCGGTCACCGTCGGAAACCAGCTGTAAGGCGACAAGCCGCTCAAGGCGCGTGTCTCGGCAAACCGTGCGGCGGCCTGCGCGATGGTGGTATTGGCCTCGAGCGCGCGCGCGAGCAGAGCGTCGAGCTCGAGGCTGCCGAATCCAGCCCACAACTTCGAGCCGGCTGAATGCTGGGCGGCTTCCGCGCTCGCCTGGTCGAAGTTTGCGGGCAGGGGAACCTCTGGCGGCCGATGGCGAGGCCCGACCGTGCAGCCGGCGAGCAGCGTGACGATGACTGCTGCGAGAACCGCCCTAGTCATGGTGGGTCCCCTCGGCGGGGAGCCGCGCGGCCCGGCGTTCCTGCTGCCCTGTCACAAGCTTGCGGAGCACCACGTAGAACACCGGCGTCAGGAACAACCCGAAGAATGTCACGCCGAGCATGCCCGCGACGACCGTGACACCCATGACCTGCTGGACTTCGGCACCGGCACCGGAGGCGAAGATCAGTGGCGTGACGCCCGCGATGAACGCAAAGCTCGTCATCAGGATCGGACGCAGCCGCAGCCGGCAGGCCTCGATTGCGGCATCCACGATGCTGCGGCCCCGGTTTTCCAGATCGCGCGCGAACTCGACGATCAGGATCGCGTTCTTGCAGGCGAGTCCGATCAGCACCGCGAGCCCGATCTTGGTGAAGATGTTGTTGTCGAGGAACGCGGGCGCGAATGGCGGTGGCGAGACGGCGAGCCAGAGTCCGTGCACGAAGTTCACGAGCCAGATGCCGCCGATCGCGGACAGCAGGCACATCGGCACGATCAGGATGATCGCGAGCGGCAGCGACCAGCTCTCGTAGAGTGCCGCCAGCACCAGGTAGACGAGCAGCACGCAGAGCGGGAACACGAGGAGCGCCGAATTGCCCTGGATCACCTGCTGGTAGGTCAGGTTGGTCCACTCGAATCCCATGCCGCGCGGCAGCACGCGATTCGCGATTGCCTCCACCTGCTCGAGCGCCTCGCTGGATGAAAGCATCGCCGGATTGATGCCAGCGGCCACGTCCGCGGCGGGGTAGGCGTTGTAGCGGATTACCGGGTCCGGCCCGAAGCTCGACTTGACGTCCACGACGCTGCCGAGCGGAACCATCTCGCCGCGGTCGTTGCGCACGCGGAGTCTTGCGATGTCGCTGACTTCCGAGCGGAACTCCGCATCGGCCTGCGCGTAGACGCTGAATGTGCGCCCGAACAGGTTGAAGTCGTTGACATAGGCGGAGCCCAGGTAGACCTGCAATGTGTCGAAGATGTCGGTCAGCGACAGGCCCTGCTCCTTGGCCTTGGTGCGGTCCACGCTCGCGTCGAGCTGTGGCACATTCGACTGGAAAGCCGTGAAGGTGCCGAGCGGGTCGAAGCCCGGCGTGCTGCCGAGGGCGGCGACCAGCGCCTGGGTCTGGTTGTAGAGTTCCCCATAGCCGATCCCGGCACGGTCCTGCACGTAAAACTCGATGCCGGTCGCATTGCCGAGGCCCAGGACGGGCGGCGGCAGCAGCGCGAAGGCAAGTCCCTCCTGGATCTGGCTGTACTGCATGTTGAGTCGCGCGGCGATCTCGGCCGCCTCGAGCTCGCGTGTCGCGCGCGGGCTGATGCCGACGAACATCACACCGACATTCGGTGTCGCGACGAAGTGCACGGCGTTCAGGCCCGGGAATTGCACGACATTCTCGACACCGGGTATGGCCATCGCGATCTCACCCATCTTGCGCATCGCTGCGTCCGTGCGGTCGATGGTCGCGGCTTCCGGCAACTGTAGCGCCGCAAACAGGTATTGCTTGTCCTGGGTCGGTATGAATCCGCCGGGCACGGCACGGAAGCCGATCAGCGTCACGATGACCAGCACGGCGTAGACCACGAGCAGCCGTGGCGCGCGACCGATCGTTCCCCCGATGCCGCTGGAGTAGCGGCTGGCGTTGCGCTTGAAAAGACGGTTGAAAGCGCCGAACGGGCGCCCGAACAGGCGCTCGATGCCACGGCCGAGGGCGTCCTTCTTCGCGCCGCGGGGCTGCAGCAGCAGGGCGGCGAGCGCCGGCGATAGCGTCAGGGAGTTGAAGGCGGAGATCAGCACGGAGGCCGCGATCGTGACCGCGAACTGCCGGTAGAACTCCCCAGTCACGCCGCCCAGGAAAGCGAGCGGTACGAACACGGCGGACAGCACCAGCGAAATCGCGATGATCGGGCCGGAGACCTCGCTCATCGCCTGGTGCGCAGCATCGCGCGGCTTCATGCCGCCCTCGATGTGACGCTCGACGTTTTCTACAACCACGATCGCATCGTCCACGACGATACCGATCGCGAGCACCAGGCCGAAGAGCGTCAGCACATTGATCGAGAAGCCGAGTATCCAAAGTACGGCGAATGTGCCGATGATGGAAACCGGCACCGCAACCAACGGGATCAGCGAGGCCCGCCAGGTCTGCAGGAACAGTACGACCACGATCACCACGAGCGCGATGGCCTCGAGCAGCGTCGTGATGACCGCGCGGATCGACTCCTTCACGAATTGCGTCGGGTCGTACATGACCTTCCACTCGACGCCTTCCGGGAAGCTGGGTGCGATCTCGGCCATCCTGTCGCGGATCGCCTGCGACAGCGCCACGGTGTTGGCGCCGGGCGCCTCGAAGATCGCAAGCGCCGCCGCGTCGCGATTGTTGAGCAAAGAGCGGATCGCGTAGTTGTCGGCGCCGAGCTCGATGCGCGCGACATCGCGCAAGCGCGTCAACCCGGCGCCACCATTCGCCTTCAGCACGATCTCGCCGAATTCCTCGGGTGTCGTGAGCCGGCCCTGAGCGTTCACTGCGAGTTGCATGACCGCGTTTTCCGGTGTCGGCGGGCCGCCGATGCTGCCGGCCGAGACCTGGATGTTCTGTTCGCGTATCGCACGCACAATGTCACTGGCGGTCAGGTCGCGTGCGGCCGCCTGGTCAGGATCGATCCAGATCCGCATCGCGTAATCGCCGGCGCCGAATGCCAGTGCCTGGCCCACGCCCGGGAGGCGCGCGAGCTCATCGCGCACGTGCAGGTTTGCGAAATTCGAGAGATACAGTGCGTCGTACTTGCCCGTGGGCGAGTCGAGGTGCACGACCATCGTGAGGTTCGGCGATGACTTGACGGTCGTCACGCCGAGCGCTCGCACGGCCTCCGGGAGTCTTGGAATCGCTTGCGCGACGCGGTTCTGTACCTGCACGGTCGCAAGATCGATGTCGACGCCGCTCTTGAATGTCACGGTGAGTGCCATCGAGCCGTCCGAACTCGACGCCGACTTCATGTAGATCATGTTCTCGACGCCGTTGATCGCCTCTTCCAGAGGCCCGGCGACGGTGTCGGCGATGGTGCTCGGGTTCGCACCCGGGTATATGGCCGTGACCTGCACGGAAGGAGGTACGACGTCCGGGTACTCGCTGATCGGCAGGTTGGGCATCGCCATGAGGCCCGCAACCAGGATCAGCGCGGACATCACCGACGCCAGAATCGGCCGGTCGACGAATATCCGTGAAAAGTCGGTATGCGCCATGGCGGTTCAGCCTGCGGGCGGCGCCGGCGCGGCGGCGGGCGCGGGTGGCGGCAGGCCCGGCTGGTCCATCGGGACGTCGCGCGGGTTTACAGGTTGTCCCGGGAAGAAGATCTTGCGCGCGCCATTGACGATCACTTTGTCACCGGCCTGCAGGCCGGACTCGACGATGCGCAGGCCCTCGACCAGCGCGCCGAGGCGCACGTCCTTGCGCTGCGCCGTGTTGCCTTCGCCGATGATGTAGACGAAGCGGCGATCCTGGTCGGTCATCACCGCCTGGTCGTGGATCAGAAGCGCGTTGTCACGCGAACCGCCCAGGAGTCGCACGCGCGCAAATAGTCCGGGTGTGAACACGCCGTCCGGATTCGGCAGCACGGCACGTGCGCGGATCGTGCCGGTTTCCGGATCGAGTGCGTTGTCCACGAAGTCCATCTCGCCCTTGTGCGGGTAGCCATCCTCGTTCGCGAGCCCGACCAGCACCGGGTTTCGCGTATCGCGCGAACTCTGGCGATTTCCTTTGCGCGCGAGGTCCTGGTAGCGCAGGTAGGCGTGCTCGTCACGCGTGAAACTCACATAGACGGGGTCCACCGACACGAGCGTGGTCAGCAAGGACTCATTCGGGGTGACAAGGTTGCCGGGCTTCACGAGCGCGGCGCCCGCACGGCCGGCGAATGGCGCCCGCACACGCGTAAAGCCGAGGTTCAGCTCCGACTGGGCAAGGCGCGCCTGCGCGGAGAGCTTGTCAGCGTCGGCCTGCTGGAACTCCATGCGGCGCGATTCGAGTTCGCCCTGCGACACGGCGCGCGCACTGATCAGCGATTCGGCACGCGTCAGTTCCTGCCGCGCGAGCGTGAGGCGCGCTTCAGCGCTTGCGACATCGGCGCGCGCGGCTTCCGCAGCCGCGCCGTACTCGCGGGCATCGATCGTGAACAGCAGTTGGCCTTTCTCGACCAGGCCGCCTTCGCGGTAATGCACCTTGTTCAGGTGACCGGTCACGCGCGGACGGATCTCGGCCGCTTCGATGGCCTCCACGTGGCCGCTGTAGTCGTCCCATTCGGTCACGGAGCGCTGCACGATTGTCGCGACGCTGACATCCGGCGGCGGAAACTGCTGCTGGCTGTCCTGGCCGCAGGCGGCCAACCACAGGGAGGCCAGCCACAGGCACGGCGTCATCGCGGCGACAGGAAGGCCGTATGGGCGGATGGCCGCCGCGTTCGGGGAGGGAATCATGCTTCAGGCTTCCTTGGCGAGTCTTCGGGTTTGCTCTTCGCCCCATTCACGGGCGAGTCGCTCCATCAGGGTAATGAGCCGCGCCCTGGCAGGCGCCGGCATCGAGAACATCTGGAACAGCTCCTGCCACATCAGGCCCTCGGCGGCGAGGTGCAGCAGGTGCAGTCGCAGATCACGGTCGGTCCATTCCTTGTGGCCGAGCCGCTCCTGCAGTTCCTGCCGGCAGGGATCCATCAGGGAAGGGTCGAGCGTCGCGGCGGAGAGCATCCCGCAGAGGAATCGGCGGTGCGACTCGTCTTGCGAGGTGTAGCTGCGGATGAAGCCGAGCAGGCGCGCGGTCTCGGGATCGCAGTCGGTCGGTGTCAGCGCGGTTTCGGACTCCTCCCACTGCGCGAAGTCGGACTCGAGCAGCCCGCGCAGCAGGTCTTCCTTGGTCGGGAAGTGGTAGGTGATGCCGCCGCGCGTGACACCGCTGACCCTGGCCAGCTCGTCGAAGGTCAGGCAGCCCGCGCCGTCCTGCTCGACGATCCGGCGGGCGGCGGCGAGGATTTTTTCCTTGGCAAGCGGTGGGCGTCCCATCGCATAACTATACAAAACATTCTGTATAGCTACCAAGTGTCAGGAGAATCGCCCTTTGGGCGGCCTACAGCCAGCCGCGACGGCGGAAATAGACGTAGGGCAATGCCGCCGAGACCAGGATGATCCCGAGCGCGAGCGGATAGCCGAAGGGCCAGTCGAGCTCGGGCATCAAACGGAAGTTCATGCCGTAGATGCTCGCGATCAGGGTCGGCGGCAGGAACACCGCGGCCGCGACGGAGAAGATCTTGATGATGTTGTTCTGCTCGATATTGATCAGGCCGAGCGTCGCCTGCAGCATGAAACTCGACTTGTTCGCGACGAACGACGCGTGGTCAGCGAGCGCGAGCACGTCACGCGACATGCTGCGGTAGCGCGCGCGCAAGTCGTTCGGCATCTGCACCGCGGTCGATTGCTGGATGAATGTGAGCTGGCGCGCAAGCGTCACAAGGCTTTCACGCGCCTTCGAGGTCAGGTCGCCGTCGCGGCCGATGCGCTCCATGACGCCACGCAGGTCGTGCGCACGGGTCGCGCCCTTCACCGCCGGCGCAAACACGTTGGCAGACAGGTCATCGAGCCCGACACCCACGCGTTCGAGCACATCCGCTGTGCGCTCGATGATCGACTCGAGCAGTCCCGCCAGGATGCCGGGGGCGGTTGTCGCGGCCGCGGGATGGCGCTCCGCATAGGCGATGAAGCGGCGGAATGGCAGCGGATCGACGTAGCGGTTCGTGATCAGGCGGTTGTGCGACAGGATGAACGTGACGGCGGCGGACTCGGGACGGTCGGTGTCGATCTTCGTGACCACCGTCGCCGTCATGTACAGCGTGCCGTCCTCTTCATAGAGCCGGTTCGAGGTCTCGATCTCGCGCATTTCCTCGCGCGAGGGCACGTCGATCGCGAGCAGCCGCTCGACCGCGCGTTCCTCGGTCAGCGTCGGTTCGAGCAGATCCACCCAGACGCATTCCTCGGGGATCTCCGCCGGCGGCGGATCGAGGCGGTCAAGCCCCTGGGTGCCGGGAACGAAGCAGTTCAGCACGCCGGTGGCCGCTCAGGATGCGCCGTGCTCGCGGGACGCCAAGTCGTTGATCAATTCGAACAGCTTGTCCGGTCCTCCTGCCATTTCGACGTCGGTCACGTACTTGCCCTGCACGACGACCATCGGCGTGTGGTCGAGCTGGTAGCGGCGCGCCAGGTTTTCGGCCTGGCGCAGCTTGTTTTCGGCGGAAAACGTGCGGTAGTGGCGCGCGAAATCCTCAGCCGAAACGCCGCGGGACATCAGGAATTCACGCGCCGCCTTCTCGGTCGCCGCGAGATCCACGCGATTGTTACGCACGATGGTCAGCGGCCGGCCGCGGACGTGCAGCTCGCGGAACACTTCGGAATGCAGCTTGTCGACGAGACCGAGCCCCTCGATCGTGAAATACAGCCGCGCATCCTCGCGCGTCACCTCGTTCCAGATGACTGGCAGGCGCTTGAGCTTCACCCAGGCGGGCTTGTTGCGTTCCCAGGCCACCAGTGGCGGCTCGAGCGAGAAGCAGTGGGCGCAGCCGTACCAGAAGCCTTCGATGACCTCGACGCTTCCTGGCGCCGTGCTGACCGGCTGTGCGACTGCCA
>JANOSR010000237.1:0-4350 GCA_031415935.1 Steroidobacteraceae bacterium | reverse complement strand
CCCGAACAGGAAGGCGCGGTCGGCAACCAGACTGGCGGCCGCGTCTTCATGTTCCTGCGCACCGACAATTTCCACGAAGATTACGAGCACATGAAATCGGAAGGCGTGCGCTTTACCGAGAAGCCGCGCCGCGAGCCCTATGGCACTGTTGTCGTGTTCCTCGATCTCTATGGGAACAAGTGGGATCTCATCGGTCCGGTCACGCCGTCATGAAGATGCCGGTACTGTTCGTCGGTCATGGCAATCCGATGAATGCGATTGAACGCAACGAGTTCTGTCGAAGCTGGTTCGAGCTGGGGCGCCGGTTGCCGAAGCCGAAAGCCGTGCTGTGCATCTCCGCACACTGGGAGACGCGCGGCATCTACGTCACGGCGACCGAGAAGCCAGAGACCATCCACGATTTCTACGGCTTTCCGAAGGCGCTATTCGACGTGCAATACCCGGCGCCGGGCGACCCGCGTCTCGCACATCGAGTCGCCGGGCTGATTTCGTCACTGAAGGTCAAGCTCGATCCGGGTCGCGGCCTGGACCACGGCGCCTGGAGCGTGCTGGTTTCGATGTACCCCGCCGCGGACATCCCGGTCGTGCAACTGAGCCTGGATACCGGCCAGCCCGGGCTATTTCATTACGCCCTGGCCCGCGAACTGGCGCCGCTGCGGGAAGAAGGCATCTTGATCCTCGGCAGCGGCAACATGGTCCACAACCTGCGCCTGTTCAGCTTTCATGATCCGCAGCCGCTGCCCTGGGCCACGGAGTGCGATGCAACACTGCGCCAACGAATCCTGGCCCGGGATCATCAGTCGCTGATGGATTACGACACGCTTGGCCCCAATGCGCGCCTCGCGGTACCCACACCGGAGCATTACCTGCCGCTCCTTTATCCCCTCGCCCTGCAGGAAGATGCTGAGCCAGCGGGCTTTTTCAACGACCGGGTCATCAGCGCAATCTCCATGACTTCCGTGCTGATCGGCGCACCGGCATAAGGGTTAAGATCTGCCAACGGGGAATGCGGGGTCACACCGATGACCGGGAGACCGGCGGATGTCCGAGCGACCGGCCGCTGCCTTTGCGGCGCGGTCCGGTTTTCCATTCGCGGCCCGCTGCGTTCGTCGGCTGTTGCCTGCCATTGCACGACCTGCCGCAAATTTACTGGCGGCATCTGGGTCGGCACCTGCGCCCGCAAGGAGCACGTCATCATCGAACGCGGCGACACGCTGAAGTGGTATCGCTCATCCGCGGAGGCACAGCGCGGCTTCTGCGCCAATTGCGGCTCGAGCCTGTTCTGGGAGGGCGACGACGAGTCGCTCTGGTCCATCGCCGCAGGCTCGCTCGATGAGCCGACCGGCCTCAAGCTCGCGGTGCATTCCTGGACTGCGGAGAGCGCCGACTACTGGAGTTTCGACCCCGGCATTCCAACCAAGCCGGGGCCATCGGGCCTCAGAGAGCCCTGACATCGTTTGACCAAAGGGGATTCGTCATGAACAAGAAGTTTTTAATCGCCTGGCTCGTGATGTTCATCGTCTATATGGCCGGAGGTTTCGTGGTGCACGGAATGCTGCTGCACGAGGACTACCTCGCGCTGCCGAACCTGTTCCGTTCAAACGAAGAATCGATGCCGTTCTTCCACTGGATGATCATCGCGCACGTGCTGATGGCGGGCGCTTTCACCTGGATCTATGCGCGCGGTGTCGAGAACAAGCCATGGCTCGGGCAGGGCCTGCGATTTGGCCTCGCGGTCGCACTGCTGTGCGTCGTGCCGATCTACATGATCTATTACGTCGTGCAGCCGATGCCGGGCATGCTGGCCGTCAAGCAGATAGTTTTCGACACCATTATGACGCTCGTGCTCGGCGCGGTCGTCGCCTTCCTGTATCGCGGTCAGGGACGTACCTAGGCTCCGCGCGCGAGGTGCAGGTGGCCGGCTATTCGGGCACACCACTCACGGTCAAGCTCGGGCTCAGGGCGGGCGCGCTGCTCTACGTCGTCAACGCACCCGCGGGTTATCGCGAACTCCTGGCGCCGCTACCCGGCGGCGCCAGGATCGCGACCCGGGCGACCAGCAAGCCGGACATCGTTCACCACTTCGCCACGCGCAGGGCGGAGCTGGCCGCGGCGCTCAAGTCCTATCGCAGGAAACTCGACGTAGAGACACCGATTTGGGTCTCCTGGCCAAAGAAATCCGCGAAGCTGCCGACTGACATTACGGAAGACACCATCCGCGACGTCGCGCTGCCACTCGGCTTTGTGGATATCAAGGTCTGCGCGGTCTCGGAAATCTGGTCCGGGCTCAAGCTCGTCGTCCGGAAGGAATTGCGGGGAGACAATCGCTCATGACCGAAGGAAACTGGATCGATGTCGGCGCCAACGACGAGCTTGCCAAAAAACCGGTGCAGGAACTCCGCGTCGGAGCGAAACGCATCGCGCTGACCTTCAAGGACGGCCAGTTCGGCGCGATTTCTGGCGTCTGCAATCATGTCGGCGGCCCGCTCGGCAATGGCACGCTCGATGGCGACTACATCGTCTGCCCCTGGCATTACTACAAGTTTCATTGGCGCACCGGCGAGGGTGAACCGGGTTACGAAGCCGATCGCGTCCCGTCTCATGACGTCAAGGTCGAAAACGGCAGGGTGCTGGTCAGCGAAACACAGAAGACGAAGCGCGGCCGCCTGCCGCACGAGCCGCATCCGCTCGCGCGTGATCCGCGCCGCGATCCCGACCCTATCCGCGTCCTTGGAATTTCCACGACGTCCATGACGACCGGTCATCCGCGCTACAGCACGTCCGAGGACCTGCTCGATCATGCGCTCGCAAGCGCGCGTGGCCGTGCTGACAGTGCATGCGATACGCAGCTGCTCCGCATCCGGGATCTTTCGTTCCGCGCCTGCGAAGGCTTCTATTCCAAATCGGCACGCGCCTGCACCTGGCCATGCTCCATCACGCAGATGGAACCGGAAGACCAGATGGACAAAGTCTACGAGGGCGTCGTGCATTGGGCCGATGATCGAGCGCATGAACTGCATCCAGAATCAGGCGACAGTCGCGAACCGGCATTTGATGCGCAACAAGGTCGCGGCATTCATCATCACCGGCGGGCAGGACAACGTGCAGGCCGTGGCCGGGCAGTTGCTCGGCTTCTTCTCGGAGCTGGGCTGCCAGTTCCCGCAGTTCCCCTATGTCGCCCATTCGCGCGGCTGGAGCGCGGAGGATATGGAGAACAACGAGCTGTACGTGCGCAATTCAAAATTGCTACATGTCGGTGCTGCAGCGCTCGTGCACCGGTCCGCCGACATGGCGCGGATCATGATCGAAAGCACGCTGGGCCAGGGTGCCCTGGTGCGCGGCGGGCGCAAAGCCCATCAGCTGGATACCCGGGCCCAGCTTGCGGGGCTATGATCGGCGGCGTCCGCCCGGGCAGCGCATTCTCAAGGAGAAACCAATGACCACTATTGCCGCACTCTGGATGCCGATACTCGTCGCCGCGGTGATCGTCTTTATCGCGAGCTCAATCATTCACATGGCGCCGCTTTGGCACCGCAGTGAATGCCCGAAGGTTCCCAACGAAGACAAGGTCATGGACGCATTGCGTCCCCTTGCAATCCCGCCGGGCGACTACATGCTGCCGCGCGCCAGTGACATGAAGGCGATGAAATCGCCGGAATTCATCGAAAAGGTCACGCGTGGCCCGGTGATGATCCTGACCGTGTTGCCGAATGGCCCATTCACGATGAACAAGAGCCTCATGCAATGGTTCGTCTATGTACTCGTCGTCGGCGTCTTCGCGGCCTATGTCGCGGGCCGCACGCTGGCAGCGGACGCGGATTACCTGGCGGTATTCCGGATCGCCGGCGCGACAGCCTTCATCGGCTACGCCGTTGCGCTATGGCAGATGTCCATCTGGTATCACCGCTCGTGGTCCACGACATTCAAGGCGACGCTCGATGGATTGATCTATGCGCTGCTGACCGGCGGCGTCTTCGGCTGGCTCTGGCCGGCGTGAGAATCGGCTTCAGGCCCCACACTTCCAAAGCCTGGGGGGTTGTGCGAGACTCAAACGTCAACAGTTGTCGGCGTTTTCTCCGCAGTAAGCCCGCGATCCGACGAGGGGAATCATGAAGTGCCTGTATTACGTCGCGCCGGAGCTTGAAAGCACTTCTCAGGTATCCAATGACCTGCACGACGTGGGCATCGACGACTTCTTCGTGCACGTAATCGCAAAGGACGAGTCGGGGCTCAAGAAGCGCCAGATTCACTCGGGCAATTACCTCGAGACGCTGGATGTGGTCCGCGATGGCTTCCTGGGCGCAGCGCTCGGCCTGTTCGCCGGCGTGGTCGGCTGCGTCCTCCTCGATC
>JANOSR010000236.1:0-27673 GCA_031415935.1 Steroidobacteraceae bacterium | reverse complement strand
CGCCGAACCAGTCGGAAAAGTCCTGATTCCATCCGACGCTGAACGTGTCTTCGGTCGCCTCTTCGCGCTCGGAGAACGTGCGTTCCGTTTCCTTGCGTTCCGCGGAGGCGGTCAGCCGGCCGCTGCCGCCCATGCGGTAGCCCGCATCGACGCGCAGGCGGCGCTCTTCGTAGCTGTATGGCTCGTTGTAGCGGCGCCGGCTGCTGGCAACGCCGGTGTCCTGCAACTGCGAGTCGCCGCCGATGTAGACGTACTCGTCGCGCGGTGTCTTGTTGTCGCGGTCGTCGTAGCGGAAGCTCGCGCCCCAGTGGAAGCGATCGCCCGCCTGCGAAGTCAGGCGCAGATTAAGGACCGTGGTATCGATTCGACCATCCAGTGAATCCCGCGGCAGCGGCTGTGTGATGCTGGCGGCGAGGACCGGGTTGATGGTGTAAGGCAGGAATGAATCGTCCTGCGTCATCTGCCCCACCGCCAGGTCCGCGGCCAGCCGCGTGTTCTCGAGATTCGAACACGAAGGGCTCATATCCGTGGACCGCCAGGAAGTGACATTGCGTGATCCGGGAAAGCTCGCCGCGCTCGGACACTGCCTGTCGCTGCCTGTCGATCGATTGATGCCTCGACGCTACCGGTCGCCGATCAGGTATCGGAAACTGATGCCGGCCATCCAGACTTCGTCGTCGTAAGGCTGAGCGCCCAGCGTCAGAATCGTCGGCAATGTGTCCGGGGCGACGCCCTCGAGCGCCCAGTCTTCGGTCGGGAAGTTCTCGTATCGCACATGCAGGCTCGTCTCGAGTTTCTCGGACCAGCGGTAGAGGATCCGCGCCCGCAGTGAGTCGAGAGTCGACTCCAGGTCCGGAAACTGGCTTGGACCGCCGCCGCCCGTGACGTCGATCGCGGTCACGCCCTCGGCGCGTGTGTAATCGAGCTGCAGATCCACCTTGTCGCCGACCCCGGTAATGTGGAAGCCGCCGCCGAAGCTGTAGAACTCGTCGGAGTGACCGGCCTGCCAGTCGGGTGTCGAGAAGGTTGCGCTTCCCGCCTGCCTGGTGTCGATGTCGTCGAACCCGCCCGTCAAATAGACGGACGCCTTGTCCGACACGGACCAGTTGACGTCAACGGCCAGACGCAACTCCTCGCTGTCGGTCAGCCCCAGCGGCGAACTCGAATAGCTGTCATCTGCATAAGACGCCTGCGCGCCAAACGTGATCGGCAATTCCGGCAGCGACGCCGAAGCCGACAGCTCGCCGAACTGCCGGTAGCGATAGGCAAGATTGTATTTCCGCAATAGCGGATTCTGGTCAAGACCGGCGGCAATGGTTTCGTCGTAGCCGTCGATCTCCCGTTTGGACACGCCGCCGCGTGCATTGATGTCCAGGTACTCATTGGGCCGCCATTGCACGCGTCCCCAACCGGTGTCCTCGGTCTGCTCGGCAACCTCCTGGAAATCCCGGTCGAAGTCCGTAAAGTCGTAACCGGCGGAGACCCTGAGGGTCTCGGACAATTCGTAATCCGCGCTCAGGTTCATGCGCAGCCGCTCGAATCCGTAGGGAACATTCAGTTCGGACTCGCCGGAAACGAAACTGTCGGCGATCACGCGGGTCCAGGCCAACTGGGACGTCTTGTTGTCGCGCTCGTCATAGCGAATGGCGAACTTGACGCGGGCCTGCGGGAATGGCCTCGATAAGACGGTCAATGCGAGGTTGGTCGTGTCGATCTCCGCATCCAAAGTGGAGGCGGGCAGGGGGGCCGTAACGAGATTGGGATTCGTGGTGTACGGCAGCAGGCTCTCGTTCTGTTTTCCCCGCCCCAGCGCGGCCGAGAACGCAATGTTGGTGTCGAACGTCGCGACACGATAGCTGCCGGTCAGAATCAGCTGCTGGAAATCATTGTCCGGCGCCTCGGCCAGGGCGCTTTGCTCCGCTCCGGGCGCCGTCGTGAACGGGTTTTCCCACCTGGCGGCATCGAACTTGTCATCGAAAAACGAGCCGTAGTACGCGAGCTTGAGATAGCCGCGCTCCGCGTCGTAGCGGATCCCCGCGTCCAGCTGGTCGGTCTGATAATCAAAACGATGCGGCAGCAAACTTGAATTCGTGAAGTAAGAACCACCGAGGATATTGGTGCCGTCACGCTCCTGCCGCTGATAGTTCGCAAACAGCCGAAACCCTGCCGTCGGCAGGTATCTGCCGCCAAGCTCGAGCGTCCTGCGCTCGCTTTCAATGTCCTGCGAAAAGAGACTGCTGGCCAGATCCGTGAGGCCCGACGTCGTTCCGGCGAAAGTCCAGGCCGATGGCAAGGTCAGCAGATTGTCCGAGGCGCGCGTGAATATCGTGCTGGTGGTGTCGAACCTGTGGCGAGGCAGCTGACGGTAGGAGAGACGGTAGTCAAACGTCCCGGCGTGCGCGCCGTCGATTTCAACGACCCTCGAGTCGAGCCCGAGGTCCTCGATCAGCCAGCCCAGTCGATTGTTGCCGGTGGCGTAGTGACCGGTGCCATCGACGTTTGCATAGGCGCCTTTCTCGTCGTAACCCGTTGCGTCGCCGAACGTTGCGGCGTCCTCACTGACATAGCTGCCACCGGCCGCGACGTCCGCCTGGTAGCCGGTGGCGAACGGGCATCGCTCGCATTTCCATTCGGAAGTATCCGGCGAGGCCGATTCACAGACAGGCGCGATCAGCGTCGACGCCACGATCGTCAGCATTGGCAGTGATCCGGTACGGGTCCACCTGATATCGCGCATCTGCTCGACCTCTCAACCGCTGGCGTGCGGGCAACCCGCGTCCGTCAACGCATCAGTTTCGACCCCGACGGGTGATTCGATCCATGCACCTGTGAATGACAGTTCAGGCAGCTTTGACCCAGCAGGTACTGTGACGGCGTGCCGGTCGCCAGGCCTCCGGCGTCCTGGGCAATGCTCGGATGCCCGCTCTGCGAATGACAGCTCTGGCAAAGCAGCGGCGCCCTGCGCACCAGCATTCCGGGCTGGTTCGAACCATGCGGGTCATGGCAGGTTGTGCAGTCTTCCGCGACCGGTGCGTGTTCCCACAGGAACGGGCCGCGCTTCTCGGCGTGGCATTGGTAGCAGGTGTCGTTCGTCGTCTGCCGGACGAGCAGATATTCCGTGGTTGCACCGTGCGGGCTGTGACAGCCGGTGCAGGCCATTTTCCCCTCGCGCAATGGATGCGAATACGCCTTCAGCGAATCGCTCTTCCGGAACGCATGGCACTCATAGCACTTGCCGGCCTGTGTCGACGCGCCCAGCACAGCGTCGGTGGCGCTATGAAGCTGATGGCAGCTCGCACACGTCACCCGGCTGTCGTCGTGGGCGCCGCCGTGCGCTGAAAACCCCGTGTCGGCCTCGTGACAGCCGAGGCACGTCCCGTTCTGTGTCTCGATGCTGGCAGCGGAGTCCTTGCCGAAGCGGATGACCTGCGCCAGCTTGCCGTCCTGCTGCTGCATCGTGGCATGCGCACCGCCAGGGCCGTGGCAGGATTCGCACTGAAGTTGTCCGTGCCCGAAGGGACTCCGAGGATCTGCCGGCGCGGCATGCCGGGTCCGGAAGATGCCCAGGACCTCCGGACTGCTGTGACAGGCCAGGCAGGTGTCGGCGCCGTTTGGCGTATACGCCGTGTCTTCGGCCGCGGGAGATGATTGCGAAAATGCCGGCATCGGCAGGCCGGCACCGCAGGCGACCAGCGCGACAAGCAGTGACAATGATGGCCTGGTCATGCGGCTTGCGATCCCGACGCGGTACCGGGGCACGCATCGCCACGTGCCCCGGTATGGTCTGCCGTCAATTGAACCGGAATGTACCGATCTCGTGCATCGTCTTCACGTCGGCGCTGCGTCCCGGGCCATGGCAAAGCGCGCAGGTCTCGACGCCGGAAGATATCAACGCACCCGTATCGTTCTTGCCCGCGGCGAAATCACCGCCATTCTGCCTCATGTGCTCGGCTGCCAGCGAACTGGTGTGGCAAGCGGAGCAGACGGACGTATTCGGCGAAATGGCCACGTCGTCCGTCAGTGTCGCCCGGTTTGCGCCGGCGTCCATGGTCGTCGCCAGTACCCTGGCCGGATCGACCGGATAATAGGTATTTGCCAGGTGACAACCCTCGCAGTTCTTCAGCCTGCCCGGGTAACCGACTTCGAACAGAAAGGCACTGTTACCGAAGCCGCACACTTCGAACGGCACCCCCTCACGTTCCGAGCCGTCATGACCTGACCCATGGATCGCATGGATCATGCGCTTGAAGTCGATCGTCTGGTCATCCGCTCCGGCGTTCAGGACGCACGCCGATCCCGCGACGCGCCGATTGATGTCCGTGGCGTTCGGGTTGTGGCAGGTAGAGCAAAGCTCCGTATTGCCGGTGCGGCTGTTGCCATGTATTGAGAGGGTGTTGTGGCAGTCATTGCACTTGCTGATGTTAACCACCTTGCGGCGGTCCACTGGCGCCGGATCGGTGATGGCGAAATGAAGACCCGCGGACGTCACCCTCAGGCTGGTGAGGACGCCGCCAATGCTGACCTGCGGACGGCCTTCCAGCATCGCCTTGCCGGAGCCCGTGATGCCGGTCGGGATGGCGACCGTTGCCGCCTTGGTGAAGGTGTTGGTCCCGTCACTCGTGCGACCGGTCGCGTTCTTGAAGTCGATCACGATCGGGGCGAAAGGCGCGCCGGTGGTGGCGGAGCGCGGAAGGGTTCTGTTCGGATCCAGGTTGCCGAGATCCACGTTGTTCCAGCCGATATCCAGCCGCAGGCTGGCGCCGGCCGTCTGGAACGGCCCGGCCGGATCGGCGATGTTGTACGCCGTGCCGTTCGGATTCGTGGCGTAGTTCGGATCCGTCGGATTCCGTACGCGAATCGTGGCCGTCGGTATCTGCCCGGGACCGGCGTTCGTGACGCTGACGACCTGGTACTCGAAGGCCTTCGCGGCAGTGGCCTCCCTGACCTCGTGCGCAACCGGCACCTGCACGAGCCTGCCGTTGGAACCGGTCACGGTGCCTGTCGGGCCGTGGCAGTCAGCGCACTGGGTGTCATCGCTGAACGTGAAGCCCCCGGGGTGCACGCCGTTTTCGATCGCGTAGTCATTTACGCCGTTGGTGGCATTGCCATCATTGTAGTGACACGTGCCGCAGGCGGCGCGATTCGACACGAGACGATAGTTGCTCGCCTGCGGCGTGTCGGTGTCGCTTTCCTGGTGACAGGTCTGGCAGTTGCGGATGTCCTGCGGGAACTTTATGTCCGACCATTCATGCACCACGTTGCCGAATCCGATGATCTGGTAGCCCGCCCTGGCGGAGTGGATGTTGTGGACGAGCCGCTTCATGTCCACGGTATTGCCCGTGTCTCCGTCGATCGACGAGGGGTTGTGACAGGCGACGCAGTAGGTGACATCGGTCCTCGGGCCGCCGTGGAAATTCAGCACGTCGTGACAGGCGTTGCAGGTGTCGTTGTCGACGATCAGGCGCGTGAAGGTCGGTGCGCCGCCGGCCGGCACGAAATCAAATACGCCATTGCCCGTGACCGGCGCCTGGTTGCGGATCTCGATGCCGAGGCGATGCGTCTTGGTCACATCGAATACGGGCGCGCCCGTATAGGCCGTCAGTGCGCTCGCGAAGGTGTACCGGTAGGTGCCGTCGTTGTTGTCGACCAACCTGGCGGGCGCGGCGGTTTCGGTCGTGGCTTGCCTGGCTGCACCGCTGGCCCGCGTGACATAGGACTGCCACTGACTGGACCCGCCGCCGGAACCTGGCGAGAGCTGCGACAGGACGAATCGCACGTCCGCGGCCGGCAGCCCGACGAGTCCCTGGGTTAGATCGTTGGACAGCCTGAAACTGACGACGGGTGGCCCGCCGCCCGCGGGCACCGTGACGCTATTGACGGCGATGTTGATTGTTGTGGCGCTGTTAATCGGAACGCCGCCGCTTCCGCCAGGGGGACCCGGGGGTCCGGGCGGTCCGCCGGCGCCAGGGGAACCCGGGGGACCGGCGACACCGTCCGAGCCGTTGTCGCTGCATCCGCCTACGACCAGACCCAGTAGCAGGAGCAGGGCGAAACGGCTCGCAAGCGCTGCGTTCATGAGATTCCCCTACGCGCGAATTTCCCTTCCAGAACAAGCCTCGGCAAGTGTGGACTCTTTGGCCCCACTAATACACGCCCATAACATCAGAAACATGGAGCGCCGTAATTGATCCAAGTCAAGTGTGCGGATTCCGGGCCCTACCGGGCTGGCTGGCTCGCATAGAAAGTCGAAACGCTTTCGATGATCGAGTCGCTGTAGGGCAGGCTCATGTTGTGCATCATCGAGCTTTCGCGTCGGTCGTCGCGATACGCCCTCAAGGCCATGACCAGGTAGTCCTTGTCCTGCCCGCTGATCTTCGGAACCGCCATCGAGGCGTTGTCCACGCTGGCAGCATGGCAACGATCGCATTTCTCGATCAGCTCGTGAACAAACGTTTGTCCCTTTTCAGCGGCCCTGCAAAACGAATAACGCCCGCCGCGATCCACGCAAACCGCGAGCGACAGTCGGCGAGCCGTGTGTGCAACATCACGGCGAGTTACTGGCAGGCGAGGGTGGGGGCGTCACCCGTCGTTCCCAGGGCGGAAACAATTGGATCATTACCCATAACAGAATGAACGGCGCAACGACCACTGAGGCCGCGGCCAGGATGCCCTCCCTGCCGACGATAAGCGGGTGATAGGTAAGCAGTCCCTTGCCCGTCTTGGCGATCTCTTGTCCGCCAATGACCACGTTCCAGCGCATCATCAACACCGCAAGCAGCACCAGGACGGCACTCGTGGAGACTCCGGCGACCAGTGCGCGTCCGGTGGTGTTCCGCCAGATCATGTACGAAAGCAGGGCAAGGGGAACCAGGGAACCGACGCCAAACTGCAGGACGAAGAAAGGAATGATCAGCGGGCCGGCGATGTACTGCATGATGATCTCGATCCCTTCCCGAGCCCGGTAAACGAGACTGGCAAATTCCACTCCCTCGAGCAGCAGCGTGAACATCATGAAGCCCCATAGCGTGTACGCCATGCCCTTCAGGCAGGCCAGGTCAACTGGAATCCTGCGCAGCTTGCAGGACAGAACATAGAGCACGATCAAGAGCGCGGTGCCGGAGATGATGGCGGAAAACAGGAACACCGCCGGCATGAGATCGGAGGACCACCATTCGCGGGACTTGAGTGATCCAAAAACGAACCCCACGTAGCCATGCAAGCCGTGGGCCGCGGGAATCCCGATCACGGCCAGCGCGAATATCCATTTCCGGTCGTAACTCATCGCCTTTTCGGACAGATCGTACGATCCAAGCGACATCAGCTTGTAAAGCCAGCGCAGCGTCCCCTTCCCTTCCTGTGCCTGCTGCACGATGTAGGGCCGGAACACGAACCAGGTCTCCAGCATCAGCAGAATGACGTAAAAGCCGGCCGCGTAACCAAAAACGGCGAAGGCAGAGGTCCAGTGCGGCGTGATCATGGAGTTGAATGCACGTTCGGGATGGCCGAGATGCAGCAGCAGCGGCATCGGCACGATGAACATGCAGCTAAGCGAAGTGAGCAAGGCAAAATGCGCCACGGGCTTGAAACGCTGCATCCCGAATACCTGATACAGACTCGATACGGTAAAGGCGCCGGCCACCAGCCCGGTAAGATAGGGATAGACCACAATAAGCACGCCCCACGGAATAACTGTCTCGTTGGGGTAGACGTAACCGGTGAACGGGGCGGCGTGAAACAGGGGTTCCACTAGATGACCTCCCGGTCGATGCCGACGTAAAAAACGTTCGGAGCATTGCCAGATTCCGGCTTGAGCACCTGCACGCGATTGTTGCGGACGAACAGGCTGATCGGGCTCTGCTTGTCCTTCAGATCGCCGAAGACGCGTGCGCCGACCGGACAAACCTCGACGCATGCGGGTTGCAGTCCCTTGGTAATGCGGTGATAGCACCAGGTACACTTGTCGGTAATACGCTTTTCGTCGTTGAAGAAGCGCGCGCCGTAGGGGCAGGCCTGTACGCAGTACTGGCAGCCGATGCAGTACTCGTGATCGATGAGCACAACACCATCTTCGGTTCTGTAAGTTGCGCCGACAGGGCACACCTGCACGCAGGCCGGATGGGTACAATGGTTGCACAGCTTGGGCACGAAGAAGGCTTTCTCCACCTTCGCATCTTTGTAACGGTTGGCGAATCGATATTCCTTTTCCGAACCTGAGGCCTCGATGTTGACGGGGTCGTGGTGGCTGTCGATGCGCGCCCGGGTTTCGCCTTCCAGGTAGACATAGCGCTCGACCCAGGTGCGGAAGTGATGCGCGTCCCCGGCGACATCGTTCTCACGCTTGCACGCTTCGACACAACGCAGGCAGCCGATGCACTTCGTGGCATCGACGCCGAAGGCCCACTGGTGCTTGGTCCAGTCGTAATCCGGAGTGGGAAATGAATCGCCCGCAGCGGGCGGCTCGCTCTTCGCGGCCACGCCCTGCGCTACGCCCAAGGCCCCGAAGCCTGCGACGGCTCCTGTGTATGTCGCAGCAATTCCGAGCTGGCCCAGGAAAGCGCGTCGCGCATCCGATGCCGGTTTGGTCGTGTCGTTCATGGCGTCTTCCTTCATCGCGTTGCAGGGCTACAGCTCTGCGCTGCGTAGTAGGCGGCGAGGTTCGCGATGTCCGCGTCGCTCAGGCTGCGGGCGACGGCCGCCATCATGGGGTCCTTGCGCAGGCCGGCCCTGAAGGCCTTGAGCACATTCACCAGGTAAGCGGGTTGTTGTCCGGCAATGCTGGGCCAGGCAGGATTGCCCGTGAGGCCCGTCTCGCCGTGGCAGGCCGTGCAGTTGCCTGCCAGTGCCTTGCCGGCGGCGGCATCGCCGATGCGCGTCTCAATCGGCGCCGCCTTGCAACTCAGGCTGCCGTAGTAGGCGGCGAAATCCTGCACATCGGCATTGCTCAGTACCTGCGCAATGGGCGTCATGATCACGTCGTTCTGCGCACCGGACTTGTACGCCCCGAGTATCCGGGCAAGATAGGCCGCGTGTTGCCCGGCCAGATTTGGCCACGAATCGTTCGGGCTGATCCCATCGGTACCGTGACAGCTGGCACATGACGCGGCTGCGCGTTTCGCGCCTGCTGCGGCGTTGCCGGCGACTGTCACCGCAGCGCTCATGATCTTGGGCGCGTGCGGGTTGTGACAGGCCACGCATTGCTGGCCGGCCGAGTGCTGGGCGATCTCGACCTGCGGCTGCGTTTTCGGCCGCTCCGGCATGGCCTCGTGGCACAGACTGCACAGCTTTACTGAATCGGAGGGGATCGGGAGCTTGCCATTCTGAGGATGCCCTTGGGCCGCGCCATGGCAAACCTCGCAACTGACCGATTTGTGGCTACTGGCCGACCACTGCGTGTGGCGCTCTGCATGGCAAGTCCCGCAGTAACGCGGTGTCTGAAAAACCGGTTCCATGGAGGCAAGTTGGGGAACCGAGGCGGCGCGATAGTGCCCGTATTTGTAGAACGACTCGGCGGTAAAGAAGACCTTCGCGGCGTACCCGAGCACCGCGGCGGCGGCCATGAGCAACAGGAGACGAGCGATATGCTTGGGCATGGATTTCCGCTTCGCGAATGGCGCCTCAGCGTATCGCCAGCTTGTGTTGCGCGCGCTAGTTGTTTTTTGCGCCTTCCTGTACCCAGACCCTGAGTATTTCGATCTCGCGATCGCTGAGCTTCTCGCGGCCGTGCGGCATGTGGATCGACGGATGCGCCCGGCCCTCGACCAGCATGTTCATTGTGCTGGTAAACGGGTCGCCGGGTATTACGAATGGGCCGAACTTGCCGCCCTTCATCAGGGATTCGTAGCTGCTCATGTCGAAACCGCTTGCGGTGTATCCGGTCCCGCCTGCCAAGTGGCATTCAAAGCAGCGTTGCTTGAGGATCGGCTGCACGTCGGCGCTGAAACTCACGTTTCTCGGCGTGCACGCGGCCAGCAGGGAGACACAGACGATGATCGCCCCGCTACCGCCGACGTGCCTGATCATTGGCAATTCTCCCGTGGGGTGCCCGCCTGGGCAGCTACTTCATCTGGCCGACGACGTATTCGACCGCGGCCTTCACGTCCGTTTCCGATGCAGCACCCCCCTTGGGTGGCATCATTCCCTTGCCCTTGACAGTCGACGCCGTCAGGTCCGCGGCTCCCCGCTTGATAAGCGGCGCCCACGCCGCCTTATCGCCGAATTTCGGCGCCAGTACTGCGTGGCAGCCCGCGCAAGATTTCTCCCATACGGCTTTACCATCTGCAGCGGCGACTGGCCCGGCTGCCAGCGAGGCTGCCATCGCCCCGAGAACAACGAACATCGCCCGACTCATTTCGCTCTCCTTTCCGATCGACAACAAGGGAAATAGAATCGGCAGGAATCCGTATGAAAATTACCATGCTGATTCATTGCCGGACTTGACCTAGATCAATCAGCATGGCTGAAAGCCGCGTAGATTTCAGAAACTTGCGGTTTTCATGCTGAAGCTTTGGATAGTATGTGGGTACTCACGGGGAGACCGTTTGAGGCAAGGGCGATGATACGAGGCGCGAAGTCCGACCTCCGTCGGGTCTTGATTTTGGTTGTGGCGACCATCGGCGCGAATTCGTCGCCAGCCAGTATGGCGTCGGCGGCGACCGTGCAGCCGAGCGCAACCGACGATTTCCGCGCTGCGTACGCAACACCGCAGGATGTTGCCGAAGGCAAGCACCTGGCTGACGCCTCGTGTAGCCGCTGCCACGGCCCGAACGGCATCAGCACGGCGAATGGCGTGCCGCATCTCGCCGGCCAGCGCGCGGTTTACCTGCACCTCGAGCTGCAGGCTTACAAGTCTGGAGCCCGAGGCAAGAACATGATGGCTGAAGCCGCCAGGTTCCTGAGCGACGACGCCTTGGTCAAGGTGGCGGCCTACTATGCGAGCGTCGATCCCGCCCAACCCGCACCGGCGGTAATCACCAGGTCCACCTCCGCCGGGCCTGATCCGGTCAGCGCCGGAAAGGCAGCCGCGGCCAGTTGTGCGGGCTGTCACGGAGAAGCCGGGATCAGCAAGATCCCCGGAATGCCGAGTCTGGTCGGGCTTGATCCCAAGTACCTGGTCGCGGCCACGAACTCTTACAAGAGCGGCAAACGTAAGCACGACATGATGAAGGCGCTGGTCGCGGGGCTCGGCGAGAGCGACGTGAGCAACATCGCGCTTTTCTATGCCGCACAGAAGCCGGGAAGGGCGCAGACTCCGGCCCCGGGAAACGAGGCGGCCGGCAAAGCTGCTGCTGCCGCATGCGTCGCGTGCCATGGCGAGGCCGGAGTCAGCACGGGTATTACGCCAAGCCTCGCCGGCCAGGACGCGCAATACTTCGTGGCAGCGATGGGCGCTTACAAGGACGGATCACGCAGCGACCCGATGATGAAGGACCCGGCAGCATCCACCAGCGACGCCGTCGCGAAGGATCTGGCTGCCTACTACGCAAGCCTGCAGCCGCAACCACCAAAAGTCAGCAAGGCCCTCAGTACCGCCGACTGGGCACTGCGTTGCGACCGCTGCCACGGCATCAATGGCAATAGCACCGACCCGCGGCTGCCGGCCCTGGCGGCACAGCGCGTGGAGTATCTCGAGATGGTTTTGAATGCGTATCGGACGGGTGCGCGCAAGAGTGAAGCGATGGCTGCCATGTCCAACGTGCTGAGCGAGGCGGAAGTCAGGATGCTCGCGGCCCACTACTCGCGTCAGAAGGCG
The DNA here is from genome assembly GCA_031415935.1 of Steroidobacteraceae bacterium. GTDB lineage: Bacteria > Pseudomonadota > Gammaproteobacteria > Steroidobacterales > Steroidobacteraceae > SCUD01. Next base: position 15,924 of record JANOSR010000236.1, on the reverse strand, counting down.
CGTGCTGTCGTTTACGTGGTGCTACCGGCAAAGAAGTAGATCTGACGCGCGCCCGATTGATCCGATCTGCAAGACCGAAGGGAACCGACGATGAGTGACGTCCCGCTGCACCGGCTGTATCGCCACTTTTCGGAGCTGCCATACAGCCTGCGCGCGCTGTATACGGCGGTGCTGATCATCCTGAGCTTCGGCTACCTGTTCGCCCTGATCTACCTGTTTCACACCTACTCTGCGAAGGACGGAAATGCGGGGTCACTTTCCTACGACGATCTCGTCATCGCCTACACCGGCAGCGGCGAGGCCTCGCGCCTCGAATCGGCCCTGCGCGGACCGATGTCCACCATGCTGCCAGCCGACGAGCTCACCACGATCATCGAATGGGTGCAGAAGGGCCCGGATCGCTCCAGCTACGAAACGGCGATCCGGCCGGTGCTGGATGAGCGCTGCATGAGTTGCCACGATGGCAGCAACCCGCACCTGGCGAACCTCGGCGGATACGACAACCTGATGAAAGTGACCGAACAGGACACTGGCGCCGAAATCTTCACGCTGGTTCGCGTATCGCACATTCACCTGTTCGGGATCAGCTTCATTTTCTTCATCCTGGGCCTGATCTTCAGCCACGCCTACGTGCGCCCGGTGTGGTTCAAGTGCCTCGTCATCACGACGCCCTTCATTGCGCTCGCGGTCGACGTCAGTTCCTGGTATTTCACCAAGTTGTATCACCCATTCGCCTGGGTGGTGATGTTCGGCGGCGCGATGATGGGCCTGAGTTTCGCATTCATGTGGGTCGTGTCCATGTTGCAGATGTGGGTGTCTGCGAAACCCGAGAAGGTTGCTGAGAGAGAGAGCATCGACAATCGCGGCGTGGGCTGAAGGGAAGTCGGGCCTCGCGCTACGGTACGCAGCGCCTGAGATGCCGCTCTACAAATCAACACGCTCGAGCCAACGGCTGGTTCATTTCCACAGCTACCGCCGCTTCGTCGGTCCCGAATGACTCGTAGGAGCGCCGCTGCTGAAGGTAGATCTTCCAATCGCTGAGCGTCGTCGAGGTATCGCATGAGCACCGCGTACTCGACAGCATCGGAATCGTTGGCGTCGCCAAAGCGGAAGCCCGCGCCATCGGGGCGGATCGATACGGCGCCGGGGTACACATCCGGTGCCAGGCGCCGATTCAGCGTTGAGAAGTCCAGGAAACTGAAGCGCACGGGCTTCTTGATCTTGTACACGTGCGCGCCGGCGATCAGCACGTAGGAAATATGTGTTTGCAGGAGGCGAACGGACGATGGGCGATGCGGATAGGCTTCCGGTCGGCACAGGGCGACAATCGGGGAAGGTAGGCTCGTGGAGACAGAAACAGCTTGTCCACTGTCGGGCTGCCGGCCGCAAGCGAATGACCCCAGACAGGCGAACAGTGTCACAGCTCGGGCGCCGATTTGTCCTAGATCAAGGCTTGCCGAACTCAAGTTGGCTGATCATCGTCAAGGCGACAGGTGGCAAGAGTTGGATAGTTGTCCCGGTGCAGTTGGGCACGATTCCGCGTGAAGGGCTCTTGAGCGACGAACAGTTGGACAATGGCTACAATGGAACGCGGGCTCGTGCCAGCGCTCCTGGTCCTTTGGCATACGTACAAATGGAGATCACGATGAACAAGCTTCAATCCTTACTGGCCGGCAGCCTTGCCGCGCTGGCCCTTATCGGCGCGGCGGCTGCCGCAGCGGGCGAAGTCGTAACCGAGGCGCAGATCGAGGCTGCGACGACTGGAGCGCAGCACGAAGCGATCGCCCGATCGTACGATGAAGAGGCGGCGGCATCCGACAGGCGGGCGGAGAGCCACGGAAAGTTGGCTAAGACCTATCGCCATACCCACAAGAGTTCATCGGGTGCGTCGATGGCGAGCCACTGCCGTCGGCTGGAGAAGGCCTATCGCAGCGCAGCGGACGAATACCGCAGCCTGGCCGCGGAGCACCGCGAAATGGCGGCCGCAACCAAGTGAGGCGCCGAGGGGCCGCCGGCGGAGGCCGGCGGCCTCTGCTTCTTCGGGCGCGACGCGCATTCTTGCGCAATCGGGTCGCCGCTGTATGATTTCCCGGGCCTGCTACAGTCCTGGCCCGGCTCCCGGGGGATCGCGATGGAGGCCGTCTACTACACCATCACGGGCATCGTGCTCTATCTCCTCGCAGACCGGATCCTCCGCCTGCTCGAGGCCCGCGCCGGACGCGTATTCGAGCATCGCACGCCGCTCTTTTTTGTCCTGCTGCTGGCCATGGCGCTCGTGGCCTTCGCGGCGATCCGTCGCCTTGCGCCGGTCCAGGCACTGACCGCATCCTGGAATTGACGCAGGTCAAGGCGCCCTGAGCCCCTGTTTGCGACCCTCCCGGCAGGCGACAGCGCGGCGAGCCAGGGGGGCGAATGTCCGAAAAAGAAACTGCACCGGACGATGAGCCGGCGCGCATCCCGTTCATGCAGCGGGTACTCGACAACCATTTCCTGTTGCTGTTCCTGGGCGTCGTAGTGCCCACGGTGCTCTACATCATCTGGGGCATCATCGAGCTGACCCAGATACCGGTGGCGCCGTAACGACGCTGGAGGCATGAAATGGCCATCACCCCTCCAAGCGCGAGACTCTGGTGGAACGAATCGGTTCACCGCGTCGAGTTGATCTGGATCGCAGTCGCCTTCGTCTGGGGCCTCGTCATGTTCTTCATGATGATCTACTGGCATGCGACCGGCGCACAGAACCTGGCGACAGAGACCTACAGGACGACACCGAACGCGTTCTACGCGAAGGTGGAGCGCAATGTCGCGGACTGGCAAGTGCGCGAACTGAATGGCGTGCCGGTCATCAAGCCGCCTGCCGGTGCTGACGTTTACCTGCTGGGTCGCATGTGGCTCTGGTATCCGGTGCTGGAACTCGAACGCGGGCAAAGCTATCGGCTGCATCTGTCGTCGCTCGACCTGCAGCACGGGTTCTCGCTGCAGCCGATCAACATCAACGTGCAGGTGCATCCGGGCTATGAGCACGTGCTGACGGTCACGCCGAACATGTCCGGCGAGTACACGATCGTCTGCAATGAATTCTGCGGGCTGGGTCATCACATGATGCTCGGCAAGATCTTCGTCGTGGATCGGTGACAGGGGGCAGCATGAGCAAAACCGTATTTCGCAGCTGCCCGACGACGGGTCTGAAGATCGACCTCTCCGCCCAGGCGCTCATCAAGGCTAACGCCGTCGCGGCTGTCGTGTTCCTGGCCATCGGCGGGCTGTTCGGCCTTGCCGTCGCGCTGACACGCTGGCCGGCGGTGCATCTGCTGCCGGCCGACTGGTTTTATCTGGCTCTGACTGCCCACGGCCTGGACGTGCTGCTGCTGTGGATCATCTTCTTCGAGATTGCGGTGCTCTATTTCGCCTCCGCGATCCTGCTGAACTCCCGTATCGCGGCCCCACGCTGGGCCTGGGCGGCGTTCGCGTTGATGTTGACCGGTGGCCTGGTCACGAACCTGGCCGTGTTGCAGGGCCAGTCGAGCGTGATGTTCACCTCCTATCCGCCGATGATGGCGGCGCAGCATTTTTACCTGGGCCTGATCCTGTTTGCCGTCGGCGCCCTGATCGCCTGCGGCGTGTTCTTCGGAACGCTGGTGATCGCGCGCGACGAAAAGACTTATCGGGGCTCTGTTCCGCTGGTCACCTTCGGCGCGTTGACGGCGGCGATCATCGCCGTGTTCACGCTGGCCTCGGGCGCGATCATCCTGATTCCGACGTGGCTGTGGTCCATGGGGCTCGTGAGCACCATCGACCCGCTGATGTACAAGCTGGTCTGGTGGGCGATGGGGCATTCGTCGCAGCAGATCAATGTGTCCGCACACGTCGCGATCTGGTATGCGATCGCCGCGATGCTGTTTGGCGCCAAGCCGCTGTCGGAGAAGGTCAGCCGCACGGCGTTCCTGCTGTACATCCTGTTCCTGCAGCTTGCGGCCGCCCACCACCTGATGGTGGAGCCGGGCTTGAGCTCCGAATGGAAGGTGTTCAATACGAGTTATGCGATGTACCTGGCCGTGCTCGGCAGCATGATCCACGGACTCAGCGTGCCGGGCGCCATGGAAGCGGCGCAGCGTGCGCGCGGCTTCAATAATGGTGTGTTCGAGTGGCTCCGGAAGGCGCCCTGGGGCAATCCGGCCTTTTCCGGCATGTTCATGTCGCTCGTGATGTTCGGTTTCCTCGGCGGCATCTCCGGCGTCGTCATGGGCACGGAACAGATCAACATCATCATTCACAACACGCTCTACGTGCCCGGCCATTTCCACGGCACAGTCGTCGCGGGAACGACGCTTACATTCATGGCATTCACCTACCTGCTGATCCCACTGGTATTCCAGCGGCAGGTGGCGTTTCCAGGACTTGCAAGATGGCAGCCCTATGTCTTCGGACTGGGGGTCGCCGGTATTTCGCTGTTCATGATGGGCGCCGGAACGCTGGGCGTTTCGCGGCGACACTGGGATATCACCTTCACGTCCGCGCCGTTTGACTTCAATTACCCTCCGACGGCGCTCTTGATGATGGCCCTCAATGGCCTGTCGGCGATCGCCGCCTCGCTCGGTGGGCTGATGTTCATCGTGATCGTCGTGGCCTCGGTGTTCTTCGGCAAGCCCGTGCGCGACAAGATCATCCTGGCCGCGCCTTCCGGGCAGCCGATTTCAGCTGCGGTCGCCTCCTACGGCAGCGCAGGGACATTGCGCATCCCGGGCACGCTGGTGCTGGTGGGCGTGTTCTTCGTTGCCTTCGTGTTGTATTACTTCGTCAACTGGAAGTACCTCTCCGAAATCTGGCCGATGCGATAGGGTGCATCGTGAGGTACAAGGCAACGATCGCTGCGGCGATGCTGGTCGCAGCGGTGGCGTTCGCATCGACGCCGGGCCCCGAAGCGCCGGCCTTTGACGCACGGATCGCGCTGCAGACAAGCCAGGCCGCGATCGGGCGCAGCCTTGCGCCCGAGCTGGCGTTTACGGACCAACGCGGGAAACGCCGCACGCTTGCAGAGTTTCGCGGCCGCCCGTTGATCATCAGTCCGATCTACACCAGTTGCTTCGGCGTGTGCCCGACGACCACGACCTGGCTGAGGCAAGTCGCTGACATGGCCCGCGCCGTGCTTGGGCCCGGATCATTCAGGGTGTTGACGATCGGATTCGATGTTGAGAATGACACACCGGAACGCATGCGCGAATTCGCAACTGCGCGCGGACCCTTCTCGCCGGACTGGGTGTTCGGCGCAGCCGATGCGGTGACCATCCGGACGCTGTTGACGGGGCTCGGCTTCACCTATGCGCCGACGCCACGCGGCTTCGATCACATGGTCCAGGCGACGATCGTGGATGCCGCGGGGGTCGTGTACCGTCAGGTGTACGGACAGCAGTTCGAGCCGCCGCAGCTGGTCGACCCCCTGAAGCGTCTCGCGCTCGGGCAGTGGGCGCGCGAAGATACATTGGAGGCCATGATCGAGGGTGTGCGCCTGTTCTGCACGGTCTTCGACCCCAAGAGCGGCCGCTACCGGTTCGACTGGTCGATCGTGCTCAGCTTCATGATCGGCGTGCTGTGCTTCACGGGCGTCGCCGTGTTTCTCTGGCGCAGCTGGCGCAGGACATCGTGACGGCGACTCCGCGACGATGGCTGCGCGCGGTCTTCGGCGTGCTCGAGTCGCTGTGTTCCCGGGTGTTCACACCGGCGTGGAACCCGCTGCTGCAGCTCGGAGCGCTCGGCTGGTTCTTCTTCTGGGTGGTCGCGGTCAGCGGCATCTACCTGTATGTGTTCTTCGATACCGGCATCACGCGCGCCTACGATTCGGTCGAGACGCTGACGCATGCGCAGCCCTGGGCCGGCGGCGTCATGCGCAGCCTGCATCGCTATGCCTCCGACGGCTTGGTGGTCATCGCGCTGGTGCACCTGCTGCGCGAGTTCGCGCTCGACCGGATGCGCGGCAAGCGCTGGTTCAGCTGGATCACCGGATTGCCGTTGCTGATGCTCGTCTATGTGAGCGGCATCACCGGTTACTGGCTGGTCTGGGACGTGATGGCGCAGTACGTCGCGGTGACGACCGCGGAGCTCCTCGACGTGCTACCGCTGTTCGGCGAGCCCATTTCGCGCAACTTTGTCAGCGAAACGTCCCTGTCGAGCCGCTTTTTCACGCTGATGTCGTTTATTCATATCGCCGCGCCACTGCTGCTGCTGTTGTTCATGTGGATCCACATTCACCGGCATTCGGCTGCGAGGATTCAGCCGGCACGCGGACTCGGCATGCTGGTGCTGGGTTCGCTGCTGGTGCTTTCCGTCGCGCTGCCGGCGGTGAGCCAGGCGCGTGCGGACCTCGATGTCGTGCCGGCGACAATAGGAGTCGACTGGTTTTATCTGCCGGCGTACCCGCTGGTGCAGCAGTGGGGTGGGATAACGGTCTGGCAAATTCTCGGTGGAACGCTGCTGCTGCTCGGACTTATGCCGTGGCTGCCGCGCAAGCGCAATCCACCGGTGGCGCAGGTGAGCCTGCTGAACTGCAATGGCTGCGGCCGTTGCGTGGCCGATTGCCCCTATGGAGCGCTGTCGCTCGAGCCGCGCAGCGACTGGCAGACTTACGCGGCAGAGGCCGTCGTCAACGCCGATCGCTGCATCAGCTGCGGCTTGTGCGTCGGCTCCTGCCCGACAGCGACGCCGTTTCGGAGCGCCAGCGTGTTCACGGCCGGCATCGAGCTGCCACAGCTGCCGCTGGCGACGCTGCGGGAGCAGCTGAAGAAGTCGTGTGCCCCGCTTGCGGGCGACGACCGGCTCGTAATCTTTGCCTGCGAGCACGCCGGAACCATGAGCGCGGAGCTGCGCCGGAACTCCGCAGTCGCGCAGATGCCCTGCATCGGCATGCTACCGCCGTCATTCATCGATTTCATATTCGCGCGTCGGCTGGCCGACGGCGTCGTGATCGCGGGCTGTACGGCGAACGGCTGCTACCAGCGATTCGGCCAGCGCTGGACGGAAGAGCGCATTGCCGGGCAGCGCGACCCGTGGCTGCGCGCCCGCGTGCCGCGCGAGCGCATCGCGCTTTCCTGGGCCGCGGACCTGCGCGCGTTCCGCAATGGGCTTGCGTCCCTGTCGCCGCTACGGCTCACGCAGCGAAGCGCGTCCAAGCCAGGTCCGTTGCCGGCCGGCCCGCGCTGGCCCGTGCCCGTCCGGGCGGTCGGTATCGCGCTCCTGCTCGGTGTGCTTGCCGGTGTAACTGCGGTTCTTGCCACGGAGCCGGCTTGGCGTCAGCTCGACCAGCACGAGGCGGTCGTGCGTCTGTCGATCCGGCATCCGACCGCGACCAGGATCGAGTGCAAGCCCCTGACGCCGCAGCAGATGGCGGACCTGAAACCCAACATGCGCCGCCCGGTTGACTGCCCGCGCGAACGCTGGCCGGTGTACGTGGAACTCGCGCGCGACGGTGAACTCCTCTACCGCGGCACACACCTGCCGTCTGGTCTCTGGCACGACGGCGCTGCGACCGTGTTCCGGACATTCCGGATTCCCGCGGGCCCGCAGTCAATCGTCGTGCGCATGCGCGACAGTGGCCGCGAGAGCGGTTTCGACCATGTGCGTTCCGGCACAATCGACCTGAAATCAGGGCAGAATTTCGTGATCGAGTTTCGCTCGGGTGAAGGGTTCATCTGGCGTTGACGAGGCCCCAATCATGGAGGACAAGTCGTGAGCCTGATCGCCTGGCGTGAAGAATTCACGATCGGCCTGCCCGACGTGGACCATGAGCATCGCGAGTTGATCGCAATGATCAATGCGCTGCATGAATCCCTCGGACCCATTGCCGAAGTCGAACGAATCGTCGCGGCGCTCGGCGAAATCCACGCGCGTATCGCGGCGCACTTTGCGCTCGAGGAGCGCGAAATGCGCAGGCTGAATTACATCTCTGTCACCGAGCACAAGGACGACCACGAACGGCTGCTGGACGACATCCTGGACATCATGGATGCCGTCGAATCGCCGGCCGATTACGACCCCGAGGCGCTCGGCCGGCGCCTGTCGAAGTGGTTCACCAATCATTTCCGCACCCACGACTCGCGCCTGCACCGCTGGCTTACGGGCCGGAACTGAGCTTCAGAGTCCGCTGTAGCCTGTCGCCGGCATCAAGGTGAAGATGCCGACGCCGAGCACGAACCACAGCACGGCGAAGATGAGGCCGTAGCCGAAGATCGTGCGGAAGTCGATGCGCGCGATGCTGGCTGCTATCACGATCCAGAATGGCGAGATCAGGTTGCCCATCTGGTCGCCGACACCGAGCGCGAGCAGGCCCTGCTGCGCCGAGACGCCCATTGCTGATGCCGCCTCCGAGGTCACGAAGCCCTGGATGATCCACTGCCCGCCGCTGGACGGCACAAAGATGGCGACGACCGTGCCTGCGATGGCGGTCAGCAGCGGAAAGGTCGCCGGCGTCGAGATCTCGGCAAAAAACCGGGCAAGGGTTTCACCCACGTTCGTGTATTGCAGCACGCCCGCGACGCCACCGTAGACCTGGTACAGCACGAGAATCTGCCAGCAGCACTGCACGTTCGCGCGCAGTGCCTGGGAGAACTCGGCGAGATTGCGCTGCAGCAGCAGGACGACGAACAGCAGGATCGTGATCATCGAATTGAGGTCGAGACTGGCGCCCGTCGTGACGAAGTGATGGAACAGCCAGCCCGCGACGATGACCGCCAGCAGCAACGTGAAAATCCGCGTGCGTTCGCTCCATGCACCCAGGCCACGCGGCGCATCGGACACAGCGGTGATGGTCTCGGCCACCTGCGCCAGGGCGCTCGCATCGGGGAATGCCGAGATCGGCCGGGGCACGCGCGGCATCATCAGGTGCGCAAGACCCACCAGCGCGAGCGGAAATGCGACGACAAACAATAGGGCGGCCGGCGACCAGATCGTCGTCTCGAGCGGCATCACACCCGTCGTCTCCTGCAGGAAATGCCCGGGTGTCGCGACCAGCAGTGCGGGTGTGGAAGAAAGTCCGTACTGCCAGATCGCCGTCGCGGCGAACTGGGTGGCCAGCAGGCACGGAAAATCGACGCGGATGCCCTTTGCTTCGGCTGCACGCGCGAAATGCACCGCGATCAGCGGGCCGAGCGCGAGGCCCAGGCCCCAGTAGAGATAACTGAGCGCCGCTGTCAGCAGCACCGACAACAGCAGCACCTGGCCGGTCGTGACTGGCAACTGCGCGAGCTTGAATACCGCCGCGCGGAAAAACGGCATCGTGCTGAGGACCGAACTCAAGACCAGCAGCAAGGTCATCTGCATGCTGAAGGCCAGCAGCATCCACAGACCGCGATAGAACGCATCGCTGGTTGCGGAGAGGCTGTTGCCGAGACCCAGCGCGGCCGCGATCAGGACGACCAGCAGGATCACCGCCATGGCCGTGGCGTCCGGAACCTGTGCACCCGCCGCGTGCGAGAAACGCGTCAGTCGATCGCGCATGGGGATGTAATATAAGGGCTCGCGTCCATCGTGGTGGCATCTATTGGATCTGTCGCGCCTGCAACGCCGGCTGCGCATGCTGACCCCGCGGTACTGGCCGACCTGGCTGGGTCTTGGCTGCCTGCGTGCGATCGAGCCGTTGCCCTACACGTGGCAGCTGCACATCGGCCGGTTGCTCGGCCGCATAGTCCGCCTGCTGCCGCTCCCCTATGTCCGCATCGCACGGCGAAATATCGAAATTTGCCTGCCGGAACTCTCGCCCGTTGTGCGCGAGACGCTTCTGAAGCGGCACTTCGAGAGTCTTGGCATCGGCCTTTGCGAGACGGCGGTCACCTGGTGGAGCAAGGATGAGCGCGTGCGCTCGCTGGCACAGGTTGAAGGACTCGAACATCTTCAACGCGCGCTCGCCCGCGGCCGCGGCGCCATCCTGGTTGGCGGACATTTCACGACCATCGAAATCGGCACACGCATTTTAGGCGCGGTTGTGCCCATCAACGTCCTGTACCGGCCGACCAGGAACGAGGTCCTTTCGGCGGTCATGGCGAGTCAGATCGCGCGCCATGGTCAGCGCGCGATCCAGTACGACGACATTCGAACGCTGGTGCGCGCTCTGAAGCACAACGGTGCTGTCTGGTACGCGCCGGACCAGAGTTATCGCAACAAGGGCGCGGCCATGGTGCCTTTCTTCGGCACGCTGGCCGCCACGACGACATCGACATCGCGCCTCGCCCGCATGACCGGCGCCGCCGTATTGACGTATTTCCCGCAGCGCCTGCCCGGTGCGCAGGGTTATCGGGTCTTCATCGGGCCGGAGCTCGAGAATTTTCCGAGCGATGATCCGGTCGCGGACACCGCTCGTTTCGGCGCGCTGCTCGAGGCCCAGATACGGCACCATCCGGAGCAGTATCTGTGGATGCACCGCCGCTTCAAGGGGCTCTCGTCGGATTACCCCGACTACTACGGGCGCGATACGCGTCTGCGCAAGCGCGCGCTGGTCAGCGGAAGCTGATCGCACCACCTGTCAGGTATCGCCGTGCTGCGGTCAACTGTTGTTGTAGGGATCGAAGCCGCCGAACTTGTCTTTCTTGCCGACGGTCGGTTTTGTGTATTCCACCGTGCTGTCCGGCTTCAGGACTTTCCGCAGTACCTGGGTGCTGACGAGCGAGAGCTCGTCAGCTGCGCGGCGGGTTTTCTCGCTGATGGGTTCCGCAGTGACTTCCTCGTGCCGTTGCGGCTTGTCCCGCACTTCACCGGTGTCGAAAGCCGCCTTCAGGTCGGCATCGCTGACAATCTGGAAAACACCAGTTGCCGTGTCTCTCGCCAGGACCCCGTCCTTCCTGCCCGCGACCAGGCGGCGGATCTCGCCACGGGTCTTGCCGTCATCCGATTGCAGGATCTTTTCCAGCGCGGTGGTGGATACCAGTTCGAGCTCCACGCTCTCAATCGGTTCGTTCCAGACTGTGCGGCCGCGATCATCGGTCGTCACTTTCTTGGGTTGCCGGATACGAACGGTTGCTACGTAATCCTTGACCATCGGTTTCACCCAGGGCAATCACCGCGCTGACGATGGCGCGATTCTAGACGGAAATGCGGGATTGTTCCGTGATTCAGTTCGCTGGCGGGGGCTTCAGGCTGCCGGAAATGGGCGGACCGGCGTCCGGATTGAATTTGCGGTGGTCGAGCCCGAGGTACTGCAGCATCGTCGCTGCGATGTCGCTCTGCGTGACGTCGGAACTGCTTCTCACCTCGCCGAGCGCAGGCGTATCCGGCCCGACGATGGCAAGCCAGATGTCCTGGCTGCCTTCGATCCCCGTGTCGTGATCGACCCAGTCCTGTGGCGTGCGGCCGCGACCATGATCGGTCGTGACGATCAATGTCGTGCGATCGCGGTAGCGATCCAGTGACTGCACTGTCTGCCACAGCTCCTCGAGAAAATCATCCGCGAGGTTCAGGTAGTCGAGCAACCGGTCGTAACGGCGTGCATGCGCCCAATCATCCGACTGTCCGAGGCCCAGCCAGAGCACCCTCGGCTGGTGTTGCTTCAGATAGGCGAGTCCGAGGCGAAACATCAGCGCGTGATCGAACGAGGCGTTTGCGGTGTCGATCTGGCGGGTCACTGGTACTCGCGGGATCAGGCAGTTGAACTGAAGATCGCGGATATTGTAAAGGCATGCTTTATGATCGTGCCGACGATGATGGCCAAGGCTCGGTCAAATGAAATTCCAATGAGCGAGGTATTCAGCATGGAGCTACGGACATTCGCGGTCGTCTTCGGTACGGTATTTCTGGCGGAACTCGGCGACAAGACGCAGCTCGCCACACTCTTGTTTGCGGGTGGGCGAACGGCAAGCCTGTTGACGGTATTCGTCGCGGCTTCAGCGGCATTGATCGCAGCTACCGCATTGGCGGTCGCACTGGGCGCGGTTGCAGGCGACCTGCTCAACCCGCGCCTGCTCGCCTATGTCGCAGGAACCGGTTTCCTCGTCATCGGCATCTGGACCATCCTGACCGCCTGACGATCTTGTTGATGATTCCCTGGGAGAACCGAAGGCGAGGCCACGCCGTGGCGCCGCCCGCGTGGATTGCTTTCTAATTCTCCAGCTCGACCTCGTCGGCGGTAATCGCTGTCGTCGACGATTCGGTGCCCTTCGCCTTGACCAGCGTCCCGGCCGCAACGCGGTTGAAGAATTCCGTCGACAAAATGACGCTGTCATTGGTATCCCGGAATACCGTCGAGCCATTCGTCGTGATCGACACGCCGAGAATCGTGAAGGACGGGTTGGTCACCGAAACCACGAAGCCCTGCAGTATGGTCTCGGTATCGACGTCGTCGCGCTCCAGTATGGTCGCCAGGATTCGGCCACTGCCAGCCGGCTGCTCACCACCCCTGACTTCCAGATAATCGCCGGTGTTCAGGTTGTTGATGGTCAGCGGACTGACATCCGCGTTGCTCTTGTCCTCCATGCGAGTGAGCACATCGATATTGACCGTGATGCCGAGCATGACGAGACTATTGGCCGGCCGGTCGACCGAATCCACCAGCGCCGTTACGCGCACGGCCGTTGCGCGGCGAATGTCGACCTTGGTGGCGACAAGCGTGCCACCTGCATTCAGGCTGCCCTCGACTTCGACCTTGATGTTCAGGCCGAGATCCGCTGCGGTGCCACCTTCAAAGACCGTGCTGTTGTTCGTCGTGACCGGCAGTCCGGACACGTCGAAGTCCTGGGCCGATGCGAAGCGCGTGATGAAACCCTCGATTTCCACGCGATCACCGGCATTGCCGGCAACCGTTGGGCCTTCGAATTCGACGCGTGTCGCGATCAGCGCGCCAGCTCCATCGAGGGAATTGCCCTTTGCCTCGACGAACTGGCCGTTACTGACCTGGCCGCCAGGGAAATTTTCCGGTGTCGCGGTGGAATAGTTGACGACCAGCGCATTCAGCGAAAAGCGGAATCTGACCGGATCGAGATTGCTCACCGTGCCGTGAACTTCAAAGGGCGAGCCAGCCGGTTTCTTCTCGATCCGGGTGGCGGCAATGCTGCCGTCGGCCATTACGAGACCGCTCACCTCCACGATATCGCCGACGATGAGGCCAGCAAGCGATGCGGGCTGGATATTGTCGTCGAACGATGTGGCTGGTCCGGTGCTCACCATCTGGCCCAGCACCACCAACCGGCCAGCGGCCAGGTCGATGCTTTGTACCGGTCCCTGGACGTTGTCGTCGAATCGGATCGCTGCTGCCGTGCCGGTCGTCAGGCCGGCGTCGTAGGTGCCGCGCACGACTACAACCTGGCCGACCTTCAGATCGCTCTGGGTGCCGGGCGAATCGTCCACGGTGATGACAGCCGTCGTTGTGCCATAGCGCACGCCGTTTACGATCACGCTGCCGAAGTTCGTGATCGGGCCGATCCCGAAACCGGTGCGCGTGATGCCGCCACTCGGGGGTGGCGGATTGTTTGACCCGCCCGAACCGCCGCCACCGCAGGCGGAAAGGACAAGAGCTGTCGCAAAAGTTGCCAGTAAAGTCGAGATCTTCATGATTTCTTGCCTATTGGTAATTGGCCGTCGATGGCGTAGAGGCCCACGCCCAACCTGATCGGCGCACAGTCAGTATCGTTTTCTGTCACTCGATGACGATTCAGCCAGTCATCGATTTCCTCGAGGAATTGCTGGCCGCGCTCATCGACGAAACGACGGAATTCTTCGGCCGCAGCCGGCCGGATGCGCTCGTCGGCTGCAAATCCCTCGAATCTCCGCTGATCCTTTCGCGCGGTGACATTGCACTCCAGGGTTGTCGCGTGATCGAACAGGTTCGAGCCGAACAGGCGGATGTTTTCCTCGGACATCGCTGCCGGCATGTGGTACCGGCGCAGTGCGACGAGCTTGCCGCCTTCGTTGGCGGCGATCGAACCGGCCGTCTTCATTTCCTTCAACAGCGTCTGAAATGGCGTGTCGCCGCCATAGCGCTGGAACAGCGATTCGAAGCTCGGGACCGGTCCGCGTTCGACCAGCGGCAGCGGCGCTCCGCTCGCGTCCTGATACACCGGATCCTGATGCCAGCCCGACAGCAGTCGCGTCGCGTCGTTGGTCTTGGTCGATGTCGCCCAGCTCGCGGACGCGAGCAGATTGCGCTGCCGAGTTACTTCTTTCCTGCTGATGCCGGTCAGGATGGAAACCCGTGACACGTTGGTTGGGCGGCCACGGATGCCGAACTGCTCGGTGGCGACCTCGACGAAGACAGGCTTCGCGAGGTCGGCAAATTCCTTCCAGGTAATGCCGCATTTCATGATCAGGGCAACGACTGGCCGCAACAGCAGCCGGCAGGCGTTGTCGATGGTCCCTTTTTTATCGGATTCCATAGTTGGGTAAACTAACCCCAACTATGTACAAAATCAAGTCCAATCGCTGGTCAGGGCCTCACGACGGGTACCGGCGCTGAAAGCACCGGCAATTCAATGTCTTAGTCGTCGTCTGCGGTCGCGTATGGAATCATGGCGACCATGAAATCGCGGCGGACAACGCAGGTCTTGCTGATCACGATGATCGTGATGCTGGGCGCCTGCGGCCAGCCCGACGCGGTCACGTCGACACCAGGCACCGGTGCCGCTGCGGTATTGAAAAGGGGCAATGGGGGCGATCCCGGCAGCCTCGACCCGGTTCTCGCCGAGGACGTGCACGCATTCAACGTGCTGCTCGATCTTTATGAAGGCCTGCTCACCGGCAAGGCCGACGGTTCGATTTCGCCGGGTGTCGCGACATCGTGGACGATCTCGCCTGACGGACTCAGGTACCGCTTCATCCTGCGCAAGGACGCTGTCTGGTCGAATGGCGCCCCGGTGACGGCGCAGCATTTCGTCGCGGGCTTTCGCCATGCGGTGCGAAGTGGCAGCCGGTCGCCGAACGTGTTCCTGCTCTCGCCCGTTGCCAACTATCAGCAGGTGTTACAGGGTGATCTGCCGGCGACGTCGCTCGGAATCCGGGCTGAGGACGATCAGACCATCGTGATCGAACTCGACCGGCCAGCGAACTACTTTCCAGGAATACTCACCATGCCCATCGCATTTCCGCGCCTGCCGGGCACGCACGACGATGCGGCGAGTTTCCGGGTGCCGTCCAGATTCGTCGGCAACGGACCGTATGTGCTGCACGAATGGCAGCCTGGCGGCGTTCTGCAGCTGCGTCGCAGCGAAACATTTCACGCTGCCGATACGGTCGCAATCCAGTTCATCCATTACCTGCCATTGACGGACCCGGTCGCGGAATTCAATCTCTACCGGGCCGGAGAGCTGGACATTACGGCGACCATTCCGCCGGCAGCGTTCGCGACGGTACGCGAAGAACGCCCGAACGAAGTACGCGTGACTCCTGGCATTGCTCTCTATTACCTCGCCTTTGACCTGAGCGAGCCACCGCTCAACGATCTGGCCATCCGCAGGGCACTGTCGATGGCGATCGACAGGGAACAACTGGTTGAGATTCTCGGTCGCGGAGAGCAGGCAGCTTATGGTCTCGTGCCGCCCGGAGTGAATGGGCATGCGCCG
The DNA here is from genome assembly GCA_031415935.1 of Steroidobacteraceae bacterium. GTDB lineage: Bacteria > Pseudomonadota > Gammaproteobacteria > Steroidobacterales > Steroidobacteraceae > SCUD01. The sequence goes on along the minus strand of JANOSR010000236.1, from coordinate 397 downwards.
GCTTCCTACGCCTGGCGGGGGGAATCCAAAGCGGAACGAGAACAGCAGGCGCGAGACGCCTATGCCGCGGCCGGTTTCCATGGTGGCTCAGCACTCACCGTCCGGCTGACCTACGACGCCGGCGATGTCCACGAGAAGGTCGCACTGGCGGTGAGATCGATGTGGCAGGACGTGCTGGGCGTCGACGTTTCGCTGCAACGGCTGGAATGGAAATTGTTTCTGGACACGCGCAACGACCGATCTGCGTGGCAGGTCATGCGTTTTGCGTGGGTCGGCGACTTTGACGATGCCAGTACCTTCACGGACCTGTTCGTCTCTGGCGGCGCCCAGAATCTGCCGGGTTATGCGAATCGTCGCTACGATGATTTGCTGAAGCAGGCATCGGTGAGCATCGACG
>JANOSR010000235.1:0-4863 GCA_031415935.1 Steroidobacteraceae bacterium | reverse complement strand
TGTATCGCGAGATCCGGGCGCTGCGGATCTACGAGGGCGCGAGCGAAGTGCAGAAGCTGATCATCGGCCGGGAGCTGCTGAAATGAACCACCAGATCCTGCAACCGTCCGGCTGGGCGCGCCCGCGCGGCTATGCGAATGGCATCGCGGCCGAGGGCCGGCAGATCTTCATCTCTGGCCAGATCGGCTGGAACGCGGAACAGCACTTCGGCAGCGATGACCTCGCGGCACAGGTGCGCCAGGCGCTCGCGAACATCGTCGAGGTACTCGCCTGCGCAGGTGCTGCACCTGCCCATCTCGTGCGCCTGACCTGGTACGTCACGAGTCGCGAGGAGTACTACGCGGCGATCGAGGACATCGGCGCGGCCTATCGCGAAGTCATCGGCCGGCATTTCCCGGCGATGTCGGTCGTCGTGGTCGCGGGCCTGCTCGAGCCGCGCGCGAAGGTCGAGATCGAGGCGACCGCCGTCTTATAGGTGCCGGAGTTACGGATTTCGGATTTCAATCCGAAATCCGTAACTCCGGCACCGCTAGCGCCGCTATTGCGCGGTCCAACCGCCGTCGAGGGCGAGCGCCTGGCCCGTGACATTGCGCGCAGCGTCGCTCATGAAATACTCGACTGCTGCGGCGATTTCGGCAATCGTGATGAAGGACTTCTTTGGCATCGGCTTCAGCATGATCTCGGCGATGACGCGATCCTCTGGCAGGTCGTGCTCCGCCGCCTGGCGCGCGATCTGCTGGTCCACCAGCGGCGTGCGCACATAAGCGGGGCAAATCGTGTTGACGGTGATGTCCACGTCGCCGGTCTCGAGTGCTACGGTCTTCGACAATCCGATCAGCCCGTGCTTGGCGGCGATATAGGCGCTCTTGTAAGGCGAGGCGACCAGCGAATGGATCGAGCCGATATTGACGATGCGCCCATGGCCGCGCGCGCGCATGCCGGGGAGTGCAGCGCGCATCATGTTGGCGGCCCCGACCAGCATCACGTTGATCAGCAGCTGCCAGCGCGCCGGGTCGAAGTCCTCGAGCCGGCTGACATGCTGCAGCCCCGCGTTGTTCACGAGTACATCGATGTGTCCGGTATTCGGGTCGTCGAATAGCGCCTGAACGGCTGGAGCGTCGGCGACATCCAGTACCGCAGCGTAGGCGTGCCCGCCCGCCGCCTCGATGCCGTGCGCGACCAGGGCGGCGGCAGCGCCGTCGAGGTCGGTGACGATGATCCGATGGCCTGGCTCGGCCAGGTGGACCGCAAGCCCGGCGCCGATACCACTGCCGGCCCCGGTGATGAGGATGTTGCGCTTCTGCAAGATGCCCCCTGCGCGTGACAGTAACGTCTGGCGGACCGGCCGGCTTCATACGTTAGTACTATTCACGTGGTACCGCCCAATGGCCGACAGTCCATTGCGGGCTGGCGCGGGGAGTTTGCAATGAAGGATCGGAAGTTGGCGGGGATGAGACACTTGGCCGCGCTGCTGGCCGCGACATTCGCCGGCCCGGCGGCGGGCACGCTGCCGGCCGAGATTGTCGGAGAACCCATCCGGCGCGTGTTCGATGGCAAGAGCGACGACCTCCTGAGCGCGGGGCTTGGAACGGAGGGGCTACGCGGACCGGCGCCGGGTTTTGCCGATCCGGCGAATCCTGCGGCGCTTGAACTGCGCCGCCGCGCCATCTGGAACAACTACCGCGGCCTCGCGGACCTGAGCGAGGCCGGCGGCTTCGGCCGGCTCTCTGGCCCCAGGGACGGCGAGCGCATCGCAGGCGTCGAATACCTCGCCGCGGTGCGTAAACCCGGTGGCACGGGCATCACGACCGTGATGTTGCAGATTCCGGCGCAGTTCGATCCCGCCAGGCCTTGCCTGGTCGCGGTGGCTTCCTCTGGTTCGCGCGGCATCTACGGCGCATTGCCGACCGCAGGAGAGTGGGGCCTGCGCAAGGCCTGCGCCGTCGTGCACACGGACAAGGGCACGGGTACTGGTTTCCACGATCTCGATAGCGGCACCGCTTATCGCATCGATCTCACGCCGACCCGGGATACCGGCGATCCGCTCGTGACCTGGCGCGCGAGGGAAACGACGGCGCTCGCAGAATGGCGCCGCACGCACCCACACCGCGTCGCCGTCCGGCACGCGCATGACGGCGACAACCCGGAGCGCGACTGGGGCCTGCACCTGTTGCAGGCCGTCAAGGCGGGCTTCGCCCTGCTACAGCAGGAATTCCCGGCGACGGACACACGGCCCGCGATCACCCGCGCGCGCACGACCGTGATTGCCTCCGGAATCTCGAACGGCGGCGGGACGGTATTGCGCGCGGTCGAGGCGGATAGCGAGGGTCTGCTCGACGGCGCGGTCGTCTCCGAGCCCAATGTGTCCGTGGCGGGAGCCCCGGCGCTATTCGACCACGCCCTGATGCACTACCTGCTGCAGCCCGCCGCGGTGCTCGCGCCGCCTGAAGTCGCGGCGATGAGTTCGATGCTCGCGACCCAACGAAAGGGATTGGAAGCCTGGACCGCGCGACTCGCAGAACTCGGCCTCGTTTCCGGCGAAACGCTTGAAGACCGCGCGCGCGATGCGCGCCGCCAGCTCGAAGCCGCGGGCGTGCTGGGTGTGGCGCAGGAAGGCGGCGTCGCGAATATCGCATTCGGATTGTGGCCGGCGATCGCCGAAGCCTATGCTGCCGCCTATGCGCGACTCGGACCGTCCGAATCGCCCTGTGGCCTGTCCTATGCGGCGATGGACGCGCAGTTCCGCGCCCGCGCTTTGAGCGTCGAAGAACTTGCGCGGCTCGCCGCAGACTCCGCGGGCGTGCCGCCGACGGGCGGTCTGCAGCTCGTCGACGATGCGGGCCGCTTCGCGTCTCTCGGCAGCATCGAGCACGCGCTCTGTATGCGCGAGTTCGCCGCGCAGTCGCCGCGCCGGCGCGCGGGCATTGAAGAAACCCTGGCGAACGGGAGCGTGCGAGACAAGCCGGTGATCATCGTGCACGGCCGCCGCGATGCACTGATCCCCGTCAACTTCAGTTCACGTGCTTGGTATGCGCTGCACCGGTCGCAGGGCGGGCGTTCCGCGCGCTACTACGAGGTCGAGCACGGGCACCATTACGACGCGTTCAATGCGCTGCCTGGTTGGGCTGAACGTTACGTGCCGTTGCAGCCGCAATTGCTCGCCGCGATGGATCTCATGCACGGGTATCTGACCGGGGGCAGGCGTCTGCCGCCGAGCCAGGTCGTCCGCTCGCGGCCGCGCGCCGTTGTCGACGGCCTGCCCGAACCAGTCGCGATGGAACACCTGGGCGCAATCCGCCTGAAACCCGGCGCCGACGCGATCCGCTTTCGACACGGCGCCTTGATCGTTCCGGAATAGGCTTTCAGCCGCTGACGCCCGACAGTTCGGCCAGCCATTGGGCGGCTGCTTCGCGAACGACAGCATTCTCGTCCTGGAGCATTGGCTCCAGATATCGGGCGGCGTCGGGTCCACCGATCTCGCCGAGCGCGTCCATCGCGTTCAGTCGCATCGAGGCATCCTCGGTATCCAGCGCTGAACCAAGTACCAGCACCGCCGCATCTCCACCCATGACGACAAGCGCCCGCAACGCTTCTTCCCGGACGCGCGGGCTCGGATCCTGAAGCGCCTGCTGCAGCGTTTGCAGCGCAATGGTGCCGCCGCGCTCGCTCAGGGCATGGACAGCCTCTTCGCGAACCGCGGATTCCATGTGACCCAGCGCGGCATTGGCCAGGGCCGAGTCCTCGAGCTGCCCGCGCGTTTCCGCCAGCGCTACAACCCCCTGTAGCGCCGCGCGGCGCGTGTCGGTGGCGCGTATCAGATTCGGCATGTCGATATACGAGACGCGGCCGCCGCCCGCCGATCCATCGGCGGCCGCGCGAGTGAACCAATCCTCAGGCACCACGCTCGGCGGGCGCGGCAGCTGCGAATCCACCGTGGCCGGCTGTTGCGCTGAGATCAGCGCAACAGCGGCCGCAATGGTCGAGAAGCCCAGAATGGCGAGACGCCCGATGCTCATGATGATCCGGGAAGTTCCAGACGCTACCGCATCTTGAAACAATTCTCGACGGCCGTCTGATTGCCGTTGGCTTCGCGCACCTGAATCTCGAACTTGTACTCACGGTCGCCGACGGCAATGAGTTCCGGGGCAATCTTGTACCGGGTCATCGTCGGGGGCAGGTCCAGGCTGTACTTCAACGCATTCGGCTTGCGTTGCTCCGCGAAGACCTGGTATCGCTCGACTCTCACGGGCCCGCGCGTGCCCAACGTCGGATGGGATCGCGTCACCGGATCCCAGGTAATGACCACCGGCGCGCTGACTACCGGAACACCGGGGACATCGCAGCTCTCGGCAGCCGGAATGCCGTTGATACGCAGGTTCCCCGGGGGCCCGGCTAGCCGGTGGGAGAGCACGACCGTGCTTTCCATGTCTTCGCCTTCCAGCGTGATGCCCTCGATCTCGTATCGGCCTTCGGGGAATCGCGCGAAGAAGTCGGCGGGAGCCAGCTCATCGAACGAAGGCTCTGCGCTTTCGAAGAAAAACTGCGTCATTCCCTGGAGCCGCAGATGTCCGGTCGGTGTAGCGCTGAGGATCCGGCGCCCGCTCGGGTCCTCGATCGCGAGGAACTTCCATGGTTCGCCGTCAATTGACGAGTGGATCCCCAGATCGCCATCGGTGTCGTTGAGTTCGAAGAAGATCCGCGCCTCGCTGAATGGAATTTCCTGGGCGTTGGCCAGTGCCGAGATCCCCAGCCCGACGGCCGCGATCGCCAGCGGCAGGGCCGGTCGCTTATGTAATGCCTTGAACATGTGAATTCCTCCTGGTGCTCGCAGAGTGTTCTCGAGCTTGCGGTGATTTAGACGGA
>JANOSR010000234.1:0-2499 GCA_031415935.1 Steroidobacteraceae bacterium | reverse complement strand
CGCTGCGCCAACGCCGCATTGAGCGCCGTCAGCACCAGCTCGGTGCGCAGATGCGACTCGATGGCCCAGCCGATGACCTTGCGCGACCACACATCGAGCACCACCGCGAGGTACAGGAAGCCGGACCAGGTCGGGATGTAGATACCGTCTGGCTTGTCAAGCCGAAGCGACAAGACCAGGTCGGTAAACATCCCCGCTCTTCCACACGCCAAAGCACAGGTGCACGAGCTTTCGCATTGCTGCACCGAGCGCCACCATTTTCGGTTTGCCGGCTGCAACGAGACGCTGGTATTGATCGCGGATGTCGGGATTGAGCTTCGAAGCGACTATGGCAGCCATGTACAGCGCGGCGCGCAATCGTGGATTGCCCGCCTTTGAAAGCCGAGAGCGGCCGGCGTTGACGCCCGACTGTCGTTCGATTGGAACCAGGCCAACGAATGCCGCCACTTCGCGAGCCGACTCGAAGTCATGACTGCGAAGCAGAACCAGCATGCGTGATGCAGTCTTGGGGCCGATGGCAGGTATGGAGCGCAGCCTGCGCATATCGTCAGCGAGGCTGTCATCACCGGCCACAGCTGCATCGATTGCAGTCTGGAGCTCTTTACGTTGCGTCTTGAGCCCGCGTATGACCGCCTCGATCGAATGGATCACGATCGGCGTGGTGTCCCTCGCGCAGGCTTGCTCATGGCGGTTGGTCTCGCGCTGCATGTCGCCCTCGATGTCCTCGAGGCGCAAGATCAGTGCGGAAAGTTCGTAAATCACCGGCTCCGCCGGGAGCCAGCGTCTCGGCTTGGCCAAGCGACCAAAGTGAGCGAGAACGACACTATCGACCCGATCATTCTTGGTCAGGATCGCCAGACCTTGGGCCAGCTTCCGCACTCGCGCGGCGTTGGCGATCGATACCAGGAACTGTGCCGCATGAAGTGCACGAGCCGCACGTTCGTGGTAAGCCGCAGTAGCTTCCATCACGATCACGCAGCCAGCTGCGTCAGCCTCTTCAAGCCAGTGCGCGATCTTGGTAAAGCCGAGCGGGTTATTCGTGAAGCAACGAGGCCGGCGAAGCGTGCCGCCGTTCTCGTCGACGACTGTGCAGTCAAGCTTGTCCCGAGAGACGTCAATACCGCAGTAACGCATGGTTTCCTCCGTTGCCGTGTCACCTTGCGTCGACCCACCTTGTTGATCCAAGCTCTCCGCACGGGCGGTGCCTTCAATACCGTTCGGTCTCGCGGTGACGCGAAAGTGAGGCGGGGCGCCACATCTACATCCCAGACTCGAGGTCTCACGTGATATCCGTGCCGACCCCGCCTCGCGTGACGATAGCGACTCGCCACGGGGAAAAGTAGATACAAGGTGATGTCCGCCACCCACAAACGATCCGGTGCCGTGGCAAAGAAGCGGCGCTCCACCAGATCCACCGGCTTCCGGGCCTGTGGATCGCTCGTCGTGGTCACCACGTAGCGGCGCAGGGTTGCTCCTCTGATGCGCGCGGCGCGCATCAGTCGGGCGACGCGCTTGCGGCTCACGTGGATGCCGTGATCGTCGGCCAGCTCGGCATGAATGTTCGGCGAGCCATAGGTCTCGTCGGAGCGGCGGTGGATCGCCGCAATCTTGCCGGTCAGCGCCAGATCAAAGCGCCTGCGCTGGCACATCGGCCGCACCAGCCAGGCATAGAACCCGCTCCTCGAGATCCCCAGCACTCGGCACATCGTCCCGACCGAATGGGTGGCCTGGTTCACCTTCACGAATCCGAAGAGCGCTTCGAGGTCACGCTGCTCTCCGTGGCGAACCAGGCCGCGGCTTTTGAAAGAATCTCCCGCTCTTCCTTCAGCCGCCGCACCTCGCGGCGCAGGCGCCGCAACTCCTCACGCTCCGCGCTCGTCAGTCCTCCATCGCCCTCGCCGCTATCACGCGCTGCCTGCTTGACCCACAGCGCAATCGTCCAGGCTGAAGGACCAAACTCCTTGGCCAGCGATGCCGGGCTACGCCCCGACCTGACCAAACCCACCATCTGCCGCTTGAACTCCGGCGTGTACCGTACCGTTCGCTCCGCCATAAACACCTCCGTACCTTACGTTGAGGTGTCCACCAAACCGGGTCAACTCCATTGTGCCCGGCACCTACGCCACTATCACCCCCTCACGCGCGGTCAGATCCGAAAAATAATCACTGAGACGCCGTGTCATCGGACCCGGTTCGCCCGTGCCGATGATACGCCCATCAATCCTTGTCACCGCCGCCAGTTCGCCCATGGTGCCGGTGCAGAAAACTTCATCCGCGGTATAGGCCTCAGTCAGCGACAGGTCACGCACTGCGTGGAGAATGCGATGGCGCCGACACAACTCCAACACCACGGCGCGCGTAATGCCTTCCGGGCAGGAGGCCGTGGTGGGAGTCAGTACCCGGTCTCCCTGCACTATAAATAAATGAGTGGCATTTGTTTCCGCGATGAAGCCGCGCAGGTCGAGCATGACTGCGTCATCGGCCCCGGCGGCATTGGCC
>JANOSR010000233.1:0-2317 GCA_031415935.1 Steroidobacteraceae bacterium | reverse complement strand
GAGCTTCAAGCATCCGGCGATCATCATGACCACCGTGCCGCTCGCCGTGGTCGGCGCGCTCGCGGGTCTCGGCATCTACAACCTGCTGGGCCGCCACATGTCGCTCAACGTATTCAGCCAGATCGCAATGATCATGCTGATTGGCATCGCCGCAAAGAATGGCGTGCTGATCGTCGAGTTCGCCAATCAGTTGCGCGATCGGGGTCTCGAGCGGGTCGAGGCGGTCATCCGCTCCGCGACGATCCGGCTGCGCCCGGTGCTCATGACGAGTCTCTGCACGGCATTCGGGTCGCTGCCATTCCTGCTGGCGAGCGGGGCGGGGGCGGAACAACGCGAGCCGATCGGCGTCGTCGTGTTCTTCGGCACCACGATCTCGGTGTTCCTGACGCTATTCGTGGTGCCCGCGGTCTATGCGATCGTGGCCGGGGACCACCGTTCGCCGCATTACCTGTCCGGACTCATCGAACGGCTGCGGGCTGCTGCGCCGCCGCCGGTGTCAAGCCATGCTGAATCGCCTCAAGTGGTTGAAAAATAACGTATTAATGGCTTTTGGTCCGGCTGCCTTCCGCCCCGGCTGATAGAATTTTGCACTGAATAACCGCCCCGCAGTTCCTGCGGGCGCATCTCGAGAGTCCGGGGCAGCGAATCCAGCCGCCGGCCTTCCGATCGAGGTTGCCCGACCCCAATCGCGCCGGGGGTCAGGCCGGCATTTTCCGGCGCTGGCCCGTGGGCGGAGGAGTCCGGGAATGGCGACGGCGACGCCCTATCAGCAGCTCGAACAGGAGTTCCGCCGCCTGCACGCGTTTCGCGGAGTGCTGGCGCTACTGCGCTGGGACGCGGCCGTCACCATGCCGCGCGCAAGCGCCGACGTGCGCGGCGACCAGCTCGCCGCACTGCAGATCGAGTGCCATACGCTCCTGGTGTCGCCGCGCGTCTCGCGCCTGCTCGATCGCGCGGACGCCAACGCACGCGCGCTGGCCGACTGGCAGAGCGCCAACCTGCGCGAGATGCGCCGCCTGCACGATCACGCGATCGCGACGCCACCGACGCTGGTCGCGCGCATCGCACGCAGCGTCGCGCTCGCCGAGGCGCGCTGGCGCGAAGCCCGCGAGCAGAATGACTTTGGCGTGCTGGCGCCGCATCTCGATGAAGTCGTCAAGCTGACACGCAACAAGGCCGAGTTGCTGGCCCAGCGATTCGGGCTCGATCCCTGGGACGCGCTCGCCGACGAATTCACGCCGGGACTGCTGTCGCGCGACATCGACGCGATATTCACGCCGTTGTCGCAACGACTGCCGACGCTCGTGACCGAGGCCATGGAGGTCCAGGCCGGGCATCCCGTGATCCGGATCGAGGGCCGCTTCTCGGCCAGCCGCCAGCGTGGCCTTTGCACCGATGTGATGAAGGCTCTCGGCTTCCCTTTTGATCGTGGCCGCTTCGATGAAAGCGACCATCCATTCACCGAGGGCGTGCCGGGCGATATCCGGGTCACGACGCAATTCAACCTGAAGGATCCGTTCCAGGGATTGCTGGGCGCGCTGCACGAGACTGGTCAGGCCTTGTACGACCTGGGCTTGCCGGCGGAATGGGTCGACCAGCCGGTCGGGCAGGACCGCGGGATGGCGCTGGAAGAAAGCCAGTCGCTGCTGCTTGAAATGATCGTGGGCCGCAACCGGTCGTTCGTGTCCTGGCTGCGGCCGCTGCTCGAAAAGCACTACGGCGCAGCGGGCCCGGAATGGTCCGAGGACAATCTCTATCGCCACCTGAATCACGTGGAGCGCGGGCCGAACCGCATGGAAGCGGATGAGCTGACTTACCAGACGCACATTGGCTTGCGCTACGAACTCGAACGCCGTCTGTTTTCTGGTGAACTCGCGGTCAAGGACCTGCGCGAGGCCTGGAATGAACTGTCAGCCGACCGTCTCGGCCTGGTTCCCGCATCGGACCTCGAAGGATGCCTGCAGGACATCCACTGGGCGCTGGGGTCCTTCGGTCATTTCCCGTCCTACGGCGTAGGCGCCGTGATCGCCGGTCAGCTCTGGGAAGCGATCAGAGAACAGCATCCGGGCATCGAGGCCGAGATCGCGGCCGGCCAGTTCGGCGGGCTGCTGGCGTGGCTGCGTGAGAGGGTGCATTCAATGGGCGCGAAGATGGGAGTGCCGAAACTCGTGGAACATGCAACGGGACGGAAGCTGTCGGCGGCGCCATTCCTGCGCTATCTCGAGCGCAAGTACGTCTCCGAATTCTAGAATGTCGTCGTGATTCCGCTGCCCAAGGAAACCTCGGCCAACTTCCGGCGACTCGCCGCGCGTCTGCG
>JANOSR010000232.1:0-1877 GCA_031415935.1 Steroidobacteraceae bacterium | reverse complement strand
AGATCTTCGAGCAACTCCAGAAGCCGTTCTACGACGCGGCCGTCGCCGACGGCACGATCACGAACTATGGTTGGCTGGCGCACCATACCGGCGGCAAGTGGCGTCGTGGACTCTATTACGGTGCCACCAGTGTCCAGGCATTGCTGGACGCACAGGAGAAGATCGGCGATCAGATCGACGCCAAGAACGAGAAAATGGCCACGGAGTTCGGCCAGATCTGCAACTCGCACGACGATTACATCTGGCACCGGATCGCCGGCAATGTCGGTGCGGTAGCGCGCGGTGGCGCGGCGTTCTCCGTCTACAGCGTCTGCGACGTGAGCCGAGAGGAACAGGCCGATGCGCTCGTCACGCAGGTGTTCACACCGATCTTTGACAAGTTTGTTGCCGACGGCAAACTCAAGTCATGGGGCTGGATCGAGCACGTGGTCGGTGGCGATGTCCGTCGCACCTTGACCATGAGTGCGACCGACATGAAGACCCTGATGGCAACACGCGCGGAAGTCATTGAGACCGTCCTGGACAACCCGCTCGGCAACGCATTTACCGACATCTGCGGTAAGCACGCCGACTACATGTGGGAAATCAAGTTCGCCAATCCGTAACAACGGATTCTGCATCGCATGGTCGTGGGGTTCGGCATCGGCCGGGCCCCACGACCTGCCTCTACTTCGCCCGCGCAATCAGGGATTTCGGCGACGGATTTGTCGCTGTATTGCTTGTCGTCTTCCTGACCGAGCTCGGACTCGGCGCCTTGCAGGTGGGCGTCGTCGCAACAGTGGCGCTCTTCGGCTCCGCATTGATGACATTGGGCATCGGCCTGTTCGGCGCATTGACCGGACGACGCAGGCTCCTGACCATGGCCTCGGTCCTGATGGTCGCAACCGGACTCGCATTCGCGGCATCCAACAGCTACGCGGTCCTGCTGGTGGTCGCATTCATCGGGACCATTAATCCTTCCTCCGGCAGCGTCAGCATCTTCGTGCCCCTCGAGCATGCGCTGCTCGCGGATTCCGTTGCCGACTCCGAGCGCACGCGCATGTTCGCGTTCTACAGCCTGATCGGTGCGCTCGCAGCGGCACTCGGATCGCTGGCGGCGGCCAGTCCCGAATATCTAGTCGATCTCGGTCTGACGCGCCTCGCGGCGCTCAAGGCCATGTTCCTTCTTTACGCCCTGCTGGGTGTGGCCGGCGGCGTCATGTACCGGCTGATCCCCGCCGACTCATCGTCGGGCGAAAGGAAACCCGCCTCCGCGCTCGGGCCTTCGCGTGGCATCGTTTACAAGCTTGCGGCGCTCTTCAGCATCGATGCCTTCGCCGGCGGATTTGCGGTCCAGTCACTGGTCGCGTTGTGGCTGCTCAGCAAGTTCGGGTTGTCGCTGACGGCCGCCGGCATTTTCTTCTTCTGGTCCGGATTGCTCGCCGCGTTTTCATTTCCGGCTGCGGCCTGGCTGTCGCGCCGCATCGGGCTCGTCAACACGATGGTCTACACGCACATTCCGTCGAGCCTGTGCCTGATCCTCGCGGCCATCGCTCCGAGTCTCGAACTCGCACTCGCCTTGCTGCTGGTGCGTGCCGCCTTGTCGCAAATGGATGTGCCCACGCGATCCTCCTACGTGATGGCGGTCGTCACGCCGCCCGAACGGCCGGCGGCCGCGAGTATCACTTCGGTGCCGAGAAGCCTGGCCGCGGCCGCAAGTCCAGTCATTGCGGGCGCATTGTTCGCGGCGGGCCTGACGGCCTGGCCTTTCGTGATCTGCGGCGTGCTGAAAATTGCCTACGACCTGGCGCTGCTGTGGACGTTCCGCCACGTCAAGCCGCCAGAGGAATGGTAGGGAGAATCTGGCACGGATACCACTGATCAGAGTGCAACAGACT
>JANOSR010000231.1:0-12375 GCA_031415935.1 Steroidobacteraceae bacterium | reverse complement strand
GTTCGCTGACGTCAGCCTGATGGGCGATCGCGAGGACAACCAGGATCGCGCCGCAGTTGCGGTTGGCGATGGCTCGGCGCTGCTCGTTGCCATGGATGGCATGGGTGGCCACGCCCATGGCGCGCGCGCCGCGGAGACCGGTTGCCGGATCATGCTGGACATGTTCAACAAGCTGCCGAAGCCGTTATTCGACCCGCTCGGATTCCTGCATCTGGCATTGGGCCGCGCGCACGCGGCGATCGTCACGATCGGCGTCAAGCTGCCGATGGACCTGCGGCCGCGGGCCACTTGCGCGGTGTGCGTGGTACAGCGCGGCGAGGCCTACTGGGCGCATGTCGGCGACAGCCGCGTCTATCACCTGCGCGGCGGCGCGGTGCTTGCGCGCACGCGCGACCACAGTCATGTCGAGCAGCTGCTGCGCGAGGGCACGATCCGCGAGGAGGAAATCCCGGGCCACCCGATGCGCAACTACGTCGAGTGCTGCCTGGGCGGCGAACCGGCGCTGCCCGAGATGTCGATATCGACGCGCCAGCCGCTGACCGACGGGGATGTGCTGCTGGTCTGCACCGACGGCATCTGGGCCAGTCTCAAGGACACCGAGATCGCCGGATTCTGGCGGCCGGGTAACGGCAGCTGCGGTGACTCGATCAAGGCGCTCGCGGAGAGCGCAGTGACCGCGTCGGCCCCGCACAGCGACAATGTCTCGGCCGCCAGCCTCTGCTGGCGCAACTGACGGATTTGCGGGAGACCGAAATGCGCGCGAGCGGGCGGGCGGCTGATCAATTGCGGCCGGTGCGATTCACGCGCCGCTACACCTCGCACGCAGAGGGCTCGGTGCTCGCCGAATTCGGCGCGACACGGGTGCTCTGCACGGCGAGCGTCGAGAACGGCGTGCCGCATTTCCTGCGCAACAGTGGCCGCGGCTGGCTGACCGCGGAGTACGGCATGCTGCCGCGTGCAACCCACACGCGAACCGCGCGCGAGGCGGCGCGCGGCCGGCAGGCCGGGCGCACGCAGGAGATCCAGCGCCTCATCGGCAGGTCGCTGCGTGCCTGCATCGATCTTGAAGCCATCGGCGAGCGCACCGTCACGATCGACTGCGACGTGCTGCAGGCCGATGGCGGCACCCGCACGGCCGCGATTACGGGCGGCTACGTGGCGCTCGCGGATGCCATGGATGCGCTGATGAGCCGCGGCCAGCTCGAGCGCAATCCGCTGCACGGCCAGATCGCGGCCGTCTCGGTCGGCATCGTCGGTGGCGAAGCGGTGCTCGATCTCGATTACGCCGAGGACGCCGAAGCGGAGACCGACATGAATGTCGTGATGAATTCCGGCGGCGCCTTCATCGAGGTGCAGGGCACGGCGGAGGGCCACGCCTTCCGGCGCGAGGAACTCGACGTGCTGCTGAATCTTGCGGCCGGTGGCATCGGCAGGCTCTGCGCATTGCAGAACGAGGCGCGGGCCGCCTGAAGCGGACGCAGGCGATGAGGCGCGTGGTGCTCGCGACCGGAAACGCCGGCAAACTCGCCGAGATGCGCGCGATCCTCGCCGGCCATGACCTCGAGGTCGTCCCACAGAGCGAGTTCGGCATCACGCCGCCTGTCGAGGACGGCGCGAGCTTCATTGCGAATGCGCTGATCAAGGCACGTCACGCGGCAGCACAGGCCAAGCTGCCGGCCATCGCGGATGATTCCGGTCTCGAAGTCGATGCGCTGGGCGGCCGCCCGGGTCTGCATTCGGCGCGCTACGCGGGCCGCGCGGCGGGCGAGCGCGGCAACAATGAGCTGCTGCTCGCGGAGCTTGCGGGAATTCCCGAAGGGCGGCGCGCTGCGCGCTATCGCTGCGCCATGGTTTTCGTCCGCCATGCCGCCGATCCTCTGCCGGTCATCGCGCAAGCCGCGTGGGAAGGCCGCATCGGCCGCGAGCCGCGCGGCGCGGGAGGATTTGGCTTTGATCCACTCTTCATCGTGGACGGAGACTGCCGCACGGCAGCTGAACTGTCGGCGCAGGAAAAGAATCGTGTGAGCCATCGCGGCCAGGCGCTCCTGGCACTCGCCGCGCGAATGCGCGAGGCCGGCTGGTAACCGTGAAGCTCTACTCGACCAACTTGATCCAATTGCCCGGCGTCGGCTCCCCCTTGGGGTAGAGGTCGTTAAACAGCCGCAGCTGCTGGACCGGGTATTTCTTGATCGCGGAATTCTTTGCAAGTTCCTCGATCGTGTCGCCCTCGACCGCGCGCACGATGTGCAGGCGGTACGGCTCGGCAAGCTTGAATTCATTGGCGCGCATTCGGCGGAAGGTGTTCGCCGCCGACAGGAAGAGCGGATCGCCGGAAGGCGCCACGGTGCCCGAGCGGCTCGCGCCCTTGAAGATCCACATCAGGTTGCTGTAGTAAATGACGATGTAGCGGACATTGGTGGACTGCCCGTACGGCGATGCATCGCCGCGCACGACGGCGGTCCAGGCATGGAGGCCGTTGATCTTGAGGATTTCGGCACGGTCGAGGCGCCGGTTCGCAAGTCCGCGCAGGGCGAATTCCCGCGGGTCGGTGAGATCGGAAGGCGGCGCCTGGGCCCTGAGCTCCATGAAGTGCTCGCGATTCGGGCCGATGGCCAGGATCTGCTGCGGTTCATTCACGATCTGCCAGCCCTTCGGGAAGGCCATCGTCAACTGATAGTCCGCGTGATAGAAGCGGTTCTCGCGCACCATGCCCTGGCGCCGGCTGGAGCCGACCGGCAGCCCGCTGATCTCCCTGAGGAATCCGTCGGCATTGGAGATGTCGCCGGTGGACTTGGTCTCGACGCTGACGGCCGCCGCGACGGCCTGTTGAAGGCGAGTGTCGTTGTCCGGGTGGCTCGCAAACACACCGTGGTAGATCCGCGGCTCGCGCTTCTCGAGGCGCGCGCGCTCGCGCTCGAACAGGTCCTGGTCCTTCAGCGTCGAAAGCACGTCGATCATCGCGTCGGGTTTGTAACCGGCCTTGGCGAGGTACTCGGCGCCGAGACGGTCGGCTTCCAGTTCCGCTTCACGGCCATAGCCGCTGATGATCGCAGCGCCTGCCATGTTGGTCAGGTCGGCGAGTGCCGGTATGCCGGTGAAGATCGCGGTTGCCGCACTCGCGAGCCCTGCCATCGTCGATTTCTTCTTCTGGGCCTGGAGATGGCGTGCGGCAACGTGGGCCGCTTCGTGGCCCAGCACAGCGGCAAGCTGGGCCTCGTTCTGCATGTAGGGCAGGATGCCGCGCGAAATGTAGACATAGCCACCCTGCGTCGCGAAGGCGTTCACATCATCGGTGTCGACGATCGTGAACTTCCAGTCG
Organism: Steroidobacteraceae bacterium; assembly: GCA_031415935.1. Lineage (GTDB taxonomy): Bacteria > Pseudomonadota > Gammaproteobacteria > Steroidobacterales > Steroidobacteraceae > SCUD01. The sequence goes on along the minus strand of JANOSR010000231.1, from coordinate 9,056 downwards.
AGTTCAGGGCGCTCGCTGACCTTCGCGACCTTCTCGCCGACCCGCTGCACGTACTCCTGCAACTCGAGATCGTCATGCACGCCCATGGCCTGCGTGATCTGGACGTGCATCCCCTGCGCGGCTTTGACCTCGCGGCTCGGCTTCCTGGGTTTCTCGCTCTTGGCCCCCTCAGCCTTCGTCTCTTCGGCCTTGCTCGCTTCGGTCTTTGCCGCGACAGCGCTGGGCGCGCCCGCGATGAGGAGCACGGCAGCGCAGAAGGTCAAAAACTTGCCTGGCAGCTTCGGCATGGAGATCTCCCGGTCCAGCTTAGACGCGCCGCGGGAGGGAAAGTTGACCGGTATGGCCGGCCAGCGGCCTACTTCAGGCCATACTTCTTGCGGAAGCGATCGACGCGGCCACCGGAATCGTGCATTTTCTGCTTGCCGGTGTAAAACGGATGGCAGTTCGAGCAGACCTCGATGTCGAGGTTCGTGCCGAGCGTGGAACGCGTCTTGAACGTGTTCCCGCAGGTGCAGGTGACCGTAATTTCCGTGTATTTCGGATGAACGTCGGCCTTCATGACTGCGATCCTGGTGAGGTCCTGCGAAAAGGGCGCGCAGTCTAACAGGACTGTGTTCGTGCCAGAAGACCCCGGGGCGGCCGCCGTAGGCGCTGTGTAAGTCCCCGAATCTGTGGGGGTTTTCGCTTTATCCACAAATTGTGTGGATAACTCTGTGGATTAGTGGAGCCGTAGAGACCGCCGAATCGCGGGAACGCGCATATATGACGCTTTGATTAAATTTTGACCAGACACTTTTCCCAAATAAGAACAATAGGTTATCTGGGTCCAGTTAAGGCACCTCAGTAACAATGTGTCGAAAGTCCCTCTCCGGCCCGACCCGGAAGGGCGCTGTGTACAACTCCCGGCTGCCAGTCACCCCCTCGGCAGTGGGCAGGAAGGCCGCTTGCAGGTCGTTCAGAAACCGGAATCCGAGTTCGGTTGGCCTCCATCGGCCGCCTGTTTCTGCGATGAGCGCCCGGCCGGAGAGTGTCGCGAGCCCAGGCTCGATCGAATGGGCGGCGAGCCTGGTCGCGTGCTCGAAATCGGCGAGCGTGAAGCCCTCACGCAGGCGCAGTGCATTCAGCATGTACTCGAAGGGCAGGTCCGCCGCCGGCACAAGCCGGCGGGTACCGCCCGCGCCCATGCCTTCGGCGGCGCGGCGCAGGTACTCGCGCGGCATGCGCGGCTTCTCGGTGCGGATGATCTGATCACCGACAGTCAGCTTGCCATGGGCGCCCGCACCGATGCCGAGATAGTCTCCAAAGCGCCAATAATTGAGGTTGTGACGGCATTGCCTGCCGGGCTGCGCGTAGGCCGAAATTTCGTACTGCCCGAATCCCGCCGCGGCGAGCATCTGCTGACATTCGTCCTGCATCTCGAAGGCCTGGTCGTCATCGGGAAGCGGGGGCGGGCGGTGATAGAACGCGGTGCCCGGCTCGAGCGTGAGTTGATAGTGGGACAGGTGCGCAGGTTCGAGCGCGATGGCCGCGGACAGATCCGCGAGCGCCCCGGCAGTTGTCTGCTCCGGCAGCGCATACATGAGATCGAGATTGAAGTTCGTGATGGAGGCGGCGCGCAGCTCGGAAACCGCGATGCCGATTTCCTCGGGCCCGTGGATGCGGCCGAGGACCTTGAGCCGCGATGCATCGAAAGACTGCGCGCCCAGCGATACGCGATTCACGCCGGCCGCGGCGTAGCCTTCGAAGCGGCCATGTTCGATCGTCCCCGGATTCGCCTCCATCGTGATTTCGACGTCCGCCGCGAATGGCAGGCGCGCCGCGAGACCCGTGAGCAAGGTCGCAATCGCAGCCGTGCCGAACAGCGAGGGCGTTCCACCGCCGAGAAACACGCTCGTGACGGTCCGGCCCGCCGCAAGGTCCAGGTCGGCGTCGAGATCGGCAAGAAGGGCTGTGACGTAGGCCTCCTCGGGAATGTGCTCGGGTGCCGCATGTGAATTGAAATCGCAGTACGGGCACTTGCGGACACACCACGGCAGGTGGACGTAAATGGCGAGCGCTGTGCTCATGGGCACATTCTAGGGGATGCTACGAAAGCATCCTTGATTCCCGCAGGGCCGCGTGACAGGCTCCAAAAGTCACGATCTGCAAGCGGGCGGGCGGTTGAGCGGAGCCGGATGAGCAAGGACAAGTACCAGCTGAAGAATCTGACGACCGGCAAGACCAGCGACCTCGAGGCGCTGTCGGGCACGGTGGGTCCCGATGTCATCAGCATCGCCACGCTGCTGCGCGACCACGGCGTTTTCACCTTCGACCCTGGATTTCTGGCGACGGCGTCGACTGAAAGCCGGATCACCTTCATCGACGGCGACGAGGGTACGCTGCTGTATCGCGGCTACCCGATCGAGCAGCTCGCTGAGCAGAGCAATTTCCTCGAGGTTTCCTACCTGCTGCTGAAGGGCGAGCTGCCGGATGCGAAGGCGCTCGACTCGTTCACGCGTTCGATCACGCGCCACACGATGCTGAACGAATCTCTGTTGCGGCTGTACGGCGGTTTCCACCACAACGCGCACCCGATGGCGATGGTCGCGGCGATCATCGCTTCGCTCGCGGCGTTCTATCACGACACCACGAACATCAACGACGACCGGCACCGCGAGATCTTCTCGCACCGGATGATCGCCAAGATCCCGACCATCGCGGCCGCCGCTTACAAGCACGCGCTCGGCCAACCCTTCATCTATCCGCGCAACGACCTCGATTACTGCAGCAACATGCTGCACATGTTCTTCGCCGTGCCCTGCGAGTCCTACACAGTGGACCCGCTGCACGCCAAGGCGCTCGACCTGCTGTTCATCCTGCATGCCGACCATGAGCAGAATGCCAGCACCTCGACGGTGCGGCTCGCCGGCAGCACGGGCTGCAATCCCTATGCCGCGATCTCGGCCGGCGTCTCGGCACTGTGGGGCCCGGCGCACGGCGGCGCGAACGAGGCCGTGCTCGACATGCTCGAGAAGATCGGCGACGTCAGCCGGGTGCCGGAGTTCCTCGCGCGCGTGAAGGACAAGGCCGACGGCGTGCGGCTGATGGGTTTCGGCCACCGCGTCTACAAGAATTTCGACCCGCGCGCGACGATCATCCGCGCGATGTGCCACCAGGTGCTCGCGAAGCTCGGTCAGAGCCACAACCCGTTGTTCGAGCTCGCGTTGCATCTTGAGGAGATTGCGCTGAAGGACGAGTACTTCATCAGCCGCAAGCTCTATCCGAATGTGGATTTCTACTCCGGGATCATCTATCGGGCGCTCGGCATCCCGCGCTCGATGTTCACGGTGATGTTCGCGATTGCGCGTTCGGCCGGCTGGGTCGCGCACTGGCAGGAGATGATCGCGGACCCCGAGATGAAAATCGCGCGGCCGCGCCAGCTCTACACGGGCCCGGTGCGGCGCGACTACCTGCCGGTGAAAAAGCGCTAGGCCTGCCCGGCCAGCAATCCCTCGACTTCGTGCAGCGTCGCACGGCGCATCGGCCGGCCGTCCACCGGACCGAGCGGCGCCTGCCGGATCCCGTCCAGCGGAAAGATGGTTGCGTCCACCTCGTGCGGGCCAGCCGTGAATCGCACGGCAGGGAAGGCTTCGAACTCGTCGCGCTGGACCTTGATGCGCCGCTCGGCGAATTCATGCGGAATGCCGCGATCAAGAAGCTGCACGGCGACCAGCTCCGGCGTGTCCACGAAAAGATGCAGCGTGATGTCGTTGTGCGCGGTAGCGGTGCCTGACAGCAGCGGACCGACCAGGCGCGGCTCGAAGTCCGCGAGCAGCCGCATTGCCGCGAGCGCGGCGCGACGCATCTCCAGCAGCTCGCTGGCGTGCGCTTCCGGCACGAACAGCCGCTGGTGCTCGGCAAGCGCCTCTTCGATCTCGGTGTTCTTCGGCAGTACCGCGCGATCGGCCACGCCGAGACGCTCAGCCGCCTTGCGTTTGGCGAGCCCGTAGTCCGGCAGGCCATGCTCGATCATCAGGCGCGCCGCCTCGCGCGCGAGCGCCTGGCGCAACATGTCGACACGTGCGGATCGCCGCGGCATCAGAAGATAGGCTCCTCGTATTTCTTCGGCGCCGGGGCGCCCGGGCGCGCGCCGCCGGTTCCACCGTCGAAGCCCGCCGGCAGGTGCTCGGCCAGGAAGTACTCGAACACGGCCGTCGGATCATTGCCGCCGGCGAGTTCGCCGGTCTCGGGCGATACGCGTGCGGTGACGACACCGTCCGGCATCGGCAGGCGGTGATCGCGGCGGCCGGCGAGCGCATCGCGCATGAAATAGATCCACATGGGCAGGGCCGTGCGGGAGCCCTCCTCGTCGGTGCCCAGTGGCCGCTCCTGGTCAAAGCCGACCCAGGCGGTGCCGACCAGGTCGGCATTGAACCCGGAGAACCAGGCATCGCGGCCTTCATTGGTCGTGCCGGTCTTGCCGGCGATATCGCCGCGCCCGAGTGCGCGGGCGCGCTGGCCAGTGCCGCTGCGGATTACTTCCCGCATCAGGTCGGTCATGATCCAGGCGTTCGCTTCCGAGATCGCGCGGGGCGCAATCTGATCTTCTGCAAGTGTCACCGCTGCACCGCCGCCTTCGAAGTTAGGCAAGGCACAGTCGGCGCAGGCCTGCCGCGGCTCGGCCTGTTTCAGGATGCTGCCGTCGGCGGCGTAGACGCGTTCGACAAGATAGGACGACACACGCGAGCCGCCATTCGCGAACACGGCAAAACCCGTCGCCATCTCGAGCGGTGTCAGCTGGGCGGTGCCGAGCGCGGCGGTCAGGTCCGCGGGAATATGGTTCCCGGGCAGGCCGAAGCGCTGGACGTAGTCGCGCGTGTAGGCGATACCGAGCTGGCGCATCAGCCGGATCGTGACCAGATTGCGCGAGCGGGCCAGCGCGTCGCGCAGCCGGGTCGGGCCATAAAAGCGGCGTGAATCGTTGACCGGCCGCCAGTCCTCCTCTTTCTCCGTGCCGTCTTCGCTGGCGGGGGTCTCGTAGACGACCGGCGCGTCCAGCACGATTGATGCAGGCGTGAACCCCGCCGCGAGTGCCGCGGAATAAACGAAGGGCTTGAATGACGAACCTGGCTGCCTGCGCGCCTGGGTCACGCGGTTGAACTTGGAGGCCTGGTAATCGAAGCCGCCCGACATTGCGACCACGGCGCCGTCGTGCGGATCCACGGCAACAAATGCGCCCTGGGCTTCCGGCAGCTGCGCGAGCAGGGCGTCATCGCCGCCTGAGGGCAGCACGTAGACGACATCTCCGGCCGCGACGACTTCACGGGGGCTCTTCGGTGCGTCGCTCGACGTCTCGGCGTTTCGCGCCGGCCGTGCCCAACGCATGCCCTCCATCGGCAGGCGATAACGCTTGCGGCTGCGCGCGACGACGGTCGCGTCTTCGCGGCCGACTGCGACGACCGCCGCGGGCTGCAGGCCGCCGACGACCGGATAACGCTCGAGTTCGACCGCGAGCGCCGCATCCTCCACTACGGCCGGAAGGACAAGCCGCGCAATACGGCCGCGATAGCCGTGGCGGCGGTCGTATTCGAGCACGGCGCTGCGCAACGCAACGTCGGCGGCACGCTGCAAGCGACTGTCGATGGTCGTGACCACTTTGTAGCCGTCGGTATAGAGGCCCTCACCGTAAGTCTCGTAAAGCGCGAGACGAACGAGCTCGGAGACATAGGGCGCATCGACCTCGACACGCGGCCCGTGCAGGTCGCGCGAAACCGGTGTGGCGAGCGCGGCCTCGTAGGCCTTCTCGTCGAGGTAGTCGAGTTCGTGCATGCGGCGCAGCACGTAGGCGCGCCGGTCAGTCGCGCCCTGCAGGCTTGCCGACGGATTGAGCTTGGACGGCGCCTTCAGGATTCCGGCGAGCAGCGCCGCTTCGCTGGCGTCGACCGCGGCCAGCGACTTGCCGAAGTAAGTCTCGGCGCCAGCGGCGAAACCGTAGGAACGCTGGCCGAGGAACTGGGTGTTCACGAACAGCGTGAAGATCTCATTCTTGGTGAGCTCGTTTTCGAGCTGCAGGGACAGGAAGATCTCGCGCAGCTTGCGGCGCAGCTGCTTCTCGTTTGTTATCAAAGTCGTGCGCACCAGCTGCTGGGTCAGCGTGCTGCCACCCTGCGAGGCTTCCATCGTGAATGCGGCGACCAGGACCGCCCGTACCACGCCCTGCCAGTCGACACCCGGGTGCTGGAAGAAGCGATCGTCCTCGGCAGCCAGCACCGCCTGCACGACCACCGGCGGGATCTCCTCCCAGGCGACCGGGACGCGGCGTTGCTCGCCGATCTGGCCCAGCAGGCGCCCGTCGCGGCTGTAGACACGCAGCGGTATCTGCAGGCGCACGTCGCGCAGCTGTGCGACGTCCGGCAGAGTCGGCTTCAGGTAGTAAAACGTCGATAGAAAAGCCATCAGGACCAGGCCCGCCAGCGACACGATGACCGTCGCGGCGATGCGCAGCCTGCGCTGCAATCGGGTCTTCATCTGGCGGCGATTATGCATAGTAATGTGATGGACCGCCGAAACCTGGGTCGCCCCCCTGCGACGTGTGGACCGTGACGCCAGACACGGTGCGGGCCCCGGATCGAGTGCAGCATCGGCGGCGGACCAGGCGGCCCAGGCCCCACAAGGGCGCGACCGGCCGCTGGCACCAGGGTCCGGCCGGGGGGTTACCCCCCGGGGCAGCCCCGGAACGGCGTCTGGGAGGGACTGCTCCGTAATTGAACTGCGAGTCGGGTCACGTTCAATTTGACAATTGCTTGCTATATAGTTGTGGCGAACTTGACCCCGCGCAGCGATTAAGCGTCCAATAGCCTGACCTGAAAAGGAAATTTCCGTGCTGAAGCTGCCGAAGATTTCGCTGGGACCGCGGTTTCGACCGCTGATCGGCCTCGACATCACGACGTCGTCGATCAAGCTGATCGAACTCGCGCTCTCGGGCGGTCAATATCGGGTCGAGGCCTATGCGGCCGAGCCGACCCCCCATAACGCGATCAACGAGAAAGCCATCGTCGACGCCACGGCGGTCGGCGAGGCCATCCGCCGGGCGGTCAAGCGCTCCGGCGTGCGTTCCAAGGAATGCGCGGTTGCGATCAGCGGCGACGCGGCCATCACCAAGGCCGTGCAGATGCCGCGCAATCTGTCCGAGGCTGACCTCGAGCAGCAGATCGAGATGCAGGCCGACCAGTACATCCCGTTCCCGATGGAGGAGGTCAGCTACGACTTCCAGGTGCTCGGGCCGTCCGAAAAGGACCCCGACATGCGCGACGTGCTGCTGGTCGCCTCGCGCTCGGAGAATGTCGAGCAGCGCGTCGCCGCGGTGACCGCGGCGGGCCTGACGGCCAAGCTCGTCGATGTCGAGGCATTCGCGCTCGAGAATGCCTGCCGGCTGCTGACGCACCAGATGCCGGATGGCGGCATCGACCGCACCATCGCGGTCGTGGACTTCGGCGCGAGCACGACCACATTCAGCGTGCTGCGCGACCTCGTCGTCGTGTACACGCGCGACTTCGCCTTCGGCGGCCAGCAGCTGACCGAAGAGATCATGCGTACCTACGGGCTCTCGATGGAGGAAGCCGGCCGCGCCAAGAAGGAAGGCGGCCTGCCGTCCAACTACCAGCCCGAGGTGCTCGATCCATTCATCGACGACATGACCCAGCAAGTCAGCCGTTCGCTGCAGTTCTACCTGGCCTCCGGCAGCGGCCGCAGCCAGCCCGAGCAGATCATCATCTGCGGCGGCTGTGCCAACATCCCGGGTGTCGCGGACGTGATCGCGAGCCGGGTGGGTATCCCGGCGGAACGCGGTGACCCGCTCGGCCAGATGAAAATTTCCTCAAAGGCGAAAGCGCTCGGCGTGCAACGCGACGCCACCGCGCTCCTGACTGCCTGTGGCCTCGCATTGCGGAGCTTCGACGAAGATGCCAAGTATTAACCTTCTGCCCTGGCGGCAAGCGCTCCGCCAGCGGCGCAAGAAAGAGTTCTTCATCGGTATGGTCGCATCGATCGCGATGGCGGCGCTCGTCACGCTGCTCGCGCATTTGACCGTGAGCTCGATGATCGACACCCAGAGCCGTCGCAACGACCTGCTGAAGGCCGAGATCGCCGAGCTCGACAAGGCCATCGAGCAGATCGTGGCGCTCGAGGAACAGAAGGCGGACATGATCGCCCGCATGGAGGTCATCGAGACTCTGCAGTCGAGCCGGCCCGAGGTCGTGAAGTTGTTCGACCAGGTGGTCGCGACGCTGCCCGAGGGCGTCTACCTGACGTCGGTCAAGCAGAGCGGCCGTAGGCTCGAATTCAACGGCGTCGCGCAGTCGAGCACGCGCGTATCCGCATTTATGCGCAACATCGACGCATCCGAGACGCTTTCGGCGCCGGAACTCAAGGTCATCGAGACCGGGCGCGACTCCGGCCCCGGCGCGCAGTTCACGCTGTTCGCGCAGTTGCGCGCGACGGTCGACGCCGATGAGAAAACCGCCGCGAAACGCGATACGCGCGTTTCGGAGGCCCGGCCATGAAATTCCTCGAACAGCTGCGCCAACTCGACCCCCGCGACGTTGGCCGCTGGCCGTTCCTGTTCCGCGCGCTCGGCGTCGCCCTCGTATTCCTGGTCACAAGCGGGCTGCTGATCTACTACTTCGTCAACCGCGGCAATCTCGAGGATCTGCGCAAGGCCGAGGCCGAGCAGCAGTCGCTGTGGCAGACCTTCGACCAGAAACAGCGCAAGGCCGCCAATCTCGAGGCCTATCGCCAGCAGCTAGCGGAGATCGAACGCACATTCGGCGCCATGCTGCGCCAGTTGCCCGGCAAGACCGAGGTACCGAGCCTGCTGGTCGACATTTCGCAGACTGGACTCGCGTCCGGCCTGCAGGAACACCTGTTCCAGCCGGGCAGCGAAGCGCGCAAGGACTTCTACGCCGAGCTGCCAATCAAGATCCAGCTGTCGGGTGGCTACCATGAGTTCGGTCAGTTCGTCAGCGGTATTGCGGCACTGCCGCGCATCGTCACGCTGCACGACATCGAGATCACCCATG
>JANOSR010000230.1:0-2409 GCA_031415935.1 Steroidobacteraceae bacterium | reverse complement strand
CTGCCATCAGGGCCTTCATGTCGGTCGCGCTCATGGTCAGGGTGCGACGGACATCGCCACCGACCACGTGCTCGATCCAGCCCCATGACTTGAGTTTGCCGTCGGCAACAAACTTGTCAAAGAGAGGTGTGAACACCTGCGTGACGTGCGCATCGGCCTGTTCCTCACGGCTCACATCGCAGACGCTGTAGACGGAGAATGCAGCGCCACCGCGCGCTACCGCCCCGACATTGCCGGCGATCCGATGCCAGATGTAATCGTCGTGCGAGTTGCAGATCTGGCCGAACTCCGTGGCCATTTTCTTGTTCTTGGCGTCGATCTGATCGCCGATCTTCTCCTGTGCGTCCAGCAATGCCTGGACACTGGTGGCACCGTAATAGAGTCCACGACGCCACTTGCCGCCGGTATGGTGCGCCAGCCAGCCGTAGTTTGTGATCGTGCCATCGGCTACGGCCGCGTCGTAAAACGGCTTCTGCAACTGCTCGAAGATCTCATCGGCCCGTTCCTGCTTCGTGATGTCGCAAACACTGTAGGTCGCGTAGGTAAATGCCTCGGCCGGCTTGTCCTGTGCCTGGGCCGTGCCGGCAAGCAACAGAAACAGGCAGGCTTGGAGCCCGATGGCCCCGGTGATTAACTTTCTCATTGTTCCCCCTTAGTTCCGAGCTTATTGCTGGCCCGGTGACAGTGCCGCCAGTATAGACCGCTTGTCAGTTCCCTACCGGCAAGGCGAGACTGTCGGCAGTCCCGGGAGGTGCCTCCAATGCGCGCAGGACTCGCGGTCTCCATCTGCCTGATGTTCGCTTGCGGTCCAGCGGCGGCACAGGACACCACCGAGCCGGAAGCCGTTGAACCGCAAGGCGGCGAGGAGCCGGTCAACCCGCTCGCGAAGCTGGACTGGGACTACGGGCCCACCGACGTAAAGGTCGGCAAGCACGCGACCCTCACGGTGCCGGAGGGGTACATGTATCTGTATCCCAAGGAAACTTCGAAGTTCCAGGAATTGACCGAAAACTTTGCCAGCGGCCGCGAGTCTTTGATCGCGCCGGACGACCTGCGCTGGTTCGGTCTGCTCGAATTCGAGGACATCGGCTACGTCAAGGACGACGAGGAGATCGACGCGAACGACGTGCTCGAAACGGTCCGTAAGGGCACGGAGCAAAGTAACGAAGAACGCCGAAAGCGGGGATGGGCGGAAATGAACATCACCGGCTGGCGCTTCAAGCCACGCTATGACTCCGCAACACAGCGGCTGGAGTGGGCGATCGCCGCGGAGTCCGAGGGTGAGCCCGTCGTCAACTTCAACACGCGCCTGCTGGGCCGCAAGGGTGTCACTTCGGCGACGCTGGTTTCAGGACCGGAAACGCTGGATGCGGCCGTCGCGGAGTTCAAGGATGTCCTCGAGGGCTATCAATATGTGAGCGGCGAACGCTATGCGGACGTTCAGGAAGGCGACAACATGGCCGAATACGGACTCGCCGCGCTGATCGCCGGCGGCGGCGCCGCGGTTGCGGCGAAAAGCGGCCTGCTGAAGGGTCTCTGGAAATTCATCGTGGTCGGGGTGGCCGGGATCGGGGTCTGGCTGGTCAAGCTCTTCAAGGGCAAGAAACGGCAGGACGCATGACGAGCGATCGGTTCGAACTGCTGCTCGCGATCGGCATCGTCCTCGTCTACCTGCTCGACTCGATGCGCCTTCTCGGCCGTCGCGAGGCCCTGGTCGAGCGCCTCGCACAGGGTCGCTGGCAACTGTCGTTCGGCCTGGTGCGCCTCGAGCTCCTCGGCCGCCGTCCCGTCATGCCGAATCCACTGCGACCGGATCGCCTGTTGTGGCTGGCACGCTGGCGACTTGCCGATGCCAACAGCAGCGATGCCGGAAAACCGGCGTTGCCTGCCGCGGACGGCTGGTCCCGCGCGATGGGATACCTGTGCCTGATCCTGTTGCTGGTCGTCGTCATGCTGGCACCTGCCATGCTGCTGTTGGGTGAGAACCTTTATTTTGCCGTCGCCATCGGTATCGGTTACCTGTTTGCCATCGCAGGCGCTACGCTCTTCATCGTGCGCGCCGCGGAGTTCGGGTTGCGGCGCTGGCCGGCGTTCGGAATGGCGGTGATCAGCGTAATCTGCCTGCCCTGTGCGCCAAACCTGTTGCGGGCCGCCTGTGGCAGCCGGACTTTGGACGTAGAATTGCCGGACTTCGGTGAGAGATCGGCTGGCGTATCGGAGCGCGAGGGTTTCCGGAAAAGATTTACGAGCCTGCTGCGTCACGAGTCGTGGTTGAGTTCCGCAGATCCGGAGCAGGACGCGAAGATCAAGGCGATCCTGCGCCGGTATGAGGTGGAGTCATGAGCCCCTATGAGATAGGGATCATCGTGGTCGGTGCATTGGTTGGCTGGTGGCTGGTGTCCTGGATTA
>JANOSR010000229.1:0-1635 GCA_031415935.1 Steroidobacteraceae bacterium | reverse complement strand
CGCAGGGCAAGCCGGATGCGGCGCTCGCCATGGTGCAGCAGGAAGCTGACGAGGCAACTCGCCTGTGGTTCCTTCCGGTCGTCTTGCAGGCAGCCGGCCGTCAGGCCGAGGCGGACGAGGCGCTACAAGCGCAAATTGCGCAATGGGCCGACACGGGCGCGTTTTTTGTGGCCATGACCTACGCGTATCGCGGTGATCACGATCGCGCACTCGAATGGCTAGAACGTGCCTACCAGCAGAAGGATGCTTCCCTTGACGAAATCGTCGGCGAGCCGCTGTTCAGGAATCTGGCCGATGACCCTCGCTACAAGGCATTCCTGCGCAAGATGAACCTGCCGGAGTAGCGGCGTCACGAAGCCCCGTCGCAGTAATTGGACTTCCCGGACGCGGACGGTCGTCGCAGGCGGCTTCGGATCGGAAACCGACGCTCAAAATGAGTCGCTACCGGCGCCTGGCGCTACTTGACGACGCGGAGTTTCGGGCGGCTGCCAGAGTCGTCGGGGCTCGGTGTCGCGGGTGGCGGCGAATCGCTCTCGTCCTGGAAGAGCATTCCCTGGCCGGTTTCGCGCGCATAGATGCCGAGCACCGCGGCGAGCGGCACGCGAACCTGTTGCGACACGCCGCCGAAGCGCCCGGCGAATTCGATCCACTCGTTGCCGAGCTTCAGTCCCTGCGTCGCCTGCCAGCCGACATTCAGCGTGATGCGGCCATCGCGCACGTAGGCCTTCGGCACATCGGTGCCGGCGACGCCGGCGTCGACGACCAGGTGCGGTGTCTGGCCGTTATCGGTCATCCACTCGTGCATCGCGCGGACCAGGTAGGGTCGCCGCGACGTCTGCTGCGCGGCCATGCGCTCAGGCCTTCACGTCCTTCCAGTATTCCTTCTTCAGGAAATACGTGAAGGCCAGGAACATCAGCAGGTACAGGATCACCCAGACGCCCAGCGAGCGACGCTGGGCCTTGGCCGGCTCGGCGACATACTCGAGGAAAGCGACCGTGTCGCGTGCGAAGTCATCGAATTCCTCGGCGCTCATCTCGCCCGGCGCGCCGGGCTCGAGGCCGGCCAGGTGCCGGACTTCCCTGCCGTCCTTTCCCGCGGTGGTTTCATAGCGCGGCTGCTGCACGCCCTGCAAGCCCGCGAGCACATGCGGCATGCCAGTGTTTGCCCGGACCGCATTGTTCACGCCGGTCGGCCGCGACGGGTCGCCGTAGAAGGATTTCAGGAACGTGTAAACGTAGTCGACGCCTCGGCTGCGCGCGATCAGCGAAAGGTCCGATGGCGCATTGCCGAACCATTCGCGCGCCTGTTCGGGCGGCATCGACGACAGCATCGGGTCGTAGATCCGCGTGCCGGTGAACATCAGGTTGTCACGCAATTCCTGCTCGGTCAGCGCGAGGTCGTCGGCGACCTGGCTGTAGCGCATGTACTTCGCCGAATGGCAGCCGAGGCAGTAGTTGACGAAGTTGCGCGCGCCGTGTTGCAGCGACGCGAGATTGCTGACGTCCGTGCCCGCATCCTCGAGCGGGTAGCCGTTCGTCGCAGCAGTCAGCGCCAGCGGCCAGGACAGCGCCACCAGCGCAAGCAATCTGGCCGTCCTCACGACGTCACCCGCGACGGTTCCGGTTTGTGGCTGT
>JANOSR010000228.1:0-2306 GCA_031415935.1 Steroidobacteraceae bacterium | reverse complement strand
TGCCGAGGCCGGCGCGACCGTGTTGAGGCTCCTCTACGAACGCTGCGGCGCCAATGCGGTGACACCGGAAGACGTGCACCTGGCGATCCAGGAAACGGGCATGGGTGGCGAGTCCGCCGAGGACGCGCTCTCGGTGCAGACACTGCGCGGTCGAATCCGCGGCCGCGGCCCGAACCAGCAGGAATATCTGCGCAATATCCGCGAACACGACCTGACATTCGGCATCGGGCCGGCGGGCACGGGGAAAACCTACCTGGCAGTCGCCTGCGCCGTCGAGGCGCTGCAGCGCGAAACGGTGCGGCGCATCGTGCTGGTGAGGCCCGCGGTCGAAGCCGGCGAGCGCCTTGGATTTCTGCCGGGTGACCTGTCGCAGAAGATCGATCCGTACCTGCGCCCGATGTACGACGCGCTGTACGAGATGATCGGCTTCGATCGCGTCGCACGCCTGATCGAACGCAACATCATCGAAATCGCGCCGCTCGCATTCATGCGTGGCCGCACGCTGAACGAGGCCTTCGTCATCCTCGACGAGGCGCAGAACACGACCGTCGAGCAGATCAAGATGTTCCTGACCCGGATCGGCTTTGGCTCCCGCGCGGTCGTGACCGGTGACATCACCCAGACCGACCTGCCAGCGCACCGCCAGTCCGGCTTGCGGCATGCGCTCGAAGTACTGAACGGCGTGGCGGGCATCGCCGTCACGCGCTTCACGGCGCGTGATGTCGTGCGTCACCCACTGGTGCAGCGCATAGTCGAGGCCTATGAACGTGAACCGCGGCGCGGGAGCGGGAAGTGACGCTCGAAGTCCTGCTGCGCTATCGCACGCGCCGACCCTGGGCGCCCGCGCCGGTGACACTGCGCGGCTGGGCTCGACTCGCCGCCGCCGGCCGGGGCGGCGAACTCGGCATCCGCGTGGTCGGCTCCGCCGAGAGCCGCGCGCTGAACCTGCGTTACCGGGGCAAGCCCGCGCCGACCAACGTACTGTCATTTCCAATGCCGGCAGGCAGAGGCCAGGCGCACGCGATCATCGGCGACATCGTGGTCTGCGCGCCGCTCGTGGCGCGTGAGGCGCGCGAGCAGGGCAAGGCACTGCGCGCGCACTGGGCGCACATGGTGATTCACGGCACGCTGCACCTGCTCGGATTCGATCATGAGCGCGCGACCGACGCGCGCCGCATGGAAGGACGCGAGCGGGAGTTGCTCGCGCGTCTGGGCTTCGCGAATCCCTACGGAGACTGAACGATGACCGAGCGCAAGCCCGGCAGGAAATGGTTACGGCGCCTGATCAAGGAGGAGCCGGGCGATCGCGCCGAGCTGGTCGAGCTCCTGCGCGCCGTGGCGCGTCGCGGCGTGCTCGGGGCCGATGCGCTGGCGATGATCGAGGGCGTGCTGGGCGTCGCCGACCTGCAGGTGCGCGACATCATGGTGCCGCGTTCGCAGATGGTCGTGCTGGAGCGCGATTCCGCGCCGGGGCAGTTGCTGCCGGCCATCATCGAGTCTGGTCACTCGCGTTTTCCGGTCATCGGCGATGACCGCGACCAGGTGGTCGGCATCCTGCTTGCGAAGGACCTGCTGCGCTACTACGCGGAGGGGGCTACAGGCACTTTCGACATCCGCGAAGTGCTGCGACCGGCGGCATTCGTGCCGGAAAGCAAGCGGCTGAATGTGTTGCTGAAGGAATTCCGCGTCAGCCGCAACCACATGGCGATCGTCGTGGACGAATACGGCGGCGTATCCGGCCTCGTGACGATCGAGGACGTCATCGAGGAGATCGTCGGCGAGATCGCCGATGAATACGACACCGACGAGGACCAGACCATCCGCCGCGAGGGCGACCGCCAGTTCGTCGTGCTGGCGCTGACGCGGATCCAGGAATTCAACGACTATTTCTCGACCCGCTTGGGCGAGGAAGAGTACGACACGATCGGCGGTCTCGTGATGCATCAGTTTGGGCGCCTGCCGCGGCGCGGAGAATCGGTGACGATGGACGGCCATGAGTTCAAGGTGCTGCGCGCCGACCGCCGCCGCATCGATCAGTTGCGCGTGACTTCGCCCGCACCGGTGCCACCGCGCGCCGGCGATACCCGCGGCTCCTGAATGGCGGCCTTCGCCAATCTCTGGCCGCAGGTCCTGCGCCACGGCCTCTGGCTGGCCGCGCTGGCGGGTGCCGCGACCACACTGGCCTTCGCTCCCTGGGACATATTCGCACTCGCAGTTCTGGGACCCGCGTTCCTGTTCCTGCTGTGGGATGACGCCACGCCGCGCCAGGCGGCAAAACTCGGCTTTGCCTGGGGTACGGGGCTCTT
>JANOSR010000227.1:0-3117 GCA_031415935.1 Steroidobacteraceae bacterium | reverse complement strand
CCGCGCCATGCTCGGGAAAGTAACCGGCGGCCTCCCGCCGCAGGATTACGGCGCGGCATTCTGGGAGAGGTGGCTGCAACTCGCCCGCTCGCCCGCGAAGAAGGCGGAAATGCAGCACAACGCGCGGAAGCAGGCGATGGATCTCTGGCGCTTCCATGCCGAAGCCGCGCAGGGCAAGCCGCTCGCGCCCACCGACAATGGCGACCGGCGATTCGCGAGTCCGGCCTGGCAGCAATATCCGTTCAATGTCTACGCGCAGGCCTTCCAGAATGGCATGGCGCTGATGGAGCAGTCGGCGCGCGCGGTCCCGGGTGTGGAGCCACGCAATGCCCAGCTCGTGGAATTCGCGGCGCGCCAGGTCGCCGAGGCGATGTCACCGGCCAACAATCCGCTGACGAATCCCGAAGTGCTGCAGCAGACCGTCGCCGAGCGCGGTCAGAATCTCGCCCGCGGCTACAAGAATTTCCTCGATGATCTCGAGCGGACCCTGCACGGCGGCGAAGCGCCCGGCACCGAGGAGTTTCGCGTCGGCCAGAAGGTTGCGATCACCGAGGGCCAGGTCGTATTCCGCAATGATCTGATCGAGCTGATCCAGTATTCGCCCACGACGCCCGACGTTCAAGCCGAGCCGCTATTGATCGTGCCGGCCTGGATAATGAAGTACTACATCCTGGATCTGTCGCCGAAGAACTCGCTGGTCGCGTGGCTGGTGGACCAGGGACACACGGTATTCATGATCTCGTGGAAGAACCCGACCGCCGCGGATCGTGAACTCGGCATGGACGATTACCTGCGGAAAGGCGTCTATGCCGCGCTCGAAGCCGTTTCCGCCGTCGTGCCGGGTCGCGACATTCACGCAGTCGGCTATTGCATTGGCGGCACGCTGCTCGCGATCGCCGCTGCGGCGCTCGCACGCAAGGGCGACAAACGCATTCGCGACATCACGATGTTCGCCGCCCAGACCGATTTCAGCGAACCCGGGGAACTGTCGCTCTTCATCAGCCCCGCGCAGATCGAGATGCTCGAGGCGCTGATGTACAAGGAGGGCGTGCTCGATTCGGCAAAGATGGGCGGCGCCTTTGCGATGCTGCGCGCGCACGACCTCTTGTGGCAGCCGGCCGTGAAGTCTTATCTCAAGGGTGAGCGCGACAGCATGATCGACCTGATGGCCTGGAATGCCGACGGCACACGAATGCCCTGGAAGATGCACACCGAGTACCTGCTCGGTCTCTACCTCCGGAATGATCTCGCGGCAGGCCGCTTCAAGGTCGAGGGCGAGACCATCCAGCTCACCGACATCAACGTACCGATGTTCATCGTCGGCACGGAGACCGACCATGTCGCGCCCTGGAAATCGGTCTACAAGCTGGACCGGCTGACCGGATCGCCGGAATTCACATTCCTGCTGACGAGCGGCGGCCACAATGCCGGCATCATCAGCGGGCCGGTGCATCCCAAGCGTCGCCATCGCGTGCGCACGCGCCGCGCCGGCGATCCGCAATTTGGCGCCGATGAATGGTTCACGGCCACCGCATCGCTGCCGGGATCCTGGTGGCCAACCTGGGCCGAATGGCTCAAGTCGCACTCGTCTTCGATGCGTGTTGCGCCGCCAGCGATGGGTGCAGCCGAAGCCGGATACCCGCCGCTCGCCGATGCGCCGGGCGAGTACGTGTTACAGCGCTAGGAATCCGAAACGGGCGTCCAGCGTACCGCGCGGCGTGAATCGCGCGCACCGCTGGATTCGCCGTCGTAGGACACCGGCTACGCAGCCGGCAATTCGGTGGGCCGTGGATCCAGCGCGTGGATATTGATCACCGCGAGTGTCTGCATGTCCAGATCCGTCACGGCGCCTAGATACCCTCCGCAACGTCCGCAAAAGATGAAATCAGCTGCGGCTCATGATGCGTGAATTGAACTGACCCAGCTGGATCAGAAGTGTAGACCCCGCCATGAGCGCGGCAGTAGCTGCACTGGCAGGCCCGTACTGACCAGGCCGCGGGCTCGAGCGCCGTACGGAACTCGAATCCCAGCGCGCCGCAGTGGCAGCCTCCGTGCCAGGCATTCATGTCCGCAGACTGGACTGAAGTTCTTCGAAATCATCGCTGCGCTGCAGCGCCTGCAGTGCGGTCATCAGCTCCGGCGGCGGTGCCGTCAGCTTGCGCGTCGTGAGATTGAGCCATCCGCGTTCCGCGCGCAGTACCTGGTTGACCAGTCGAAATCGCGAGCCGTCCGAAGCGCAACCTCGCGGAAATAATCGATCTCGTCGCGCCGCACGACCGGCCCGATCCTGCGTCGCGCAAACTCGGTTGCCGGAAAGCCATTCTCGCTGAAGAAGCTCATGCGCGAGTCGACGCACTTGTTCAGGTAGGCGACGTTCGCCATGTGCGCGTTGGCATCCATGTCGCCCCAGCCGGCGACGGTCGAGATGGAGAACGCTTCGCTCACTTCATGCAGAAGAAACTCAGCTTGTTACCGTCAGGATCCCGGAAATAGCCGGCGTAGAATCCCTCGCCACGCGGCCCAGCCGGGCCCTCGTCGGTAGCGCCCAGCTCGATCGCCTTGCGGTACAAAGAGTCCACTTTCTCAGGGCTGTCCACAGCCAACGCGACCATCACGCCATTGCCGACAGTCGCCGGCTTGCCGTTGAATGGCTTCGTCAGCGCGACTCCCGGCTTGTCGCGACCGATGCCCCAGGCGATGAACGTGTCGAATTCCATGAAACGCTTCGCACCAATTTCACCGAGCAGCGCGTCGTAAAACTTCGCCGCGCGCGGCAGATCATTCGTACCCAGACACACATAACCGATCATGACCCGTCTCCTTATGGCGCCTGCAGGATCGCGATCATATCAGCCGGCTTCCGCGAAGAACGCGGTGAGCTTGCGCGCATCGAGCGCGCCGTCCGTACGCAGGCCATTGCACACATCGAGGCCCGCCGGAGCCACGGCCTCGATCGCGGCCCGGGCATTGCCCGGGTGCAGTCCGCCAGCCAGCAGCACCGGCACGCCCGCGGTCTCGCGGATCCGCCGGCTGTAGGTCCAGTCGTGCACGCGGCCAGTTCCGCCAAGCTCCTTGACCGCAAGCCGCGGATTGCCCGAATCGAGCAGCAGCGTGTCG
>JANOSR010000226.1:0-6007 GCA_031415935.1 Steroidobacteraceae bacterium | reverse complement strand
TGGCGACATTGACGCCGTCGCAGTCCTGGTCGGTCGGCATGGAGGCGGATTGGGCCAATGACGATTACACGAGTTCGACGCTCGGTCTGTCCGAGACGGATATCGGCGCGTACTCGCTGGATATCAGCTACACGCCCTCGGAAGCCTGGTCCGCCTATGCCTTCTACAGCAACGAAGAATTCGACATCGACCAGAACGGCCAGAGTATCCGCGGCGCCACCCGTGTCGCGGACTTAACAGATCCCGCGCGCGCCACCGCGATCGCGTGGACACTGCGGGCGCCGGCCTGACGTTCCCGATCATCGGGGACAGGCTCGAGGTCGGGATCGAACTCCTGTACGCCGAGTCGCGCAGCGATGTCGATGTATCGACGGGTTCGGCCCTGACTTCGGCGCCGTTGCCCCGGCTGAAGTCGCGCGTGGAATCGGCGGGGCTCCGCGGCGGTTATCGGCTGCGCGACGACCTGATGCTGAATCTGCGCTATTGGTACGAGCGCCGACTACAGTGTGCAGGTGGTGACGCTGTCGACGACCTTCCGCTTCTGAGCGGCAGCCGTTACCAGCCGGCGGAAAAGCAGTGCCCGAGTTTGTTGAGGCGCTGCACGTCCCGCAGCATGACCTCGCGACGGTCTACGGACACGAGCCCGTCCTCTTCGAAGCGCGAGAACACGCGACTGACGGTTTCCGTGGCGAGTCGCAGGTAGTTCGCGATGTCGCGCCGCGACATCGCGAGCGTCAGGTGCGTCTCCGAATGGCCACGCGCCTTCATTCGCGAGGAAAGTGACAGCAGGAAACCCGCAATGCGCTCCTCAGCGCTGAAGTCCCCAGCCAGTGAATGACTCAGGGCCAGCTCCTTCGACAGCAGGCGCAACATCGAATTCTGCAGCCCGGGTACCTGGCGACCGAGGTCAGCGACTTTGGCATAGGGCAGCTCGCAGACCGACGCCGTATTGAGCGCAACGGCGTTGCATTGATGCCGTTCGGGCCAGATGGCGTCCAGCCCGATCAACTCGCCCGGCAGGTGGAAGCCGAGCACCTGTTCACGACCATTCGACTCGACCAGGTAGGACTTGAAGTATCCACCGCGCACCGCGTAAATGTCGCGCAATGGATCACCGACGCGAAACAGGTGTTCGCCTTCATTCACGGGGCCGCGTGAAGTGACCAGTTCCTCGAGGCGCTGAATGTCGCCTGGCAGCAGGCCCATGGGCAGGCACAATTCCGAAAGCGAACAGGTGCTGCAGCTACGGCGCAGCTGGTAGAGATTGAGCGGTGACGGGGTTGCGGTGCCGCTCAAGCGGGAGGCCCTCGCGCAAAGAAGGGCATTCTACACGGCGGTTCGGCACAGGGTGGACCGTCAGACGACGCGGGAAAACCGCCTCGTGCTGCCGTTCGCCTGCTCGCCCAGATAGGCGTCAAACTTCATCGCGATCGCCCGTACCAGCAGCCGTCCGAGCGGCGTGATACGGATGCGCCCGGGTTCGATCTCGACCAGGCCGTCTTCGGCGAGTGGGGCCAGGCTCTCGAGTTCGGCGGCGAAGTGCGAGCTGAAGTCGAGTTCGAATCGCTCGCCGAATTTGCGCAGGTCCAACTCGCCGCGGCACATCAACGCGCGGATCACGGCGCGACGGATCCGGTCCTCGTGCGTCAGGCGATGACCGCGCCAGATTGGCAGGCGCCCCGAGTCGAGAGCCGCGGCCCAGTCTTCCAGCATGCGGTGGTTCTGGACGTACAGTTCACATGTCTGGCCGATGGCGCTCATGCCAAGGCCGATCAAGTCCAGGCCCGCACGGGTTGAGTAGCCCTGGAAGTTGCGCTGCAGGCTGCCGTCGGCGAGCGCGATAGCCAGCTCGTCGTCGGGAAGCGCAAAGTGATCCATGCCGATGTAGACATAGCCGGCGGAGGTCAGCTTGTCGACCGTGATGCCGAGCAGCGCAAGTTTCACCTCCGGCGGGCACAGGTCCTCGGCCTTGATCTGCGTCTGCGCCTTGAAGGTCTGCGGAAGGTGCGCGTAGCTGTAGGCGGCCACGCGGTCGGGACGCGCCGCGATCACCTGTTCGAGTGTGCGTGCGAAGCCCGCCTCGGTCTGCCTGGGAAGTCCATAGATCAGGTCGACGGATACCGACCGGAAGCCCTGGCGCCGCGCCCCGGACATGACCGCCAGGACACCTTCCTGCGGCTGTACCCGGTTGACCGCTTTCTGGACGTCCGGGTCGAAATCCTGGACGCCCAGGCTGATGCGGTTGAATCCCAGCGCGGCGATCGCCGCGAGTCTCGACTCGTCCACGGTTCGCGGATCGACCTCGATCGAGTATTCCCGCAAGGAATCGTCGCGCAGTGAAAAGCTGTGACCAATGAACCGCATCAATTCGCCGAGCTCGGTATCGCTGAGGAAAGTCGGCGTGCCGCCGCCCAGATGCAGCTGGTCCACATTCCGGTCCCGATCGAACAGGCGGGCCTGCAATTCGATTTCGCGCTGCAGGCGGCTCAGATAGCGCGCGCCGGCGGTACGGTCACGCGTAATGATCCTGGTGCAGCCGCAGTAGAAGCACGGAGCAGTGCAAAACGGCACATGCACGTAGATCGACAGAGGCCGCGGGATGGGGTCGTCATTGGACGCCCGCGCCGCCTTCAGGTACTCGGCCTCACCGATGATGTCGCTGAACTGCGGTGAGGTCGGATAAGAGGTATAGCGCGGCCCTGGCACGTCATAACGGCGCACGACCGCGGCATCGAAGCGGACCCCGACTCCCATGCGGAGGGAGTCTGCGACGGTGGGGGTCAAGCCGCATTGACCTGTGTCAGTCGGCGCGCGTCTGCCCCGGCCGCCAGCCCTGGACCCATTCCACGAACTTGTCCGGCGTGAGGGGCCGAGCGTAATGGAAGCCCTGCGCAAAGTCGCAACCCATCGCGATCAATTCCTGCGAGACCCTCTCGTCCTCGACGCCCTCGGCGACGACTGCCAGGTCGAAGGAGTGCCCGAGGGCGATGGTCTGCTCGACGATTTTGCGGTCGGCCTTGTTGGCGAGCATGTTCATCACGAACGACTTGTCGATCTTCAGCTCGTCCGCGGGGATTTCCTTCAGGTAGGACAGGCAGGAATACCCGGTCCCGAAATCGTCGATCGAGATCCGCGCGCCCAGTTCGCGCAACTCGGTCAGCACGCGGTGACTGCGCTGCCGGTCGATCATCAGCGCATTCTCGGTGACCTCGACAGTCAGCCGCGACAGGTCCACGGACCAGAGGCCCGCGGCGCCCTGGATCATGTCCACGAGTTCCGGGTTGCAGACCAGCGACGGCGTGACATTGACGGCGACGCACATGCGCCCGAGCGATTCCGGCCATTCGCTCAGCTGGCGCAACGCGCGATGGAAGGCGAATTGCGTCAATGGGTCGATCTGGCCGGTCATCTCGGCGACATCGATGAAAATCTCCGGCGGCACATTGCCGGCCTCGGGGCGGTTCCAGCGCATCAGCGCCTCAGCGCCCACGATGCGCAAGTCCGGCAGCGCGACCTTGGGCTGGTAATTCAGGACCAGGTCGCCATGTTCGAGGGCTTTCGAGAGCTGCGCCTCGAGATCCCAGCCGGCGACAATTTCGTCCGCCTTGCGCGCGGTGTAAACGGTGACAGGCTGCGACGTCTTCCAGGCCTCGAGCAGCGCGATCTCGCTGCACTGCATCAGCGCTTCGGGTGTCCGGCCATGGGTCGGGAACATGCCGATGCCGACCGACAGCCGGACAGTTGATTGCTGCCCGCCGGCCGCGAGCGGCTCGGCGCCGGATCGCAGGATCTTGTTGGCGGCGAGGATCGCGTGCCCCTGGTTGCGCAGATTCGACAGCACGAATGCAAACTTGCGGTCGCTGAGCCGCGTGAAGTAATCGCCCGGGCGCAGCACCTGGGCCAGACGGTTGCGCAATTCGTCCAGCATGCGGCCGGCATTCACATGACCGGCGCTCGCATACAGGCGCTCGAGCTGGTGCACATAGACCACCAGGACCGCGACATCGTAGAGCTTGCTTTCGCGCAGGGCGATGCGGCTGCGAATCGCCTCGAGGCAATCCGAGTAGCTGCTGGTACCGACGGGATTGGGAATCGCGATGTTCATGGTGTCAGTTCAGGTAGTAGTCGGCCGGGTCGATGCCGAAGGCACCGGGCTCGAGACCGGACTCGATCCAGAGTGACGACTGGTTATCGGCGGTCGCGGATACCTCGTTGAGGTCGACAACGCGATAGTCGTCGAGCTGCTTCTTGTCCTTGTCCAGGATGATCATGACTTCCGGCCGCAGGCGCCGGATGTGGCTCTGGGCGGTGACCACGGCGACTTCGCCCGTATTCAGCAACACGAGCGTGCCGGTCGGGAACATGCCGACCGCCTGGGTGAACTGATCGACGATCTCGGACTGGAATTCGACGCCCGCGAGCGCCCGCAACTGTCGCAGCGCGCCATAGGACGACTGCGTACTGGCGTAGGGCCGCGACGTAATCATCGCATCGTAGGTATCCACGATGCCGGCAATGCGGCCGTACACGGGAATTTCGCCGCCCTTGAGCCCGTTGGGATAGCCCGAACCGTTGAAGCGTTCGTGGTGGAAGGCGACCATGTCCAGCACGCGCTTGTCCACGCCGCCGGCTTCCTGCAGCACCTCCATGCCGAACTCGACGTGCTGCCGCACGTGCTTGAGCTCCGCGGCATCGAGCTTTCCGGGCTTGTTCAGCAACTCCTCGGGGATCCGGATCTTGCCGACGTCGAGCAGCATGGCGCCGAGCGCTACGACGCGCAGCGCATCGCGATCGAGGCCGATCTCGCGGCCGAGCACGGTGGCCCAGACCGAAGACGCGAGCGAGTGCGAATAAAGGTAACCGCCCTTGCGCCGGATCCGCATCAGGCAGGACATGGCGGCGGGATTGCGCAGCACGCTGTCCACCATGGGCTCGACGGCACTTTCAAGCTTGCGCACGTCCAGCATGCCGGAGTGGCGCAACGTGCCCATGACATCTTCGACCGAGCTGTACATCTCCACCTGGATGCTGGACGCCGGCTTGATCTCGCTCTTGAGGCCGCGCATGGCCTCGGCCGGTTTCTTGTCGGCGTGCGGGATCGGTGGCGGTGGTTCCGCCACACTGTCGTCGTCCTCGTTGCGGGTGTCGACGACCACATGCCGGCAATAGGCACGCAGCGCGTCGATCTCCTCCTGGTTCCGGATGTAGAAGCCCTGGAACAGGAAGGGTGTTTCAAGCCACGGGCGGTCGAGCTCGGACACGTACATGCCGACCTCAACTTCCCCGACGGAGACTTTCCGGTACCTGGACAAGGGCCTGCATTCCGCATTCGGCAGCCGACAGGGGCGACAGTGACAAACTGGGCGGAAAACGAGCGTGACGGGCGGCGCAAAAAATATGACAAACGGTCCGTCCGGGAGCGGAACTCGGTCATTTGACCCCCCGGTCGAAACCCTGAGCCAGCGGAGCCCTGCCGCGGTCCCTGCTACCTGCCTATACTGCCCGGCCGGGTGAAAGCCCCGGTCCAATTGGGGTTCAAGACATGATGAGAGCGATCACGGACAAAGCTGTTACGGTCCGCCGGAAAGCCCCGCTCAGCGAAGCGGCATTCGGAATTGCGGCGCTCCTGCTCTGCGTCCTGCTCGTGCACGGCTTCTACACGCTCATCGTCCGGCCGCGGGCCGAGGCGAGCCTCATTCAGGCGGCGGCCATGGCCGAGAGCCACGAGCGCCAGACTTCATTGCGTTCGATTTTCGTCATCATCAAGGATCCCGAACAGGAGACCGCGCTGATCCTCTCCCTGTAGGCAACGCTCCTGATCGTGCGGCGCTGGCGGGCTGTGCAGCGCGACCGCGCGCTGCTCGATCTGCCATTCATGGAGTCCAATGAGGGCCTGATGGTATTGCCCCAGGACGTGCGCACCTGGAAGCGGCAGGTCGAGAGCGTCGCGCCCGACGCACAACAGCGTCTGCTGCCACGCGCCCTGAAGCTCGCACTCGATCGCTTC
>JANOSR010000225.1:0-1919 GCA_031415935.1 Steroidobacteraceae bacterium | reverse complement strand
TTGCGGATCGAGGTCGGCACGATGCCGTGCTGCTCGTTGTACGCGAGCTGCTTGGTGCGGCGCCGGTTCATCTCGGCCATTGCGCGTTCCATGGAGCCCGTGATCCGGCCGGCATAGAGGATCGCAGAGCCGTGTTCATTTCGGGCCGCACGGCCGACGGTCTGGATCAGGGAGCCTTCGGAGCGCAAGAACCCTTCCTTGTCCGCATCGAGGATGGCGACCAGCGAAACTTCCGGCAGGTCCAGGCCCTCGCGCAGCAGGTTGATGCCGACCAGCACGTCGAACTTGCCAAGCCGCAGATCGCGAATGATCTCCACGCGCTCGATGGTCTCGATGTCCGAGTGCAGGTAGCGCACCTTGACGCCGTGCTCCCCCAGGTAATCGGTCAGATCCTCCGCCATGCGTTTGGTCAGCGTCGTCACCAGCACGCGCTCCTGGCGCGCGGCGCGGATGCGGATCTCCGATAGAAGATCATCCACCTGGGTCGCGACCGGCCGCACCTCGACCACCGGGTCCACAAGACCGGTCGGGCGTACTACCTGCTCGACGACCTGGCCGGATTTCTCGAGCTCGCGATGCGCGGGGGTCGCAGACATATAGATCGTCTGCGGCTGCACACGCTCAAACTCGTCGAAGCGCAGCGGCCGATTGTCGAGCGCCGACGGCAGCCGGAAGCCGTACTCGACCAGCGTCTCCTTGCGCGAGCGGTCGCCGCGGTACATGCCCTGCAGTTGCGGGATGGTCACGTGGCTCTCGTCGATGATCAGCAGCGAATCGCGCGGCAGGTAGTCGAACAGGCAGGGCGGCGGTTCACCCGGCGCGCGTCCCGACAGATAGCGCGAGTAGTTTTCGATGCCGGCGCAATAGCCCAGCTCGGCGATCATCTCGAGGTCGAACAGTGTGCGTTGCTCGAGGCGTTGGGCTTCCAGCAGCTTGTCCGCGGCGCGGAGTTCCGCAAGCCGCCCTCGCAACTCGACCTTGATCTCGTCGATGGCGGCCAGCAACCGCTCGCGCGGCGTCACGTAGTGCGTAGAGGGGAACACGGTGAGCCGCGGCACCTTGCGCAGCACCTCGCCGGTCAGCGGATCGAAGTACGCAAGTAGTGTGATTTCTTCGTCGAAGAATTCCACGCGCACGGCGTCGCGCTCGGACTCCGCGGGGAAGATATCCACCACGTCGCCGCGCACCCGGAAGCTGCCCTGGCGCAGGTCCACTTCATTCCTCGTGTATTGCATGTCGGCGAGGCGGCGCAGCAACTGGCGCTGGTCCGTGCGGTCGCCGCGCACGAGATGCAGCACCATCTTGAGGTAAGCCTCCGGGTCGCCGAGACCGTAGATCGCGGAGACCGTCGCGACGATGATCGAGTCCGGTCGTTCGAGCAGCGCTTTGGTCGCGGAGAGCCGCATCTGCTCGATATGCTCGTTGATCGAGGCGTCCTTCTCGATATAGGTGTCCGAAGCCGGGACGTAGGCTTCCGGCTGGTAGTAGTCGTAATACGAGACGAAGTACTCCACCGAGTTGTGCGGGAAGTAGTTCTTGAATTCGCCGTAAAGCTGCGCGGCGAGCGTCTTGTTGTGGACCAGTACCAGCGTCGCGCGCTGCAGCTCTTGGATCACATTCGCGATCGTGTAAGTCTTGCCCGAACCCGTGACGCCCAACAGCGTCTGGTGCGCCAGGCCGGACTCCAGGCCGTCCACGAGCGCGGCGATTGCGGCCGGCTGGTCGCCCGCCGGTTTGTAGTCCGCCTGCAGTTCAAATGGCCGTGGATTGCTCAAGTCATTCCCGCATTGCAACGCAAAATGCCTTCCCGTACCTTAGCCGGGAATTCTTTCACACGGTACCCCTTTGTGACCATCCGAGTCGCCCGGCGAGTCCAGCGCATCAAGCCCTCGGCCACGCTCGCTGTGACGGCGCGCGCC
>JANOSR010000224.1:0-11492 GCA_031415935.1 Steroidobacteraceae bacterium | reverse complement strand
TTCGAGGAAATCTCCTACCTGCTGGTACACGGCAAGTTGCCGAATCCTGCGGAATTGCTTGCCTACAAGGCGCGCCTGCGCGGGTTGCGCGGGCTCACGAACCGCCTGCGTGCCGTGCTGGAGCTGCTGCCATCGACGGCGCATCCGATGGATGTGTTGCGCACGGGTGTGGCCGCCTTCGGCTGCGAGGCGCCGGAGAATGCCCAGCATGGCGTCGCCGCCGCCCAGGACATTGTGGACCGGCTGGTCGCGTCCCTGGGCTCGATGCTGTGTTACTGGCACCATTTCGCGAGGAGCGGACGCCGCATCGAGGTCATGACCGACGACGATTCGGTCGGCGGCCACTTCCTGCACCTGCTGCATGGCAGGGAACCGCAGCGCTCCTGGGTGCGCGCGATGCACACCTCGCTGATCCTCTACGCCGAGCACGAGTTCAATGCCTCGACATTCGCGGCGCGCGTCATCGCGGGCACCGGTTCGGACATGCATTCCTGCATCGCGGGCGCGATTGGAGCGCTGCGCGGCCCGAAGCACGGCGGCGCCAACGAGGCCGCATTCGAGATCCAGCACCGCTACCGAAGCGCCGATGAGGCCGAGCGCGACATCCGGCGGCGCGTCGAAGCGAAGGAAATCATCATCGGCTTCGGCCATCCGGTCTACACGGTCTCCGATCCGCGCAATGCCGTGATCAAGCGCGTGGCCGCGAAGCTCGCAGCGGAAGTCGGCGATGAGCGGATGTACCGTATCGCTGAACGCATCGAGTCCGTGATGTGGGAAGCCAAGAAGATGTTCGCGAACCTCGACTGGTTCAGCGCGGTTTCCTATCACCTGATGGGCGTGCCGACCGCGATGTTCACGCCACTGTTCGTGATTTCGCGCACCACCGGCTGGGGCGCGCACGTGATCGAGCAACGCCAGGACGGCAAGATCATTCGTCCGAGTGCGAACTACACCGGGCCGGAGCCGCGCACGGTTCCGCCCGCGGACCAACGCTGAGCGTACCCGCATGAGTCATCACGACAGCCGGTCGGCCGAACGCCCGCCTCCGGACCGGGTTCTGGTGGACATCGCCGAATACGCGCGCGATGCGGCGATTGAAAGCCCGGTCGCCTACGAGACGGCGCGCTACTGCCTGATGGACACGCTGGCCTGCGGATTCCAGGCGCTCGCCTATCCCGCCTGCACGCGCCTGCTGGGTCCGGTCGTGCCTGGCGCGACCATGGCCGGTGGCGCAAGGGTGCCCGGTACGAGTTATGAGCTCGACCCCGTGCAGGCTGCATTCAATATCGGCGCGATGATCCGCTGGCTCGATTTCAACGACACCTGGCTCGCGGCCGAATGGGGGCATCCTTCGGACAATCTTGGCGGCATCCTCGCGATTGCGGACTGGCTGTCGCGCAAGGCGGTTGCGGAAGGCCGCAAGCCGCTCACGGTGCGCGACCTGCTGACCGCAATGATCAAGGCCCACGAGATCCAGGGCGTCACGGCGCTCGAGAATTCCTACAACCGCGTCGGGCTGGATCACGTGATCCTGGTGCGCGTTGCGACGACGGCCGTGGTCACGGCCATGCTCGGCGGCACCCGCGAACAGGTCATCAACGCCGTATCCAATGCCTGGATCGACGGCGGGGCGCTGCGCACCTACCGGCATGCTCCGAATACCGGTTCGCGCAAGAGCTGGGCAGCCGGCGATGCGACGAGCCGCGGCCTGCGCCATGCGCTGATCGCGATGAGCGGCGAGATGGGCTATCCGTCGGCGCTGTCGGCGCCCAAGTGGGGCTTTTACGACGTGCTGTTCAAGGGTCAGCCCTTCGCCTACCGCCAGCCATTCGGCAGCTACGTCATGGAAAACGTGCTGTTCAAGATCAGCTATCCCGCCGAGTTCCACGCGCAGACGGCGGTTGAATGCGCCATGCAACTACACCCTCAGGTCAAGGACCGGCTCGACTCGATCGAGCGCGTCGTCATCGAGACCCAGGAACCGGGCTTGCGGATCATCGACAAGACCGGCCCGCTCGGCAATCCGGCGGATCGTGACCACTGCATCCAGTACATGGTGGCCGTGCCGTTGATCTTCGGGCGCCTGGGCGCGGAAGATTACGAGGATGGCGTCGCCAGTGACCCACGCATCGACCGGCTGCGCGCGTGCATGGTGGTCCGCGAAAATCCGCAGTTCACGGCGGACTACTACGCGCCTGACAAACGTTACATCGGTAATGCGATCCAGGTGTCTTTCAGGGACGGCAGCAGCACGCCGCGCATCCAGGTGGACTACTCCGTAGGGCACCGCAAGCGGCGCGCCGAGGGCTACCCCCTGTTGCTGCGGAAATTCGAGTCATCGGTGGCGGCCCTGTTCCCGGAACGGCAGTGCCGGCGCATCGAAGCGCTGTTCGCAGATCCCCTGCGACTCGACGCCACGGCGGTGGACGATTTCGTCGCGCACCTGGTGCGCAACTAGCAGAGCGCACTGCCCTCAGTCGCCGAACATCGTCAGCTGGCCGCGGTCAACCGCGCGCCGCTTGCGGGTGCTCCGTCTGGCGCGCACGGGACGCGCCTTGGCCGCAGCTGCCGCTTCCGCGCCGCCAAGGCCGGTCACGAATTGCGCCAACTCCTCGAGGACTCCCGCCTGCATGGCATAGATCACGAACCGTCCCCGCGGACGCGCCTCCAGCACTTCGGCGCGGCTGAGTTCCTTGAGGTGGAACGACAAAGTGGACGCGGGGCAACGCAGCGCGCGCGCAATTTCGCCGGCTGCAATGCCCTTCGCTCCTGCATCCGCGACAATCGCGACGATGCGCAGCCGCGTTGCCTGGGCCAGCGCTCCAAGGATCAGGACCTGTCGATTCGCGGCTTGATTCATCGCGGCTTGCTGTAACAATAGTCCTAGAAGTATAGAACCTAATTTCCTGAACCAGCGCAAAAATGCGCAAGCCGTCACTTCACATTTCCAGAAATCGCGCTATATTCGCCTTGTATCGACTTGAAGGAACGGGGATCCGAGGTCGATGCGCGGTGTCCAG
This sequence comes from Steroidobacteraceae bacterium, assembly GCA_031415935.1. Classification (GTDB taxonomy): domain Bacteria; phylum Pseudomonadota; class Gammaproteobacteria; order Steroidobacterales; family Steroidobacteraceae; genus SCUD01. Next base: position 8,472 of record JANOSR010000224.1, on the reverse strand, counting down.
GCTTGGATTTCCGGATTTTTCTATCGCACTCGAACTAGCCAGTGAATCAGGGAGTTACGGACACCGTATGAGTGCTGCCGCCTGGGAGAACTTTCACAAGGCCACGCTTGAGCTGGCCAAGTCCGCTGCATTAAAACAACGGCTTACGGACGCTTTCTCACGTCACTTGTTGGACATGCCGGCGTCCGAAATGCCGAGCGCGTTGCGCGGAGACTTCGAATGGCTCTGCAAGCGAATGACCTCAGTGAGTCCGCTGCGCGGTGAAACCGCGGTGGCGGCAACCGTGCGCAAGATGTCGCTCGATGAAGCGGATGCCTGCGCCGCACGCATCGTGGCGCTCCTCGACGCCCTGCACCGTGTCCAGGGAAAGGAGACCGGGGCTACAAACCGCCCGGCTGGCGATCCTGGCACTGGTCCCGGCAGCCGCAGGCCCCAGTCGCCGACGGATTCGACCGCCCGCATACCGACCCTGATCAGCGTCAATCGGGCTTGAATTCGATCACGTCCCAGCGGGTCGTGTCCTCGTGACGCGCCTGCTGCCGGATCGCGTCCGCCATCTCGCGCCCGTTCCACGCCACCACCTGGTCGGCCAGCTCGCGCAGTTCCTTCGGCACCGGCTTGCCGGTCCCGAATGCCTCCATCACGATCACCGGCTTGTCACTGGCCTTCGAGTACAGGGCCTGGAACTCGATCAGGATCGGGTCGCGCGCATGCAGGGCGCTCAGGATGATCACGACCTCCGCCTCGTTGATCTGCTTGCGCAGGTCTTCCTTGAGTGCCTCCCGTTCCTTGCTGTGGGGCGGCTGGTCGGGCGTCGCGTAATTCTTGTAGAAGAAATTGATCGCGCTTTCGAGGTATTCGAATACCCGGAAGTACGCCTCGTCGGGCGCGTACAGATGGCTCACGAACAGCCGGATCGGGTTGCTTTCGGACACGGATCGCGCCCCTGGCCAGGATCCTGCGCCTAGAATACGTCTTTTGCCGCCCAGCGGGTATCAACGCCTCGTGCGACTGCTCATTTACAACATCCGCTATGCGACGGGCACCGGCCCCGCATTTCACCTGCCAGTGCCCGGCGCGGGCTATCTGCGCAGCAGCCGCCAGGTGCTCGAGCGCATCACCGATTTCATCCGCGAGCGCGATCCCGACGTCGTCGGGCTCATCGAGGTGGATACCGGCTCGATCAGGAGCGGCATGGTCAATCAGGCCGAATTCATCGCGAGCCACCTGGCGCATTACTCGACCTACCAGTGCAAGTACGGCGAGGATTCGCTGACCCAATTCATGCCGATCGTGCGCAAGCAGGCCAATGCCTTTCTTGCCGCGCCGCGGGTCCACGGCGAGCGCTTCCACTACTTCGACACCGGTATCAAGAAGCTGATCATCGAGCTCGAACTCGACGAGGTCGCCATTTTCCTGGTGCACCTGTCGCTGAAATTCCGGCACCGGCACTATCAACTTCGTCAACTGCACCAGCTGGTGCGCCGCCAGTCGAAGCCGGTGATCGTCGCAGGCGATTTCAATACATTCTGGGGCGAGCACGAGATCTACCTGTTCATGCAGGCGGCGGGACTGCGCAGCGCGAATGTCGCCGGCCTCCCCTCCTACCCGAGCCGCTGGCCGCGCAAGGAACTCGATTTCATCCTGTACGGCGAAGGCATCGTGCCGAAGGGATTCGACATCCCGACCGTACCGCTGTCCGACCATCTGCCGCTGGTGTTCGACTTCGAAGTGGAGCCGCAGAAAGCGCGGGTCGCGGATCCCGCCGCTACGTCCGAAGCCTGAGCAGCCGGCGGCGTGCATAATTGAAATTATGATTGACCAACGAACCCATTGGCGCTTTGAGACGGATCAAAACCAGGTCGCCTGGCTGACCCTCGACCAGCAGGGCAGCGGCACCAACACGCTCGGCAGCGAGGTCATGGGGCAGCTCAATGCGCGCCTCGTGGAGGTCGAACGCACGAAGCCAAGGGCGCTCGTGATCCGCTCGGCCAAGGACAGCGGCTTTGTCGCGGGAGCCGATATCTCGGAGTTCACCGGCTTTGCCGACGCCGAGCAGGCTTATCGCCTGGTGCGGACCGGCCAGCAGGTATTCGATCGCATCGAGGCGCTGCCGATGCCGACCGCGGCCGCGATCCACGGGTTCGCGCTGGGCGGCGGCCTCGAACTCGCGCTTGCCTGCGACTATCGCGTCGGTGCCGACGATGGCCGCCTGAATCTCGGGCTGCCGGAAGTGCTGCTCGGTATTCACCCGGGCTTCGGCGGAACGGTCCGGACTCCCCGGCTGATCGGCGCGCCGGCCGCGCTCGATCTGATGCTGACCGGCCGCTCGCTGCGGGGCGATGCCGCGCTCAAACTTGGATTGATCGACCGACTGGTACCGCGCGAAGGGCTCGACGCCGCCGCACGCGAGATTGCGCTTGCGGCACCCCCGCCAAAGCGTGCGCCCCTGGCACTGCGCCTGCTGGGACTCCCGCTGTTGCGCTCCTTGGTGGCCGCACAGACCCGCAAGCAGGTGGCGCGACGCGCGAATCGCGCGCACTACCCTGCGCCCTACGCGATCGTCGATCTGTTCGCGCGGCACGGCGCCCACGGCGCGGCGGCATTTGAAGCAGAAGCCCGCTCGATTGCGTCGTTGTTCCTGAGTGAGTCCTCGCGGAATCTCGTCAGGGTATTCTTCCTGCAGAACCGCATGAAGGCCCTCGGTGCCAAGGGCACCAGGCGCTTCAGTCATGTGCACGTGGTCGGTGCGGGCGTCATGGGCGGGGACATCGCGGCCTGGTGCGCATCGCGCGGCCTTACCGTGACGCTGCAGGACCGCGAGATGAAGTACATCGAGCCGGCGCTCACCCGCGCCCGCGAATTCTTCGGCAAGCGCGCGCGCGATCCCAAAAAGGCGGCAGAGATGGCTGCCCGGCTCACCGCCGACGTCGAGGGCACCGGCGCTGCACGCGCCGATATCGTGATCGAGGCGATCTTCGAGAATGCGGACGCCAAGCGCGCTCTTTACGCGAAGCTCGAACCGGCCATGAAGTCCGGAGCGCTGCTCGCCACAAACACGTCGAGCATCATGCTCGAGGAACTGTCGCGCGGGCTCGCCGATCCCGGACGCCTGGTCGGGCTGCACTTCTTCAACCCGGTCGCGAAAATGATGCTGGTCGAGATCATCCGCTCGCGCCAGACGCGCGATGACGTGGTCGAGGACACGCTGGCGTTCACACGCAGGCTCGACAAGCTGCCCCTGCCCTGCCGCAGCGCGCCCGGCTTCGTGGTCAATCGCATCCTGATGCCCTACATGACCGAGGCGATGCTGGCTGCGGATGAAGGCGTGCCGCTCGCGCTGATCGACCGGACCGCGACGCAATTCGGAATGCCGATGGGGCCGATCGAGCTCGCCGACACGGTCGGGCTCGACGTTGCCGCGCATGTCGGGAAGATTCTGGCCGAAGCTTTCGCCAGGCCGACACCCAGGATCACGGCTGCGCTCGTCGAAGCCGGTAAGCTCGGTCGCAAAACCGGCCAGGGTTTCTACCAGTGGCGCGATGGCAAGCCGGTCAAGCCGGCAGCCGTCGGCAGCGTGCCCGAGGACCTCGAGGACCGGCTGATCCTGCAATATCTGAATGAAGCGGTCGCGTGCCTGCGCGAGCTTGTCATCGACGATGCGGACCTGCTCGACGCCGGCATGATATTCGGCACTGGCTTCGCACCATTCCGCGGAGGGCCATTGCACTACGCTCGCGCACGCGGCGTTGCCGGTATCGTCGCCCGGCTCGAACGGCTTGCTGCGCGGCATGGCCCGCGGTTTCGCCCGGATGCGGGCTGGGCGACCCTGGCCGCGTCACGCTGAAGCCTGTGTTAGATTGCGCCCGCATGAACGATTTCACGCATGGACGATAAGCCGGTCGAACTCGACTTGTTGCGCCGATTCAGTCCGCTCGATGGCCTGAAGCGGGAAAATCTGCACGCGCTCGCGCGCAAGACCAAATTACAGGTGCTCGACGAAGGCCGCGTGCTTTTCAAGGAAGGCGAGACCGACAAGCGCACGATTTATCTCGTCAGCGGCGAGGTCGAGCTGCGCAGCGGTGAGCGCACGATCTCGACATTGCGCTCCGGCACACCGGAGGCGCGCATCGCAATCGCGCCCGGGCAACCGCGGCGCTTCACGGCGCGCGCGCTCTCCGACGTGACCTTTATCGCCGTGGACAGCGATCTGCTCGACGTGCTGATCACCTGGGACCAGACCGGAAGTTATGAAGTCGGCGAAATCTCGGGTGGCGGTGTCGGCAATGCCGACGACTGGATGACGGTGCTGCTGCAGACCAAGTCCTTCCACCGCATCCCGCCGGCCAACCTGCAGGCGCTGTTCATGCGCATGCAGCACGTGGCCTGCAAGGCCGGCGAGGTCGTCATCAAGCAGGGCACCGAAGGCGACTACTTCTACGTGATCACCAAGGGCAGCGCGGTGGTCACACGCGAGACACCGATGAACCGCGCCGGCATCAAGCTTGCCGACCTCGGGATCGGCGAGTCCTTCGGCGAGGAGGCGCTGATCTCCGACGGCAAGCGCAATGCGACCATCACGATGCAGAGCGATGGCGCCCTGGTGCGCCTGGGCAAGAACGATTTCCGCGAGCTCCTCAACGAGCCGCTGCTGCACGCGGTGGATCTCGAGCACGCGCGTGAACTGATCGCGCGCGGCGGTCGCTGGCTGGATGTACGCCTGCCGAGCGAGTACGACAGCTATCACCTTGACAATGCGCTGAATGTGCCCTTGTACTTCATCCGCCTGAAGGTGCGGACGCTGGACACCAAGACGCCCTATGTGGTCGTCTGCGACACCGGGCGGCGCAGCTCCGCCGCCGCGTTCCTGCTGAGCGAACGGGGTTTCGAGGCCTACTGCCTGCAGAACGGCCTGCTGGGAAACAAACTCGGGCCGGAATGAGGCGCGCCACGCCGCGCTGTGCCGCATCGCCTACATCGTGTGGGTCTGCTTGTCCCCGCCGAGCGCGCCGGCCAGGTAAGACTCGATCTTCTTCTGCGTCGTGCCGCGATCCTGTTCGCTGAACTGCACGCCGATGCCGGCGGTGCGCTTGCCCTGCGCGCCTTTCGGCGTCAGCCAGATCACGCGGCCTGCGACCGGCAGCTTCTCCTCCTCACCCATCAGGTTGAGGAGCATGAAGACCTCGTCGCCGATGTGGTAGTTGCTGTTGGTGGGGATGAACAGCCCGCCGTTCTTCACGAATGGCATGTAGGCAAGGTACAGCGCGCTCTTGTCCTTGATGGTGAGCGTCAGCAGCCCCGGCTTGGTCGATGGTGCCCGCATCTTCAATCCACTGACTCCCTCACCTTGCCGGCGTCTTCGCCCACGAGCGCCGTGAGCGAAATCAGCAGCCCTTCGAACAGGAGCTGCGTGTTGAGCGCGCCGTTCACGAGCAACCTCGCTTCGCGCAGCGCGTCCAGCAGGCGATAGCCGGCCCGTATCATCGGTTCGCGTGCCGAAACCCGCAACCATCGTAAACGATTATTGTTAACCAGATCACTAGACAGGGCAGCCTCGCGCAGCCGGCCAGTGAGCCAGGATTCGAGCCAGAACAGACGCGCCTCGGGCTGATCGCGGCTCCAGGCCGCTGCGGTCGCGATGATGTCGAGCTGGCCTTTTTCCGCGGAATCCAGCGTCTCCTGCATCTTCGCGTCGATTTCCTCGAGGCCCGCATCCGCGTATTGCAACGCCAGGAATGGAGCGCCATTTGCGAGCGTGAGCAGGCGCTCCCAGCCTGCGTATTTCCTGCGCCCATTCAACCATTCAAGCGCCTCGCCCGCGGTCGGCAGCGGCAGGCGCAGGCGCGCGCTGCGACTCACGATCGTGCGTGGCAGGCGATCGCTGCGGCTGGCAGTCAGGATCAGGTAGGTGTTATCAGAAGGCTCTTCAAGAGTCTTCAGCAAGGCATTGAATGAGTTGAGATTCATGGCATCGGCCGGATCGACGAGCGCCAGCTTGCTGCGGCCCCGGTAACTCTTGAGCGAGAAGCTCTCGGACAAGCTGCGGATCTGCTCGACCTTGATGACGGCGGCGTCCTCTTCGAGGCTCACACGGTAGAAATCCGGATGGGTGCCGGCCAGAAACAGCCGGCATCCGGCACAAGTGCCGCAGGCCGATGTTCCCTTCCGATCGCAAAGCAGGTACGCGGCGAGCCACAGGCCCAGCTCGGATTGTCCCGCTCCCGGCTGGCCCAGCAGTAACAGGGCATGCGGTAACCGGTCCTGGCTTTTCATCGCTGAGAGACGCTCACGCAGCGACGCGAGCCATTCGACGCCGGCGCGCGCGAGCATGTCGCCGACATCCGGCGCCGCCACGATCTCTTGGCTTTTCCGTTTCACACCCGCCACATGCCCTACTTCGCGCCGGACAGGCACGTATCGAGTTCGCGCGCGACCGCCGCCGCGACTTGTTGTTCATTGGCGGTCGCGTCGATCAAGCGGACGCGGCCGGGCTCGCGTTCAGCAATCGCAAGATAACCGCGTCGCACGCGCTCGAAGAACGCGACGTCCTCCGTTTCAATGCGGTCCAGTCGCAAGCCGCGCTTCTCCATGCGACCGAGTGCGATCGCCGGCGGCGCATCGAGCAAAATCGTCAGGTCCGGCGTCAGGCGCGGATGTGCAATCTTCGCCAACTGCCGGATCCACGCAACACTCAGGTCGCGGCCGCCACCCTGGTAGGCCTCGGTTGCATCCGTGAATCGATCGCAAAGCACCCATCGCCCACGCCGCAGCGCTGGTCTGATCTTGCCGGCGACATGGCTCGCGCGTGCAGCAAAGATTATCAACAGCTCCGCCGTGGCCGTGATCGGCTCGTCTCGCGGCTCGAGCACGAGATTGCGCAACTGCTCCGCGAGCGGCGTGCCACCGGGCTCGCGGGTCAGCAGCGGATCGATCCCGCGGCCCTGCAGGTGAAGCGCAGCATGCGCGAGCTGCGTCGACTTGCCGACGCCCTCGATGCCCTCAAATGTGATGAACCGGCCGCGCACCGGGTCAGCGTACCTGAAGGCCGCTGCCGCCGCGCAAGTTGGCCAGGTGCCGCGCGACATTCGAGTTGTGCGCGACCAGCGAAGCCGCGAAGTAATGCCGGCCGTCGCCCTTGCCGGTTGCGACGAAATAAAGCGCCTCGGTCGCGGCCGGTCGTAGCGCAGCCTCGAGCGCTGCGCGCCCGACCAACGCGATCGGTGTCGGCGGAAGGCCCGCGCGCGTGTAACTGTTGTAAGGCGTGTCGGTCTGCAGATCGCGGCGGCGCAGGTTGCCGTCGAAGGAATCGCCGATGCCGTAGATCACCGACGGATCGGTTTGCAGGCGCATGCGGATGCGCAGGCGATTGACGAAGACACCGGCGATCAGAGGCCGTTCGTCGGGCGCGGCGGTTTCCTTCTCGACCAGCGAGGCCAGTATCAGCGCCTCGTAAGGCGTGCTGAGCGGAAGCTCCCGCTTGCGCTTCTTCCAGGCAGAGGCAAGTTCCTCCTCGAGCCGGGTCTGCGCCTGCTGCAGCAGTTCGCGGTCGGTCGTCCCGCGCGGAAAGCGATAAGTGTCCGGGAAGAACAATCCCTCCGGATGACGGCCCGCGAGACCCAAGCGCTTCATGACTTCGTCCTGCGACAATCCGGCGAATTCGACGACCACGGCTGGATTCGTCTGGATGGCGGCCAGTGCCTGCCTGAAGGTCCAGCCCTCCGGGATGGTCAGGCTATGCAGCAGTACCGAACCGGTCACGAACTGCTGCAACAGCGCAGCAGGCGTCGCGCCGGGCTGCAACAGGTATTCGCCGGCCTTGATGCGGGTCGCCCCGCCGGTCCGCTTCGCATGCCGGATCCAGACCGACGGCCGGTCCATCCAACCCGCTTCTTCAAGCGAGGCCGCGACCGCGGTCAGTGACGCGCCGGCCGGCAGCTGGAAAACGACCGGCTGCTGCAATGCCGGGAGTGGTGTCGAAAGCCAGGATTCCTCGTGCTGACGCAGGCCGAGCCAGGCGACCACGACCAGGATCACGACGAGCGCAATGCGAAGGCGCAGGCGCTTCATCCCCGTCCCGCCAGCCATGAGTTGAACCGCGCCGCATGGGGCCCTGCCGGCACCTGCCTCTGTGCGAGTTCGCGCACAGGCCAGGCGCCGATCAAGGCATTCGTCACGAACATCTCGGTAGCGGTCTCGAGTTCTTCCGGCCGCAGGCCGCGTTCAACGACCGCGCTCGCGTGATCAGCGGCCCAGCCGCAGAGCGCGCGGCGCATGACGCCGGCGACACCGCATTGATCGAGCGCCGGCGTCACGATCCGCCCCGCGATGATCGCGAACAGATTGCTCTGCGTGCCTGAAATCACCTGACCCCGATCGTCCAGCATCAATCCCTCGGCAATGCGTTCGTCGTCCCATTCGGCGCGCGCCAAAACCTGTTCCAGGCGGTTCAGGTGCTTGATCCCGGCCAGCATG
>JANOSR010000223.1:0-4278 GCA_031415935.1 Steroidobacteraceae bacterium | reverse complement strand
GGCCGAGTCGAAAAAGATGCCGAACGGTTGCGCGTCATGCGCCGCGTACTGCTCGCCCGAATAAAGAGCCAGCGACGGATCGAGCGTGAAGGCCAGGCCCTCCTCCAGCCAGCTCGCGTCGTACTCGAAGGACAACACCGCGTGGCCACGTACCTGCTGGCGCGCCAACACGCCGACCCGTCGCGGCGGGCTAAGCTCGGCCGCCTCCAGGTGCACCTCCACCTCATCACGTTGGCGCTCATCCGCCATCGCGCGTCGCCTTTGCCAGCCGCCGCGGCCTCGGTCCCGGCAACGCCAGGTCTTGCAACTTGCGCCCCAACACGTCGTCTCGCGCCAGCAGGTCGAAATCCGCCTCTAGCCCCAACACGCGCAGTACCCGCTGAGTAGCCCCAAGACTGATGGAGGCGTCGCCCTTCTCCAGCCGGTGGAGGGTCGCCCGCGAGATCCCCGCCCGATCCGCCATCGCGAGTGTGGTCATTCGGCGCCGGAGGCGAGCCTCACGTAGCCGCTGCCCCAGGGCGATCGCCTGACGCTCGGCTTGAGGGAAAATAGGGCGATTGATCTATGACATGTCTCATTATATAGACGATGTGACCTACATTGTCAAATATATAAGACATTTATTGAACAACAGTGTGCCAGTTTCGCCACAGACTTGCGGAGTCCGCTCAGGATTGGCTCCGCGACAGCGTCCGGGAATCCACTCGGAATGAGCTCGCCGACGTGGTCGATTACCTGCGGCGTGCGGTCGATGAGCTCGTCGATCAGCGATTTCAGCGCGTGGCCCATCCCACAGCGTTGCGCGGTCTCTTCCCAGTGCCGCCGCAGGATGGAATGCCATAGGTAGTGGCGACTCGTTCCTGCCACGGCCATTGCCATCTTGACCTTCTTTGGCGAAAGTTTGCGGCGCGTGGTTCCGAGCACCGGATAGGCTGAAAAAACGTCGTAGCGGGGGGTGAGCCGGAAGCGGCCGCCGGCCTCGAGGAAGAGGCTGAAGTTCTTCGCGTGTCCGTCGATCGCGCACAGCATCCAGAAAAGGATCTGGGTGCGCAGGAAGTCGAGTCGGTCCTCCCCGGCTCGGGCCGAGCCCAACAGCAGGTTCATGATGGTCTGGTTGCCGGGGCCGCCGTCGGATTCATACTTTCTGCCACCTGGCGTTCCGGTTGCCTGACAAAGGTCCTCCTGAGGCAGGCGCAGGATCCAGGACTTGTCGGACGACAGCCTTCGGTCGAAGCGCTCGACGACCAGCACTTTTTGCTCGCCGAACTGGTCCATCCGGCAATTGGCGACCGCGACACCGAAGGCGCGCAGGATCTCGGCGCACAGCCATTCGTTCTCGACGGAGGTGCTGAGATCGATGCCATGACCGCCCGTGCCGATCGGCAGCTTGAGGATATGCGTGCTGGGTGTCGCTCCGAGAGGACTCAGCCATTTTCCGTTCCGGCGCAGCAGAGCGGTCTTCTCCTGTGCGCCCGCAAGCGATATGCGAAAGTCCTCGAGGCGTTCTGATTTTCCGAGGGACGGGTTCAGCATGCCCGTGAGAAGGCGCTCGATCTGCGCCGGAGTGAGTCGGCGTCCGTCAATCGTCTTCACGTCTGGCGGTTGTTCGCCATCCGGCAGCAGTTGGACGGCCCCGACGCAATCCCTGCCGATTTCCGCCAGCAGATCGAAGGGCCGCGCAGACGCCGTGCCGAATCGGCTCTGCAGGCGCTCACGAACCTGCCGAGTATCGGGCAGCAGGTTGTCGAAAAATGACGTAACGACGCTGCCCTTGTAGACCGCGCCGTCCGGGGCGAGCGGCATGGACAGCGAAATCGGCCGTGCTTCCCCGGATGCCATCCACTCGGCGGCGTAGGCGAATTCCTCCACCCCGTTCGCTCGCAGAGTCCACGTTCCTGTGCGCTCGCCATTCATCCATACGGATAGCGCGCGGGTCTTCGAGGGACGAGCCACCGTTTACCACTCCCGTTTCCCGGCCTGGGTGGCCGGGTTGGCAGACTTATCGCGCAAGACCAGTTCCACGCCGAGGGACGAGAGGAGCTTGTAGAGGCTCTCCACGCGGGTGCGCACGACGTTCGCCTCCATGGAGGAGATCGTGCTTTGCTTCAGGCCGACTTTCGAGCCGGCTTCGAGCTGGGTCAGGCCGCGCTGGGTTCGGCAGCGCTTGAGGATCTGCCCGAGTTGTTTTGGAGTCAGTGCGACGTAGTCCATGAGCTTATCCTCTACACGGGATAGATGGACTATATCCCCTATAGGGGATTAAAACAATAATAAAGACGTCAGCGAAACCGGCCCGGAGGTCTATCGGTCGAAGACTTCCTGCAAGGCGTTTAAAGTCGCGGACAAGGTGTCAGGGCTTACTGCCCCAAGGCGTTTCACCAGCCTAACCTGGTCCAGAGTCCGTATCTGGTCCAGAAGTATCAATCCCCTTTTTCCACCAAACGTTATTGAAATTCTGAAGGGGGCAGGCCGGCTGCCGGCGGTCATTGGGACCACGATCACGGTCCGCAGATGGTCGTGCATCTCGGGCGGCGACACTACAACGCACGGCCGGGTTTTCTTGATCTCGCTGCCCACCGTCGGATTGAGCGCCGCGAGCCATATCTCCCCGCGCGTCACCATTTTAGTTCTGCATCGCCTTCATTTGCGAATTCGGGCCACACCAGCCGGTCATCTCCGGCTGCCGCGATTCTCCGGCTGGCGTCGGCCCAGCCCTGCCGGACGCGTTTCTTCGGCGGGCGCAGCACAATTGCGTTGTTTTCGACCAAAACGTCGGCCTCGCGCTTCAAACCCACCTGCTCGAGCAGCGGTTTGGGGATAATGATCCCACGCGAGTTTCCAAGCTTACGGATTGCGATCTTCATACGGCTGCTCCGAGTCACGAATTCGCGCGGCGAAATGCCTGGCCACTGTTACAATAATGTTAGTACTACACAATAACGCTGTCAATGATAGGGTGGTGCGGTGTAGGTGGCACGGTCGCGATCACCGGCTCGCAAAACGGCAGATAGTCGGCCTGCAGAACCTGCTGCTCCTCCAAGGACAAGCGGACTTTGGGATACGCGAGCACTCGAAGCAGTTCCGACACAGTTGCCTTCGAGACCAGCGGCCTGATGAGTTCCTGCCGCCAGGCGCCACGCAGCCAGGCAAGTCGGCCACCATCAAACAACAAGGCCGATCCGCTTCGGATAGTTGCGATTGCAGCGGGCTACATGACAAGCGCACGTACCCGCAGCAGTTCCGACACGATTGCCTTCGACACCCGCCTGATGACTTCCTGCCGCCACGCGGCGGCGAGGCTATGGGTCATTCGTTCGTCGCGAAGTCAGTTGCCGATGGCAATGATCTGATTCAGTGTTTCGCAGGCAAGAGCGAACACGTCTTCGGGCGCCTGTTTCCACGGGTGCGGTCTGGCGTCTCTCGCCCTCCAGTCGAACGACTTAGGCTGATGGCCAAGGACGTAACTGACCACATTTTTAGGACCTACGAACTTCACGGCGAAAGGGTTGGTATCGTTGTAGCTTGCTGTTGTCATAGGCAAGCCAATCACGATACCTGTGCGCTCGTTGAACGCCTTTGGGGAAAGGACCAGAAGCGGATGGACATCCTTCATTTCGCGACCCATCTGCGGATTACAGTCGATCCAAATCAGGTCGCGTCGATCCGGGGCCCAGTTTTTGCGCGCCGTCATCAGACGACCTCATGACCCACTCGACCCGTAGCCATCGATTCGCCGCTGTGCCGGGCAGGGTCGAACGCAGCGAGCTTTTGCGCCAACGTCAACTTTGGTTTACCTACCGCCTTCACCAAAACACTGGCGTCCCGCACAGACACTTCGACGGGTTGACCTACCGCGAATCTGACCGACCTGGCGATTGACGCTGGAATACGTACTGCCAGGCTGTTGCCCCATTGTTGAAGCGTTTGGGTTGCTGTCTTGATCATGCGTAGATCTCCTATGTATCAACAAGTATATACATGCTCAAGAACCCGTCAACCATATCGAAACGAGTTCGACGGTCGCAACGGGCTGAGTGACAATGGCACGATTCATTCCGTAAAGCCCAGCCGCGTCCGCAGTTCCGCCGGTCTGACAATGGGTACCGGGAACCGCGGCGCGAGGATGAGCAGGTCATCGTCGCCGGAAACCAGAAAATCCGCCCTTCCGACCAGAGCAAGAGACAGGAACGGCTGGTCGAACGGATCGCGACAGCGCGGTATGCGTCTCGCGGGCACAGTCGCGGTGACCGGCTCGCAAAATGGCAGGTAGTCGGCTTG
>JANOSR010000222.1:0-1539 GCA_031415935.1 Steroidobacteraceae bacterium | reverse complement strand
ATGACCGCACTGACGGGTAGCTGGATCGGCGGAGGCGCGAATATGGTCGCGCTGGCCGAGATCGTGGGAACCTCGGACACGATGTTCGGGATGATGGTGATCGTCGATGTGTCGATCGCCAGCATCTGGATGGGCGTATTGCTTTATCTGGCGGGCCAGCAGCAAGGCATCGACCGATTCACCGGGGCCGATACGACAGCCATCGAGGACCTGAAGCGACGCGTCGCGGAGTTCAGCGCGAAGACCACGCGCATCCCGAGTCTGACCGACCTGATCATGATCGTCGCGGTCGGTTTCGGCGGCATGTGGCTCGCGACGCTGGCAGGCCGCATTCTCGGCGAAGGTTCTCAGGTATTCGACGCGACTGTCTGGAAGTTCATCATCGTGACGGCGCTCGCGATTGCGGTGTCATTCACGCCGGTGCGCAGGCTGGAGGGCGCAGGAGCTTCGCGCATCGGCACACTGATGCTTTACCTGCTGATCGCGAGCATCGGCGCGCATGCGGACTTCACGCAGATGCGGCAAGCGCCGGTCCTGGTTGCCGTCGGCGCCGTCTGGATGATGTTTCATGCCGCGATCCTGCTGGCCGTGGGCTGGATGATCCGCGCGCCGGTCTTTTTCTTCGCTGTCGGTTCCCAGGCCAACATCGGCGGTGCGGCAAGCGCGCCGATTGTGGCAGCGGCGTTTCATCCGAGCCTCGCGCCAGTTGGCGTGCTGCTGGCCGTGCTCGGCTATGTGCTGGGCACCTATTGCGGGCTCATCGCGATGGGCATGCTCAGAATGGTCGCAGGCGCCTGAGCGCTAAGCGCGCATGGCGCGTCGCGTCCGGTTCAGCAGGCGAGTAACGCCCTCAGGCGGGTGTGACGCAGCAACTGTCGCTGGAAATCCCGCTCACTGCGCCCGGCCTTCGCAAGGATGAGCCGCAGCAGCCGCTTTCGATCGCCGGCGCTCCAGCGACCCCGCGCCGTCAGCGCGAGGACCAGCGGGGCCCAGCGGCTGAGTATCGTGCGCTGGGAGGCCGCGAAGCGGGGTGCGTTCTCCCGCCCCAGGCGGGCCAAGGCATCCACGACGGCCGCATCCCGACGTGCATCTGGTTCACGCTGCCCATAGCGATGCGTCGCGTCCGTCGCAGCGGCGAGCCAGCGATGACTCCGCGGCAGTTGCGCCTTGCGCCCTGGATCGAGCGAATAGAACAAGTGCCATCGCGCCAGCGTGCGCAATGTGCGGGGCGGGCTGCGATAGCGACCGTTGGCGGCGCGTCTGGCGAGTTCGCACGCCGCGATGCGCCGCGCTTGCCCCGCGTGCGGGCGAAATCCAAGCCGGTGATAAAACCACCATGCGCCGGAATCGATGCCTTCGTCGTTGCCCGCGCCGAGCTGATACGGCTCGACGCTGAAGTCCGTGCAGCCGAACAGCTGTTGGCTGGCCGCGATGAAGCGCGCAAAGATCCAAGCTGCCTCGGCGCCCCGAAACGTCTCGAAGGTGTTGAACGACAAGGCACCGTGCCGTCCCAGCACTTCGATCTGGACGTAGCCGATC
>JANOSR010000221.1:0-3034 GCA_031415935.1 Steroidobacteraceae bacterium | reverse complement strand
TCCATCGCGTCATTACAGATCATCCGGCTCATTTCGGTCGCGTGGTACTTCAGGATGCCGGCAGGTACGGATGGCTTTTCGCCGCCGTCGATCGCGCCGGTCGTCACCGAGCGCGCGGCATCCATGATGTAGGTGCGTGCGGCCATGCGCGCGATGGCGGCCTCGACGCCCTCGAAGCGGCCGATGGGCATGTTGAACTGCCGGCGGATGCGCGCGTAGGCGCCGGTCGAGTACACGGCGCCTTTTCCGCCGCCGGTCGAGATGGAGGGCAGCGAGATGCAGCGCCCGACCGAAAGCTGCTCGACCAGCATGCGCCAGCCTTGGCCTGCCATCTTCGGCCCGCCGATGATGGCATCGAGCGGCACGAACACGTCCTTGCCCTGGATCGGCCCATTCTGGAACGGCACGTTGAGCGGCAGGTGCCGGCGTCCGATCGTGACGCCCGGCATATTGCGCGGCACCAGTGCAACGGTGATGCCGTAATCGGTCTTGTCGCCACCCATCAGCCGTTCCGGATCGAACAGGCGGAATGCGAGGCCGATGATCGTCGCGATCGGCGCGAGCGTAATGTAGCGCTTGGAGAAATTGAGGCGGATGCCGGTGACTTCGCGGCCCTGGTAGATGCCGCGGCAGACGACGCCCGTGTCGGGGATGGATCCCGCATCGGAGCCGGCGCGCGGGCCGGTGAGCCCGAAGCAGGGGATTTCTTCGCCGCGCGCGAGCCGCGGCAGGTAGTAGCTCTTCTGTTCCTCAGTGCCGTAATGCATCAGCATTTCCGCCGGCCCGAGCGAATTCGGCACCACCACGGTCGAGGCCACGGTGCTCGAGCGGCTCGCGATCTTCACGATCACGCAGGAATGCGCATAAGCCGAGAACTCGAGTCCGCCGTACTTCTTCGGGATGATCATCGCCCAGAAGCCCTTCTTCTTGATGAAGTCGAAGACTTCGGGCGGCAGGTCGGCGCGCCGGTGCGTGATATCCCAGTCGTCGATCATCCGGCAGAGTTCTTCGCAGGGCCCGTCGATGAAGGCCTGTTCCTCGGCGGTCAGCTTCGGCGCTTTGGCGGAGAGGAGCTTGTTCCAGTCGGGCCCGCCGGTAAAGAGTTCGCCGTCCCACCAGACCGTGCCGGCCTCGAGCGCCTCGCGCTCGGTCGTGGACATCGGCGGCAGCATGCGTTTGTAAACGCGCAGGAAGCGGCGCGAGATCAGGGAGCGCCGCAGCGGGCGGATGTTCAGAAGCAACTGCGGCGTGAAGAGCGCCCACAGGACTGCTTTCCACCACAGCGGACCGGCGCCGAAAAATGTGTAGCCGGCGAGAAGCGTGCCCAGAACCAAGGTCGCCTGCGCGAAGCTCGCGCGCTGGTAGGCGAGCCACAGCACCAGGCAGACAAACAGCAGCAACCAGAGGGCTGACAAGATCACGGCCTCCTTATACAACGATCAGGATGGGATACGCGATTAGGGCATGCACCCTAGGTCGCAGGCCGCAGTTCGCTTTGTTTGCGGTGCAAAAAAAGCCGGCGCGAACGCCGGCTTCCGGTTTCATCATCCGAACTGCTGGCTTAAGAAGCCGGCTTCAACGTCACTTCGCGGACGTAATTCGTGCCGAGAAACTTGCGCATCTCCAGCCGCGGACTTGTCAGTTGCCGCTGCTTTTCGTCGTCCGGCGTCGCCCAGTGCTTGGCCGAAATCGCTTCGAACTTGTCGTCGTCGCCCTTGTTGTAGTCGAGCGCTTTCCCGTAGCTCGAATGCAGCGTGCAGAACAGCACGTCGTAGTCGTTCGGATCAGTCGGCGCCTTGACGAACGTCTTGAAGTCCAGGATCAGGCCCTGCTTTTTCTGCTCGGCATTGATCGGCTCCGAGTGGGCGCGGATCCACTTGATGTAGGTATCGAACATGCCGGGAGCGGTCCGGTAGGAACTGCATTCCCAAACCGGGCCTTCATTCCAATGTTCCTGCGCCTGTGAGAGCGCCGGGGTCAACAGGAAGCACGCGGCCAGAAGGCCGAATATTCTCGATTTCATGAATTTCCCTCGGTATTGGTTTTGAGCCTGCCGATGCGGCAGGTGCGGGCGGCATCATACGCCGATTACCAGGCGATACCGTAGTCTTCGCCGTGATTGCTCGAACCGCCCCACAGCGTGCCGTGGGCGTGGTCGAGCAGGATCGCGTTGATCGGCCCGGAGGTGCGGGAGGCGTACTCCGCCTGGTAGCCGCGCGCGCGCAATTCGCGCCGCACCCAGTCCGGGATCGAGTTGTTGAGCAGCAGTCGGCCGGGGAAGATTTCATGCTGACCGAAGGAATCGTGCATCTGCCAGCTGATGAAATTCGGCGCCTCGGCCGCCTGCTGCGGCGTCATGCCGAACTCGACGACATTCAGGAAGAACTGCAGCAGATTCTGGTCCTGCGTGTCGCCACCCTGCACGGCGAATGCCATCCAGGGCTTGCCGTCCTTGAAGGCAAGCGTTGGCGTGAGCGTCGCGCGCGGCCGCTTGCCGGGCTCGGGCAGGTTGAACGGATTCTCCGCGGCGTCCAGTACGAAGGACTGCATGCGCTGGCTGAGTCCGATGCCGGTTTTCCCGGCGATGACGGCGGGCAGCCAGCCGCCGCTCGGTGTCATCGAGACAATCCAGCCTTCCTTGTCGGCGGCGACGACTGAAGTCGTGCCGCGATAGAACGAGCCCGTATCGGGATCGGTCGCGGCAACGTAGCTCGCGGCATCGAATGCCTTCGCGACCGCCGCAGGCGCAGGCGGCGGCTTGAGATACGGGTTCGTCTCGCCCTGGTGCGGATAGGGATCGCCCGGTCCGACGGCCGGGTCGTTGGCATCGGCATTCACGAGTGCTGCACGCACCTTCGCGTATTCCTTGGACAGCAATCCCTTGATTGGCTCTTCGGGCGGAAAGTACGGATCGCCGTAATAGAAATCGCGATCGGCGAAGGCGAGATTCATCGCCTGGTAGATCGTGTGGATGTAGCGCGTGCTGTTGTATCCCATCGCCTTGAGATCGAAGTTCTCGAGGATGTTGAGCGTC
>JANOSR010000220.1:0-17856 GCA_031415935.1 Steroidobacteraceae bacterium | reverse complement strand
TACCCGGCGATCCTCGTGACGACCGGGCTGTGGGACAGCCAGGTGCAGTACTTCGAGCCGGCCAAGTGGGTCGCTCGCTTACGCGCTCGCAAGACCGGCACCAGTCCACTGCTGTTCCGCACGACGATGGCGGCCGGTCACGGCGGCAAGTCGGGCCGCTTCCAGCGCTTCCGCGAGAGAGCCGAGGAATTCACGTTCATCCTCGACCAGTCCGGCGTCACGGAGTAGGCAGTGAATCTGTCGCGTATCGAACAGGTCTCGATCCCGGTCCGCGACCTTGCACGCTCGACGGCCTTCTACCGCGATCTGCTCGGCATGAAGCTCCTGTTCGAGGTTCCGCCGCAACTTGCATTCTTCGATTGCGACGGCGTCCGGCTTGCGCTCTCGATTGCTTCCGACCCGATGTACGAGCCGCCCGGCTCGATCGTCTACTACCGCGTCACTGACATCGACACGGCGCATGCCGAACTCGAGCGGCGCGGCGTGGAATTCCTGCGCGGCCCGCACCTGGTCGCGCGGCTAGATGCCATCGAGGTCTGGATGGCGTTCTTCGAAGACACCGAGGGCAACACGCTCGCGATCACCAGCGAGCGACCGGTGGCACGCACATGAACACGGAGCTGCGGGCGGCGACGCTGCTCGGGCGGATCGTCAATGTCCGGCCTGCCGAGACCGCTGGGCTCATGGCGGCCTTCGCCTTCAACTTCCTGGTGTTCACGGCTTACTACATCCTGCGCCCGCTGCGCGACAGCATGGGCGTGACCGGCGGCGTGCACGCCCTCGCCGACCTGTTCTGGTTCACATTTCTCGGCATGCTGCTCGCGGTGCCGTTGTTCGGCTGGATCAGCGGCCGGTATCGACGCTCGGTGTTCCTGCCGTGGACCTATGCATTCTTCATCGTCAACCTGCTGGCCTTCTGGGTCGTGTTCAATGCGCTGGAGGACGACACCTGGCCGGCGCGCGTGTTCTTCGTCTGGCTCAGCGTATTCAATCTGTTCGTCGTGTCGGTGTTCTGGAGCTTCATGGCCGACCTGTTCAACAAGGAGCAGGCGGGGCGCATGTTCGCCTTCATTGCCGGGGGCGCCAGCACGGGCGCGATCATGGGATCCAGCATCACCGCGTTTTTTGCCAAGGCGCTGGGCGACGTCAACCTGTTGCTGGTCTCCGTAACGATGCTCGGGGCGACGCTCTTCCTGATGCGCTACCTGCTGCGCTGGAGCGTGGGCCGCGCGGGCGAGGGCGACCGCATCGCGGAGCGCCCGATCGGGGGCAACCCCTTCGCGGGCATCACACTGGTGCTGCGTTCTGGCTACCTGGCCGGCATCGCGCTGTTCGTTTTCCTGATGGCGGCCGTGACGACCTTCCTGTATCTCCAGCAGGCCGCGCTGCTCGAAATCCATTTCCCGGACAGTTCGGAGCGCACGGCTTTTCTCGGCAGGATCGACCTGATCGTCAGCCTGATCGCGTTGCTGTTGCAGCTATTGGCGGTCGGCCGGCTGACCGCGCGCCTCGGCGTGACGGCGATGCTGATCGCCGTCCCGGTGATTGTCGCGGCCGGATTCCTGCTGATCGCCGCCTCGCCGACGCTGGCGACGCTGATCGCGGTCTATGTCGTGCGGCGCGTCGGGCAGTACGCGGTGACCCGCCCCAGCCTCCATATCCTCTATACGACGGTGGATCGCGCCTCGAAGTACAAGGCCAAGAACTTCAACGACACGGTGGTCTATCGCGGCAGCGACGCGGTGGTCGCCTCGTTCCACGAGGCCGTCGTGAAGCTGTTGTCATTGGGGCTTGCCGGTATCGCCTGGCTGGGCGCGGGTGTCGCGGTCGTTTGGGCGGTCGTCGCGATCTATTTGGGCCGCGCTCACGAGCGCACGGCTGCCCGGCCGGCGGGCTGATCAGTCCTTGAGTTCGAAGCGCACGCGTGCCGCGACGCGCTGATCGACGACGACGCCATCGACCACGCGCGGTTCGTAGCGCCAACGCGCCACGGAATCGAGCGCCGCACGATCGAAGACACCTATGGGCTCGGCCGCACGAACGGTCGCATCGCGCGTGCTGCCGTCGCGGGCGACGGTGAATTCAATGTCCACCCAACCGGCGACGCCACGTTCGAGCGCCCGCGGCGGGTATTCAGGCTTCACGAAATAGGTGCGCTGCAGCGCATTCTCCGGCAGCACGACAGGCGCGGGCGGCTTTGGCGGCGAAATCGCCGCGCGCGCCTTTGCGATCTCAATGGCGGCGGCGGCGACTTCGGCGGCTGGCGCGCCGGCGTCATTAGCCGCATTCAGCAGGGTCTCGGCGCCACCGACATTGCCCGCAGCGGCAAGACGGCGTGATTCTGCGAGTGCCTTGCTCGCGAGCAGGGCGCTGGCTTCCGGCAGGCCCTGGTATGCGGGATCCGAGGCTCGCAGCAGGTCCAGGTAATGCCGGGCGGAATCGGCCACAGGCTCGACCAGGCGGCCCTGGGCGATGCGCTGGTTCGCGAGTGTGAACAGCCTGGCGCGGTCTTCGCGCACATTACCGAGCCGCGCGACTTCGAGTTCGGAGCGCAATTCGGCCACTTCCGGGCGATCGACGTCGAGCGCAACGGCCTGGTGCACCCAGTCGCTGGCATCGTCGAGGCGGCCCTCGCGCATTGCCTTGCGCGCGTTGCTCTGCAGCAGCGAGGCAAGCGCCGCGACGCCCTGCTGTACGCCGGGATCCGCCGGATCGATGCGCCGCGCCGAGAGGAGGTAGGCATGCGCGCTGTCATTGCCACCGACCAGCTGATTGCTGCGCATGCGCTCGTTGGCGAGCAGGACCAGTCCCTGCACGCGGCTCGTCGCGGTACGGGCGACCGTGGGTTCAGGTGTCGTTGCGACAATCGAACCTGCGGGGCCCAGCGGCTTGCCGGGATTCGCAGTTCGCTCGCGTTCGCGCTCGAGCTGGGTAATGAAGAATTCGAGGCGCGGATGATCGGGCCGGGCGGAGCGTGCCGCATCCACGGCGCTTGCGAGGCCAGCCAGGTCCTCGTTCATCAGGGCTTGTTCGGCCTGCATCAGCAACTGGTCGGCGACCCGGTCGATGCCGCGCTGCGCCACGCGATTGTCCGGGTCGCGTGCGAGCACGGCGCGATAAAGTTCGAGCGCATTCTGCTCGGGCGGCTCGACGAGCTGGCCCTGCGAGAGTGCGAGACCGGCGGAATCCAGCAGCTTCTGGACCGCGGCGTCCCGGCTAGCGGCGGCGGTTGTGGGCTGCCCGCCATCAGTGTCCGGCATCAGGTCGCCGAGACTTTCCCTGGGTTTCCAGGTCGCGAGCAGGTAGATGATCAGCACGAGCGGAATCAGCAGCAAGCTGCGCCGCAACCAGCGGCGCATCCCGGCGCTGTCGAGCTTGATCGACGGCAGCGTGAGCGCTTTCAGTTTGACGGAGGTTGCGCCAGTCTGGCGCGGCGCGGCGGCCGGTAAGTCGGCGCCCTTCTGATTGCGGCGGAGCGTTGCCTCCACGAAGTTGCGGATGCGATCCGCCGAAGCCGGCTTGTGCAGGAAACGGAAGATGACGCCCTGTGAAACCAGCTCCGCGAGCTCGGCCTCGTCATCGCGGCGGCCCGCCACGATGATCGCCAGGTCCGGGAACTGCTCATGGACCTTGGTGACGAGTTCGCGGGTGTCGTGATCGGCCAGCGACGAGTCGGCCAGCAGCACGGCATTGCCGGCCGCGACGATCAGGTCGGCGGCGTGGGTCGCATCATCGGCGCGCCAGACGCGGTGATTGCCGGCAAGCGAGTCGCGCAACAGATCGATGAGCGCGGGATCGGCGGAAAGCACGACGACATTCGCGCCTGCGGACGGCGACGATGAAGTCGCTCGCTCCCCATTCGGCTTTTCGACGTCTGTATAGTCGATGTACACGGTACCCCGAACGTTGCAAACCCGCGCAAAAACGCCGCGACACGGGCCTGGAAGCCGGTGACGTACTGGCAGCGCCAATCTTTGACAAAATCCGTCGTGGCGAACGAGACACAGGTCAAGATTCCGTCCTTGGCCGCGTGACGGACTTCGAAAAAACCCATCCCTTCCGAGACTTGCGACAAAAGCCCATCGAGGTACCCCCCGGGGGTTCCCGGGCGTTGTTGGCGTACCACAGTGATTTCGCATTCTTCGGTTTTCACCGAATTATGTGAATCTCGACAGCGGCCTGAGTGCCCCGTAAGGTGGTCCGGCCTTGAGGGGTGGGGGTCGCATGCCGGGAGAGCCGAGCATCAAGCATCAGATCGCGTTCGTATCGAGCCTGCCAGCCGAGCATTACCACCAGCTCGAAGCGCTCCTGTTCTTCAATGAACGCCAGGACCGTGTCCGGCACGGCATCGTCACGGCCATCGACCGCTACGGCCCGCCGGAGATCGCCGTCGACGGAAATTCGTTGCGTGTACGCGTCGCCGGCCCGTCCGAGGCCCAATGCCTGTTCGCCATCGAGCGCGAGGGCAAGGTTTCACGGCCAGTCGGCGTGATCCTTTATGTGCGCGACAGCTTCGAGCGCATCACCGTCCTGCATCTGGTCGTCGCGGGCGCCTATGCCGCCGGCGGCCCGCGCTCCAAGTACAACCTGCTGCTGCGTCTGGTGCAGGCGGTCAAGCGGGTCGCGCGTTGCACCTCCGGCATCCGCCATGTCGAGCTGCTCTACTCGCAGAACAGGCCGCGCGCCGCTTACGCCTGAAATCCCCTGCGCGCGGTTATGATGTAACCGCACCCCGACGCAGGAGACCAGCATGATCCGTATTATCCGCCCGCTGCTCGCAGCCGCATTGCTGTTGCTCGCGACCGCGCCCGCCGTAGCCGGCTCGCGCGAGGAACTCGATGCCGAGGTTCGCGAAGCGATCAACGAGCTGTACCAGCATTCGAGCGCGGCGAAAGAGCTGGCTGCCAAGGCCGCCGGGATGCTCGTGTTCCCAAAGGTCATCAAGGGTGGCGTTGTGATCGGCGGCGAGTACGGCGAGGGTGCGCTGCTGGTCGGCGGCAAGACCACCAGTTACTACAACATCGTCGCCGGCTCGATCGGCTTCCAGCTCGGCGTGCAGCAGAAGAGCCAGGTGATCCTTTTCATGAGCCAGCGCGAGCTCGACAAATTCGGGAAGAGCGAGGGCTGGAAGGCGGGCGTGGACGGCAGCGTCGCGCTCGCGACCCTCGGCGCCGGCGGACAGATCGACACCGAGACATCCAAGAAACCGATCATCGGCTTCATCTACTCGAACAAGGGCCTCATGTACAACCTGACGTTCGAGGGCTCGAAGATCACGAAGATCAAAAAGGACAAGTAAATAAGGGGCCGCGCCCCTTTTTCTGGAAGAATAAAGGGGCGCGTCCCCTTTTTAGTGGCCGGCGGACAGGCCGCCGGTCAGCACCAGGCGCATCGCGGTTTCGACCGGCAGGTCGAGTTGCTCGATGTCCGATCGCGGCACCAACACGGTGTAGCCGCCGATCTGGTAGCTCATCGGGAAATAGACGGCGACCAACCCGTCCTCCGGCGCCACGATGCCGAGTTCCGACGCGTCATCGCGGGTGACGAATCCGACGAGCCGCGCGTCGCCGAAGCGGGCGAGCACCACGCGCTTCAGGTCGCGCCGCTTGCCGTCCGTCGGCAATAACTTCGTGAAATCACGAATCGCGCCGTAAATCGTCTTGACGACCGGAATGTGATCGAGCAATGCCTCCCAGGCCGTCAGCATCCTCCGCACCAGCAAGGCATTCAGCAGGAAGCCGGCTGCAAGCAGCAGCAGGACAGCGGCGACGATACCCATGCCCGGGCGGTAGTATTCGACGGGAATCACGAGTGTGATGACCCGCCGCAGAATTGACTCGGTCGAACTCCCGAACCACCACAGCAGCCACAACGTCAGGCTGATCGGCATCACGACCACGAGACCACTCACGAGGGCGCTGCGAAGCTTGCGAAACATCGGTCATCTCCGGGCGCGCCTGCTGCGCCAGGCCATTGAGGCGTGCATGATAACGGCCGGGGGACCCGAAATGCGGCTGGTCGGCATCGCGCTCTGCGCTTTCTTGTGCGCCACTCCCGCGGTGGCTCAACTCATCGATCGCGATGCCGTGTTCACGCGCGCGCGTGAGGTCGCGGCAGCGAAACTTCCGGGTGTCGAGAGCGCTGACCTCGCCCCGTTCCGCATCGCCTACGACCTGACACTGCTCGAAACCGGCAACCCCGCTGGTGGATTCGAGGTGGCCCTGCTGCTCAAGTCCTCACGCGAGGTGCTCGCCGCGCGGGAAGTTATCGCAGCCGCACCGGACGCCGAATCCGCCGCAAGGCTCGAAACACAGCTGGCCGGCGCCGAGTTCGCTTACCACTACCAGACTATCCGGGTGCGATTCCCCGATCAGGGAGATGCGCTGCCCGCCGCCGAGTTCTCGACGCTGCTGCTGAACCGCGATCCCGATGCCGGGCCTGCGGGAGTATCATCGCCGCAGGCACCAGAGCCACAGACGATCGAAAGGAGTACGCCATGACCGTTACCTGGTCCGGATGCGGGTCACCTTCGTGCTGGAAGGCTGAACCGATGCGGTTGCTGACGCTGATCGTCCTGCTGGCATTGGCTTTCGCAGGGGCGGCGCGGGCAGAAGACTTCGCGCGCATCGAGCCGCAGGCCCTGGCCGCGCGGCTCGAATCTGCCGACCCGGCACTGCTCGTGCTGGATGTGCGCACCGCCCTCGAGTTCGACGCTGGCCACATACCCGGCGCCGTCAACATCCCGCACGACGTGCTCGGCGTGCGGATTGCGGAACTCGGGCTGGCGGGCGAGCGAGACGTCGTCGTGTACTGCCGCAGCGGGCGGCGATCGGCAATCGCGCTCGAGGCCCTGAAGGGGGCCGGCTTCAGTCGGCTATCTCACCTTGACGGTGACTACCTGCGCTGGAGCGAGGAAGGCCGGCCCCTGATCCACCCGCCCGCGCAGCCCTGACGCGACTCGGGAACTTATGGTCTATCTCGCGTTCGCTGACGCGGTCCTCCTCCTGCACCTCGCATTCATCCTGTTCGTGGTGCTGGGCGGACTCCTGGTGCTATTGCGCCGATGGCTTTTGTGGCTGCACCTGCCGGCAGTCGCCTGGGGCATTTGGATCGAGTTCGCCGGCTGGATCTGTCCGCTGACGCCGCTCGAAAACTGGCTGCGCATGCAGGGCGGCAGCAAGGGATTCAGCGGCGGCTTCATCGACCATTACCTGGTGGCGCTGATCTATCCCGACGGCCTGACCCGCGAGCTGCAGTGGCAGTTGGGCGCGCTGGTGCTCGTGATCAATGTGGGAATCTACTTCTGGGTGTGGCGCAACCGTCGGCAGGCGCGCGGCTAGACGGCTGGTGGCGCTGCGCCGGTTGGCGCGTCCAGCTCCTGCACCGCCACGACGACGCAACCGGGCCCGCCGTGCACGCCAAGTGCCGTGCCGAGCGGAATGATGGGCAGTACGTCGATCTCTGCGAGACCCGCGACGAGGGCTTCGCGCACGAGGGCGGCGCCTTCCGGCGTATTGGCGTGTGCGATGCCGATGCGCCAGCGGCGGCCAGGATCGAGCCGCCGCCGCAGGAATCGCCCGAAGCGGCGGTAGGGATTCGCGCGGCCGAACAGCACGCCGCCGATACCGACGCTGCCATCGGCATGCACGGCGAGTATCGGTGTCAGTTGCAGCAGATCAGCCAGCGTCTTGACCCAGCCCGGCACACGGCCGCCGCGCACGGCGAATTCGAGTGTGACCAGGCAGCCCCAGGTTCGCGTCCTGCGGCGGGCGGCGATTGCGGCATCGCGAACCGCGTCGGCATCGCCACCGGCGGCCGCGACTTCCGCCGCGCGCATGGCGATCAGTCCCTGGCCCAGCGCCGCGGTCCCGGAATCGACGGTGACAATTCGCGCGCGGGTGCGCGCGCGGCCGGCGGCGGTTTCTGCGCTCTGGAATGTGCCGCTGACGCGCGCCGTCAGTCCGACATAGACGACCGCCTGGTAGTGCGAGCCCAGGAACTCGAAGGCACGCCTGAAATCGCCCGGCGGCGGCAGCGAGGTCTTCGGATGCTGCGGATTCGTCGCGAGTTCGCGAAAGAACTGCTCGGGTGAGAGGCTGATCTTGTCGAGATAGCTGTGCGTGCCGAAGTGCACGCGCACCGGCACCATGTGGATGTCGAGCGCCTCCATCACCGAATCCGGCAGGTCGGCGGCGGAGTCGGTGACGACGGCGACCTGCCGGCGCGATTCGTGATGCGCCATCCCCTGCTGGCGCTGCATGTCGTCGGCTTTCTCTCCGCTGACCTCGCCATAGCGGGCCGCGAGGCCGAAGAGGCGCCGTGGCTCGTTCAGGTGCAGGTGCAGCCGCACCTTGCGATGCGTGCCGGCGACGACGAGACTCGCGCCAAGCGTGGAAGCCTCCTCGCGCAGCTTGCGCCGGTCGATGCCATCGCCCGTGATCATGCATTCCGTGCAGTAACGGTACTCCAGATCCTCTTCCTGCCCGGCAGCCGAGCCCTCGTCATGGATGAGCTCGATCGGCGCGTCGTCATCCGGCACGACGCCGGTATCGAGGTAATCGGACATGCCGGCGAGCAGCTCGACGAAACCCAGCGCGCCCGCGTCGACGACATTGGCGCGGCGCAGCGCTTCGAGCTGGTCGCGTGTCGCTTCGAGCGAAGTCTGCGCGGTCGCGAGCGCCGCCCGGAACAGCGAGGGGAAGTCGCGTACGCCGCGCTGCCGGACTTCGCGCGCGACCGCAGCGGCGAAATCCGTCAGCACCGTCAGGATCGTGCCCTCGCACGGCTCCGCCAGCGATTCGCGCGCATAGTTCGCGCCACCGCTGACCGCATCCGCGAATCCCTCCACCGTCAGTTCGGCGAGGTGACCGGCGCGATCGCCGAGACCCAGCAGGAATTGCGCCAGGATTGCACCGGAGTTGCCGCGCGCGCCGTCGAGTGCGGCGTCGGCGACCCGCGTCAGGGTCTGCCCGGCATGCGCATCCGGATTGCCGCGCAGTGAAGCGAGCACCGCCTGGAGCGTGAGCGCGAGGTTGGTGCCGGTGTCGCCGTCCGGCACCGGGAAGACGTTGATCTTGTTGATGACCTCTTCGCACGAGATCAGGCGATAAATGCCGGCGCGCAGCGCGGCGGACAGGTCCGTGCCGCTCAGGACATGGTCAGGCAGCGCAACTGCATTCATGCCGTGGGCAGTCTCACTCGTTTATTGGCGGGGCAGCAGGAAACGCCGGCCGCGGTAACTGAGCACGGCGCCTTCGCGGTTGATCTCCTCGACCGTCGGGCCTTCGACCAGGACGCCGCCGCGCTGGTATCGCCGGCCATTGATGAACACGACGCGCTTCGCCGGATCATCCGCATAGATATGCAGGTCGATGGAAAGCTCCGGCAGGCCGGCAGTCGTCTGCGCCGGCAGATCGTCGATGGGTGGCGGTAATTCCTCGACAGCGGCGGAATAAGTGACCGGTGCATCAGGCAAGAGCGTCGGATCCGGCGCGGGTGGCGGCGATGAAGCTTCCGGCAACGCGTCTGCTTCGGATACTTGTGCATCGAAGTCCGGCAAATCCGCCGCTGGTGACACATTCACAGGCAGCGGCATCGGTGCGGTTGCCACCGGCGCGGCGACCACGGGAGCCGCAGTCGAAGACGCCCCGATCGTTGGAATCGCGCCGGTCGTATCGCGCAGCAGGAAGAAAAGCAGCACGCCGACATTGACGGCAAGCAGCAAGCCGATGGCGAGCAATGCCCGGGGCAGGTGCCGGTCGTCACGCGCGACGGGCAACTCCGCGATGCTGGGGCCGCTCTGGCGCTGGCGCTCGAGTTCGGACTTGCGCAGTGCGTCCAGGATGAAGCTCATGCGCCGGTCTCCGTTCCCGAGTCAGCGAGTGTCGGCGTTCCGGGAGCGCCGAGCGCTGCGTCCAGCACGAGCTGCGTCTGTACGCCTGCGATGCCGTCCACGGAGAGACGCCGGCTGCGCTGGAAGTCCTCGACCAGGCGCTCGAGTTCGGCATCGAACACGTCCCGCGCAGGATCGGAGGCCGGCAATCCGCCGAGCTGTTCGAGCCCCTGGCGCAGCCAGCGCACGTCCTCGCCGCGCATGCCGGCGCGCAAGGGCCGCAGTTCGCTCGCCTGCGGACGCCACAGCACGAGGAACTCGCCGAACCAATAGTCGGCGAGCTCCGCGATCGGCACCTCGACTTCGCTCGCGCCGATCAGGAGCCGAGCTTGCCCCCGATCGAGTCCGGAGAGCACCACCTGGCGCGAGGAGTTCGCGTCATCGATCAGCGACAGAATGGCCGGCCGATTGAACAGCTTGAGTTGAGCGAGCGAGCCGCGTTGCCAGACGCAGGTCAGTCCCTGTGTTGCGGCCTGAGCGCAGCCGAGGCCATTGGCGGGCTGGTACTCAGCGCCCCACATCCTGAAGAGGGAGCCGAAGGCGGAATCCATCGTCGTGCCGGCGGCGTCGAGCGCGAGCAACGCGCCAAGTTCCGGGCGTGGCGCCGGCGCAGCGGCGGGCGCCGCGGCAGCAGGCGCGGTCTGCGCAACAGTCTGGGGCGGCTCGGCTGTCGACGCGGATTCTTCGGCAGGCATTGCGCGCCAGATGACGACGCTGAGGAGCGTAGCACCCGCCGTGGCGCCCGTCAGCGCCGCCCAGCGCAACCAGGGCGCCAGCACCGGCCGGCCATAGACTTCGCTCGCCGCGCGCCGCACGAAATCAGCGGTCACGCGATGCTCCTCACGCGTGTAGGCGCCGAGCAGGGCGCGATCGGCGACGACATTGATGATGCGCGGCACGCCGCGCGACAGTCGATGGATTTCGCCAAGCGCGCCCGATGAGAAGAGGTCGCGCGTCGCACCGGCCACGCGCAGCCGATGGCGGATGTAGGCGATGGTCTCCGGGCGCCTGAGCGCCTCCAGGTGATAGCGGCCCGTCACGCGCTGCGCGAGCTGGCGCAACCCGGGTTGCGCGAGCACGGCGCGCAGTTCGGGCTGGCCGATCAACAGAATCTGCAATAGCTTCTGCGTCGCGGTCTCGAGATTGGTCAAGAGCCGCAGCTGCTCGAGCACGTCGGGGCTCAGGTTCTGCGCCTCGTCCACCATCAGCACGACGCGGCGGCTGCGGCCATGCGCGTCGAGCAGGAAATGCGTCAGGAGATCCACCAGCGACTTGACGCTGCCGCTGGCTGCGGCCTGCACCTGCACGTGCAATTCGTCGCAGATGCACTGCAGGAACTCCGCGGGTGTGACGCGTGGATTGAGGATCAGCGCGACATCGCAGTGCGGCGGCAGCTGCTGCAGCAGGCTCCGGAGCACTGTGGTCTTGCCGGTGCCCACCTCGCCGGTCAGCTGGATGAATCCGCCGGCTTCAGTGATGCCATACGCAAGATGCGCGAGCGCCTCCGCGTGCCGCTCGCTGAGGTAGAGGTAACGCGGGTCGGGTGTGAGCGCGAACGGCTTTTCGGTTAGACCAAAAAAGCTTGTATACATAAGGACTTACGAGTCCGGCCGGGCTTCCGCCGGGGGACCATGATGCCTGCAGGCCGGGAGTAGCGCAAAACCGCCTTGCCGCGGCCGGACGGGACTCACTGGTCGCTGCCACGCTTGAGCGCTTCCGTCCCGTACTTGCCGCGGATGTGATCGAGCGTCTCGTCGAGCTTGCCGGACTCGGCGCTCTCGCGGGTCGTGAAGAGATCGAGCTGCTGCGCGGGCGCCAGGTCGCTCACACCGACACCGAGCAAGCGCACGGCGGCACGCGGCTGCTCATCGAGCCAGCGGTTTAGCAGCTCGGTCGCCACCTGCACGACCAGGCGCGTCTCCTGGGTCGGCGGGCTGAAACTCTTCTGGCGCGTGTAGGTCTCGAAATCGCGCCTGCGCACCTTGATGCTGATCATGCCGGCCTTCAGCTGCCGCGCGCGCAGCCGCTCCGCCGTGCGATCGGCAAGATGCGCAAGACGCTGCCGCAGCTCTTCGTGATCCTTGATGTCGACGTCAAAGGTTTCCTCGGAGCTGATCTGTTTCTCCGGGGCATCGGAAACAACCGGACGGTCGTCAATGCCCGAGGCGCGTTCGCG
The DNA here is from genome assembly GCA_031415935.1 of Steroidobacteraceae bacterium. GTDB lineage: Bacteria > Pseudomonadota > Gammaproteobacteria > Steroidobacterales > Steroidobacteraceae > SCUD01. The sequence goes on along the minus strand of JANOSR010000220.1, from coordinate 5,788 downwards.
CATCTCGCGCGTGTCGCGCCGGAACAGTGGCCACAACACGGACTCCGGTGCGCGGCGCAACTGCCCGAGCGTATGGATACCCTGCTGCTCGAGCCGCGCCGCCGTCTTTGCGCCGATGCCGTGCAGCCGGCGGACCGGCATCGGGTCGAGTATCGTCGTGACTTCCGCCGGCCGGATCATCGCGAGCCCGTCGGGTTTGTTCATCTCGGACGCGAGCTTCGCGAGCAGCTTGTTGTGCGAGACGCCGACCGAGGCCGTGAGCCCGGTGCGGACGCGAATGCGGTTCTTGATCTCGCGCGCCATCGCCTCGGCGCTGCCGAAGAGCCCTGTGCTGCCGGTCACGTCGAGAAAGGCCTCGTCCAGCGACAGGCCTTCGACGAGATCCGTGAATTCGCCGAAGATCTCGAATACCTGCCCCGAGATCTCGCGGTAACGCTTCATGCGCGGGCGCACGACGACCGCGTGCGGGCAGCGCTTCAGGGCCTCGCGCATGGGCATCGCCGAATGCACGCCGAAACGACGCACTTCGTAGCTCGCCGCGGCCACCACACCCCGACCCCCGGTGCCACCGACGATGACCGGCTGGCCGGCGAGTTCCGGATTGTCGAACTGCTCGACTGACGCGTAGAAGGCGTCCATGTCCACGTGCAGGATGGCGCGGTGTTCGCTCATGCCAGCGCAAGCGCCGAGTAGACGAGGCCCGTGAGCATCGTCACGCCGAGCAGGACGAAATAGATCGCGGCGAGCGCCGTGAACTTGAGCGATGTCTTCAGCCTGCCCTCGCCGTAGACGACGCGCATGGAGCGGAACACGTAGTACGGCAAATAGGCGAACAGCAGGAAATTGAGGAATCCGAACAGCCCGAACAACCGCAGGTCGATCATCGCCAGGGCGTTCATCGCGGCCGTGGCCGCGAGCAGCAGGAATGTGAACGCGTGATTGTGCAGAAACAGCACCAGGTGTTCGGCGTATAGCCGGCGCGGCCGTCGCCAATAGAACAGAAGCGCCACTGCCGCCATCAGCGGCAGGAACAGGAACATGAGCTTGGGTGCCGTGTCGATGAAGCGCTCGAAGAGGGGCGCGCCGCCATCGGTCTCGATTTTCCTGCAGGCGCGGCTCAAGGGCTCCCTGAGCGAACCGATCAGCGGCAGCGTCAGGTTGATGTCGCATCCCGGGCCATCGGACCTGGGCATGTTCGTTATCAACGCGGGGTCAACGCCGGCCTTCAGCAGTTCTTCGCGAAGATCCTCGCGCAGCTCGGCCGCGCGCTGCGCAGCTGCCGTGTCGGGCGGTGCAGTGTCATTTTCCCCTTCAGGGAGCTCGAGCGTCACCGGCGCGACCGCGGCCTCGCCCTCACTATTGACGCGCACCAGATCGCTTTCCGGCAGCAGCGCCGTCAGCGCGAAGAACAGGATGCTGACGCCGAGGTAGAGCCGGAATGGCGGCAGGTAACTCTGGTGGCGGCCCGCGATGAATGCGCGCGTCAGCTCGCCGGGCTTGAGTGCCAGAAGCTTGACCGTTTGCCAGACGCGACTGTCGAGGTGGAACAGGGAATGCGTGACGTCGCCCGCCACCTCACGCATGGAAAGCACGTGCACATCGGAGGCCTGGCCGCAGTCGCGGCAGTGCTTGCCCGTGACCGGCGCTCCGCAGTTGAGGCAGCGCGGCGGTTCGAGCGCGATCGGCAGGATTTCCTCGCACGGCTTGAACACGCGCCGCTCGCAATGCACGCGCCCGCCGAAGCGCTGCGCTGTCTCGGTGCGAAGGCGCGTCGCGTCATTCTCGAGGTAATGGTCGAGTGCGCCCAGGCTTTCGACCCGGTACTGGATGCGCCGCCGCTGACGCTCGCCGGGCGGCGATTCCATTGCGTGGATGCTGGCGCCCAGAAAGCCGGCACAGGCCAGCACATCGCGGACGTGGCCCGGCAGCCACGCGTCGTAGTCCGCGACGATGTCCGGGTCGAGTTGGCACTCGACTTCGTATATGACGTTGGCTGACACGCTGCGGCTCGTTTCGAGCGACAAGAGGATCTTAGCTCAGGGGCGGACGGGGCGGCAGGAGTTCGCGCAGCGCATACAGCGTTTTCTGCGGGAATCGCTCGCGCGGATAGAAGCGTGAGATTACCTCCATTGCCAGGTCGTAGGACCCGATGTCGAGGTAGCGCAGCAGGAAGCGGATGTCATCCTCGTCGTGGAACTCCTCGCCGATACGGTACGAAAGGCACTTCATCGCCAGCAGGTAATCCGGCCGCGCCACCATGATCTTCAGGTGATCGAGTTCGAGGAATGGGCTGAACTCGCCGCGCTCGCCGAAGAATCCCTTCACGCCATCATTGAGCCAGTCGGCGGGAATGCCGGCCCGGATTGCGACGCGCGCAGCCGCCTCGCGCACCGCGCGCGCAGGGAGGAATAGCGCGTCGACGTCCCGTGTGGAAGGACGCGCCGAATGGACCAGGCAAAGCACCGCGCCGCCGACCAGGTACAGTTCGCCGACGGTGCCGGACTTCGCGAGTTCGTCGTTCAGGAGCCCGAATAGCCGGCGCAGGTCCTGCTGGGTGAACGCCTGCACGTCAAACTCTGGAGCCGACGCTCGCGTCGATGAAGATTCCGCGGCGCCTGAATGGCGGCGGAGAATTCGTCAACAGATGCAGCCGCAGGCTTTCGAGACTGCTCGCGAACACGGGTTCGGCCAGCGGCGCGACCGATTGCGTCCAGGCGGGCGGCCGGATTCCGCGGCGCGCGCAGGCGTACTCGACCATCGCCGCGATGTAATTGGCGTGGTACGGCGCAAGCACGGCAGGGGGCGGGGTCGCGACCGCCTCGCGCAGCTCGCCGCCACTCTGGCCATCGAGCAGTGAATTGAGCTCAGCGAGCGCGAAGCGTGCAGAGCCCTCGTCGAGACAGGCCTCGGCCAGATCCTGGAATCGCCGCACCGGGGAATTCAACAGCCGGCTCAGCACGTAGCCGGACATGTCCATGCCGGCGCGCCGGGCGGCGCGCTGGATCGCGGCCTTTTCGGTAGCGGACACGCGGATCTGCAGTTGCGAGGACTTCGCACTGTTCGTCATCGAAACAGACTACGCTGGAGTGTGCATCTATGTCAATACGGATGTATTGACACGTTGTTCCCGCGCCCGCGCATGTGAGCCTAGTAAGCCTGCGCGATCCTCTCGATGTAACTGAGCTTTCCGAGATCCGTCAGCCGGTAGAACCGCCTCAGATCCGTCTGCCAGCTCCCGTCTCCCGAGCGGCACAAAGCCCGCAGCCGCGGTTCGAGCTTCGCGCAGAAGCGCGCCGCATAGCGGCTGGCGCGCCGGTAGAGCGATTCCCGGCCGGCGGCAAGCCGCGGGTCGATGCGCGCGCGCTGGAACAGCAGTGAATGCAGTTCCGTGGGAAAACGATGCGGGTCGCGGCGGCGCAGCAGCAGGAAGCTCGCAATGTACTTGTCGATCTCCGCCTGCAGTTCGAGCGTCAGAAGGGAAACAGGGCGATCGTGCTCCGCGTGATGGGCGACGCAAAGAAAATGGCTGATGCCCTCGAGGGCAGTCCAGCAGTCCGCGACATTGTGCTGGTCCAGCCCGTCATTCGGATCGTGCGACTGAAGCCTGTCCAGCATTTCCGGGTCGAGGAACAGCGACATGCAGAGCTCGTCGTCGGTCGTCGTCACGAAGAGTTGCTCGTCACCCGCAGCGCCCCGGCAGGCGTCGGGCAATTGCTGCCGTTCGGTGACCAGGAAATCCTCGACGCGGCTGCCGATCCGGAGATCGTAGATCCCGGTCAGCAGCAGCTCGAGTCTCTCAAGTGCTGCGGCACCCATGTCAGTGCGCGAATGCGCCGGAAGCCAGCGGCTGGATGCCGAGACGCATCAACAGGCGATGGGCGCGCCGGCTGCCGGTCTTGCGCCAAAGCTCATAGAGGCGAAGCACGTCTCGCTGGGAGCGTGTCACTGCGCTCTCGCTGATGTCGTTGAGCGCATCGACGAGCGGCTGGAACTTGTCCTGGAGTTCGGCGAAGACAGTCGCGAGCGCGCGCTGCGGGCCGCGCCGCGAGGTGTGCGCGAGCGTGCCATAGGCACGGCCGCCCATGGCGATGTGATAGTCGATGTCCACGAGCCGGCGCGGGAATCCGCTCGCAAGGAATCCGGAGACAAAAAGCGCGACGTCGCCGAGGCGCTGGAGCGTGCGGAAGCGACGCTCGTCATCCGGGGTCTCGAGGGCTTCCGCAAGCAGGAGCGCGAGCGGCTTCAATCGCGCGCCATTCGGGCCCGGCTCAAACAGCGCTTCGGTACGGGCGAACATCGCGAGCAGGTTTACGACGTAGTGTTCGGTGTGATCTTTGACCCGCAGGTGCTGCTGCTCGAGCGCCGTGGAGAGCGCCTCGCGAAAGAATTCGCGGACATCGGAAACTGTCAGCAGTTCGGCATCGCTGGGAGGCATCGCTTACCCCGTCTCGACAATGCCAGTTGAGACCAGTTCACGGGATAATTCTGCAAAACGCGTCGCAGCTTGTCGTGGCAGTCGAAGCTGCCGAGTGCTGATGGGGGTGGGAACTGTGAACGGGGTCTAGCACCCCGCCGTGGGCAGACTCAGGCCACCTGCGCGCTGCCGCCGTCCAGCTGGATCTCGTAGGTGGAGCCCGCGACGAGTTCGCGCGGCTCGAAATCGTCCACGTGCAGGATGTCCATGACCTTGCGGTCGTACTCGCGTAGCTGTGCGGCCTCGGCCTCGCTGATGATGCCGGCGGCCTGTGCCTCACGGATCTGTCCTGGCAGGTCGAGGGCCGTCACGCGGCCGGTCTTCACGCCCTCGACGCGGATTTTCTTCTCGAGCGGCTCGGCTGCGATCGCAAGCTCCATCGCCTGCTGCACGAGGCCAAGATGATTTGTCGGCTCGAGCGTGCGGTAGACATACTGGCATAGTCGCTCGCGCGCCTCGCCGGGATTCATGACGAGCTCCGCGATCTGCGGATTCAGACGGTCGCTCGGCGCGAAATAGGTCTGGCCGCGCGGAAAGATGAAGAGTCGCATGAAGCTCGCAAGCCAGCGGATCGGGAAATTGCGCAGGAAGCTGTGCAGCTGTTCCTGCGCCTGGTACAGCAACAGGCGGCAGCCGTATTCGACCAGCGGCAGGTCGGCCGGCGGCCGGCCCTGGTTCTCGTAGTGCTTCAGCACCATCGAGGCGAGATACATCGAGGACAGCACATCGCCGAGCCGCGCGGACAGGTTTTCCTTCTTCTTCAGGTAACCGCCGAGCGAAAGCATTGCGACATCGGCCGCAAATGCGAAAGAAGCGCTGAAGCGGTTGATGTGCTCATAGTAGCGCCTGGTCGGGCCCTTGATCGGGGCCGTAACGATGCGCGAGAGCGTGATCGCGGCGAAGAGCGAGCGCACGGCATTCGAAATCGTAAAGCCGATGTGGCCGAAGAGCGCACGGTCGAAGTCGCGCACGCCGCGTACGTGATCCGGATCCTGCGCGGCATTCATCTCCTTGAGCACCCAGGGATGGCAGCGCACGGCGCCCTGGCCGAAGATGATCAGGCTGCGCGTCAGGATGTTGGCGCCCTCGACGGTGATGCCGACCGGGACGGCCTGATAGCCCCGCCCAAGGTAGTTCTTCGGACCCAGCATGATGCCCTTGCCGCCCTGCACGTCCATCGCGTCATTACAGATCATCCGGCTCATTTCGGTCGCGTGGTACTTCAGGATGCCGGCAGGTACGGATGGCTTTTCGCCGCCGTCGATCGCGCCGGTCGTCACCGAGCGCGCGGCATCCATGATGTAGGTGCGTGCG